>JBHJOS010000073.1:0-5346 GCA_050329415.1 Kineosporiaceae bacterium
ACCACCGTCGTCGTCGACCCATCGGTGATCACCGCGGTGTTCACGCCACCGCCGGCGTCGTACGTCACCTCACCGCCGATCTGCAGCAGCGAGTCGTCCCCCGGCCCTCCCTGGACCACCTCGCCCTGGGCGTTCACAGCGATGCTGTCCGATCCCTCCAGCAGACCCGGATCGATCCGCGTCAACCACTCGCGGATCAGCAGGTCCTGACCGTCGGCATTGTCGCCGTCCCGCTTCTCGACCCGATTGTCGTCGATGTCGAACCCCAGGCGCGCATCCCCCGGCACCTCGAACGTGTCGTCCCGCCGGTCGCTCCTGCCCAACCCGATAGCCGGCCCGACCACCGACAACCGGAAACCGTCGCCGTACATCGTCAGGTCGGCGTTCAGGTCCGCGTTGACCGCCTCGAACTTCGGGCGCACCGAGAACACCCCGCTGAACTCGTGGTCGTCACTTCCAACCCGCCGCATCCCGCATTCCTCCGACCGGCAGTACTCCTCCCCCCGGGGCCCGGAACGATCCCGACGCAGCGCCGCCTTCAGCTTGTTCTCGATGTCCATCGGCGTGAGATTCGCAATCAGGGAGTCCAGGAACGGCGAGGACTGCGGGTCGCCCTGGTGCCACCAGGAGAACGAGTCCGCCCCTGCGTCGTAGCGCAACTCCAACTCCGGGTACTTGACGAACAGCCAGTTCATCGTCAGTTCCTGCAACGCGCGGTCGCTCGTGCCCGCGAGCGCGTACAACGCCAGCGTCTGCGCAGTGGTCGGCCCCGTGCCCAGATCCACGGGCTGCGCAAGGATCTCCGTCAGTTGTGCCTGGGACGCCGCCAACAGCTCGTCGATCTGCCGCTGCCCCGGCGAGTCCCAGCTCGCCACCCCGCCCGACGCCAGAACCTCGTCCAACCCCGCCAGGAACGCGAGGTCCGCAGCGAACGCCGCATACTGCTCCGGGGTGATGAGCCCCTGCTCCAGCAACGCCGCCAGGAACCCCGACGAGTCGCCCATCCCCACCCCGACCTCTTGCGCGCCCTGCGCCCCGGTATCCACCTCGGCGACCGGCTCCACCTCGGCCACCTGCTCCACCTCGGCCACCTGCTCCGGCTCGTAGCCGGCCAAGAGCTTCTCGACCCCGGTGATGCCCAGCTCCGTCAGGGTGGCGGCGTCCGTGTCCAGCACCACGCCTGCGTCGAGCAGCGTCGACACGTCCACCCCCGAGACGTCCACCCCCGACCCGGGATCCGTCAGCGACGTGAACGCCACCCCCTCCAGGTCGACCCTCTCCAGCAGGTCCCCCACCGGCACCAGCCCGTCACCCGGGCCCCACCTCACCCCCCACTGCCGCAGGTCCCCCCACGACACCCCCGACAGATCCACCCCCGACTCCAGCAGCTCCCCCCACGACACCCCTCCCAGGTCCACGCCCAGCTCGATCAACGACGGCAACCCCACCCCCCTCACCTCGAACCCCGAGCCGATCAGGTCCCCGAAGGCGACCGGCACCTCCCCCTCTCCGGGCGCGACCTCCTCGGCACACGCCCCCTCGGCGTCGAACACCTCGCACACCGCCTCCCGGGTCCCCGCCCCGACCCACGGCACCGCCCCCGTCACCAGGCCCAGCACCAACCCCGCCACCACGACGACCGCCGTGCCCACCCCCAGGTACTCCAACCCCACCTGGCCCGCGTCACCCCGCGAGCCCCCGGCCCGAGGCACCCACCCGGCCCGCACCCGCCGCCCGCGGCCCCGGCGCCCGGCGGAGACCCGCCCGGCCGTCACTGCTCCCCCTCCCCGCCGGTCAAGGTGTCGTCCAGGGCGTTGCCGGGCGCCTCGATCGCCGCCGGGACACCGAAGTCGTGATACTCGATCACCGTGGTCACCGACGCCGCGGGACCCACGCCACCCCCCGCCGCGGCCGCCACGTCCCCGGATGACGCCGACTCCAGGACGTAGCGGACCCGGTCCACCCGATCGGACACCCAGACGTCGAGGACCATCTCGCCACCCGCCACCGCCGGCAACTCCTCCGCCACGGCCGGACCCAGCTCGACTCGCGACAGGTCGACGTCCACCGTGTAGTGCCGCGAGTCGACCCCCCGGATCGTCTCCTCGCCCACCTCGCGCACGTCCACGACGCCCTCCCGGAGCACGTCCCACCGGTTGCCGAGCACCACGTCGTCCAGGGCCACGTCGTCCACGGCCCGGGCCCCGCCCACGCCCTCGGACTCCCCGGCCGTCCGCAGCCACGGCTGGTCGGCCTGCCAGGTGGCGTACCGGTAGTACGAGTCCCCGCCGACCTCGACCAGCGACAGCGCCACCCCCCCGGCTACGGCCTGGACCTCGGACTGCGCCGGGCCCACCCGGAAGTCCAGGTAACGGTCCGAGGACCGGAAGTCGACGACGCCGGTGGCGTCGATCCGCTGCTTGGGCCGGCCCACCCCGCCGTCCACCACCGTCACGATCTCGACCCGGGCGGACCCAGCCTCGCTCGACCGCTCCCCCGCCGCCACGATCGGCCCGAAGCCGTCACCGCGCGACAGGAGCGCCACGCCCACCGCCGCCAGCACGACGGCGAGACCAGCCACCCCGATCGCGAGGCCGACACCGCGCCGGGCAGGCTGCCGCCGGTCGCCCCGGACGGGCAGCCGCCCCCGCCGCTCGCCCTGCCACACCCGGGCGACCAGATTCAGTGGCCGCCCCACCCGCACGACCCGTAGCAGCGCCGAGGAACTCACCGCGTCACCATGTCGGTCCGCCCCTCGGCGGCCCAGGGCTCGGGGACCCGCGCCGGTGGGTCCCTGGACCCGCTCACCCCTTGGCGCCCGCCCAGCGATGACCTACCTTCTCGTCACGATGAGTGCTCGGGCGGCGGGGGGCGCGCACCGGGGGACCCCTACCGGTGTCCGCCGGGCGCCGGACGAGCCCCCCGGCGAACCCGACGCCGCGTCGTTGCTGCTGTCCCGGTGGCTCACCGGGGCCGGCCTGGTCTACCGGTGCGTGGCGGCCCCGGCGTCCGTCATCGGCTTCCTCGGAGTGGCCCCCGTCGTGGACCCGGCCGTCCGCTGGGTACTGGCCGGAGTCGGCATCATGGTCGTGGCGCAGGGCGCGATCGCTGTGGCGATCTTCCTCGGGAAGGTCGGCGAGCTGCTCGACCGGCGTTGGGTGATGCCCGCCGACCTCGCCGTGGCCGTCGGGCTCAACATCGCGCTCGCCGCCGCCCTGCCCACCGGGACCCAGAACGCCGAGTCCTACGACGTCGCCTGGTTCTACCTGGTGGGCGCGGTGGCCACCTGGTCGGGAACCCGCGGACTGCGGGCCGGGGCGGTCGTGATGCTGGTCGGGATCCCGCTCCAGCTCGCCATGACCGTCGTCAACGGCATCCCCCTGAGTGAGCAGCCGCTCGACAAGCTGGTCGTCCGGCAGGCCTGGCTGGCGATCGGGTTCGCGCTCAGCAGCGTCACACTCGCCCTGTACTGGCACGGGCGCCGCCTCGCCCGGCGGGAGGGCCAGCGCCAGGGGCGCGCCGCCGAACGCACCCGGCAGCTGAGGGACCTGCACGACACGGTGCTCCAGACGCTCGAGGCGATCGCGCTGGTGTCGAGTGACCGCTTGACGGATCCCCACCGCCGACTCGCCACGATCCGCTCGGCCTCGCGCGCGCAGGCGGCCGAGATCCGGGAACTCCTGGAACGCGACGGCGCCGATCCGCCCCCCGCGGCAGGTCTCGCGGGCGCACTGCGCCGGCAGGCGGCGGCGGCGACATCCGCGGGCCTGGAGGTGCGACTCGTGGTCGGTGAGGTCGAGTCCGGCGCCGAGCCGCAGGTGGACGCGGCCGCGGTCGACGCCGCGCGGCAGGCCGTCGGGGAGGCCCTGACGAACGTCGGGAAGCACGCCGGGGTGAGCAGTGCCACGGTTCGGGCAGCCGTGACTCCCGACGCCGTGCGCGTCCAGGTCGCTGACGAGGGGCGGGGTTTCGAGATGAGCGGGTCCTCCGGCTACGGGGTGCGGCAGTCCATCCTGGCGAGGATGCGCGAGGTGGGCGGCAGCGCGGACATCCGTTCCGCGCCGGGGCGGGGCACGGTCGTGACCCTCACGGTGCCACGGGTCGACACCCCGACGCGCCCCCCGGTCGCCGCCCCCCGGAGATCCGACGACCCACCGCCCCGGCTCGACCGGCCCACCGACGACGGCTCGCCGGCCCTGCTCCATGGCTGACCGCGGTCGGGCCGAGCCGCCGGCGACCGCCCCGCGGGCCGACGAGGTCGGCTCCACCGGCGCGACCTCGCCGGATGTCGTCACCCGGACGACCGCGATCCTGCGCGCGCGCGGCGAACGGATGACGGCGCCCCGGCGGGCCGTCGTGACCGCGCTGGAGTCGATGCCCGGGCACGTGGGGGTGGACGGGGTGCTCGCCGCCGTGAGCCGGATCGACCCCACGGTGCACCGGGCCAGCGTCTTCCGGGCGCTGCACGCCCTGTCCGCCGCCGGGATCGTCCAGCACGTCCACGAGGGCCACGGCAGCACCGTCTACCACCTGCGCGAGGCGGCCCACCTGCACGCCCAGTGCCGGTCCTGCGGGCGGATCCTCGATGTCCGGCCGGACCTGCTCGACGCGGTGCGCCACGACCTGGCCCGCGAACTGGCCTTCACGCTCGATCCGGAGCACGTGGCACTGTCCGGCACCTGCACGGAGTGCGACCTGGACGGTGCGGAGCGCTGACGTGCACCCTGGGCCGCCGGGTGCCGGGTCCGGCGGCCTCCTGGCACGTTGGGGCCGCGCGGTCGCCCACCGCCCGCGAGCAGTCGTGGCCGTCTGGGTGCTCGTTGCGCTCGCCAGCCTGGCGGGGTCGAGCGGTGCCTTCGGCGGGCCGGCGCTGTTCGACACCCTCGACGAGGGCGCTCCCGCGGCACCCGGTGACGCGGTCGACGGGACCGAGATCCTCGAGGCGGCCGCGGGCGGCGACACCGTCGTGGGGGCGGCGGTCCGGGGGGTCGACCCGGCGGCGCCGCTCGCCGCGCCGACCGTGGCAACCCTGCGGACCGCGGTGGAGTCGGCCCGGACCGACCTCACCGCGACGGCCGGCGTCGCGTCGGTCGCCGACCCACTGGCCCTGGCTCCCGACGACCCGGCCGCGGCCCCCCTCGTCGCCCCCGAAGGCCGGGGCTTCCTGGTCCTCGTCACGGTGTCCGGGGACGGCCCCGAGGGCACGCTGGCGGCGGTCGAGGACCGCCTCGACCGGATGGTCTCCGACATCGCGGCCGGGGTGCCGGAGACGAGCGGCACCGTCGGCGGCGGGGAGCTGGCCTTCGAGCGGGTGACCGCCCAGGTCGAGCAGGACCTCCGCAACGG
>JBHJOS010000055.1:0-16372 GCA_050329415.1 Kineosporiaceae bacterium
GGGTCGGTGAACATGTGGAAGATCAGCGACAGGGTCGACGGCGCGATCGTGGCACCGGCCAGGCCGAGCAGCGCCCGGCTCGCGATGAGCATCTCCGGCGTCGTCGAGAACGCGGCCAGCACCGACACCGCACCGAACGCCGCGGCCCCGATCAACAGCAGCCGGCGCCGACCGACCCGGTCGCCGAGCGTGCCCATCGTGACCAGCGCCCCCGCCACCATGAACCCGTACACGTCGATGATCCACAACAGCTCGGTGCCGGTGGGCTGCAGGTCCGCACTCAGTTGGGGAACCGCCAGATGGAGCACCGTGAGGTCCATGACGTAGACCAGGCAGGCCAGCGTGAGGACGCCCAGGCCCACCCATTCGCGACGAGTGGCTCTGGCGGGGGGTGAGTCGGCGGCAGGCATGACGGTTCCCTCTCGCGGACAGAATGACGGCGGACCTGCTGTGGACGGCGGGAGCCACCCGAAATCATCGCCGAGGGCGATCGGGCGAGGTGGGTCTTCGACCCTCGTCGTCGGTGAAGCCTGCTGTGGGGGGTCGACGCCGACGGGGTCGTGTCCTGCCCTCGGCCCGTCCTCGACGTGCAGCACCCGGACCGGCGGCTGGCAGGCTGGACACGTGGCGAGGTCGAAGCGTCGGAGGCGGACGAGACGTCGGAAGAGGTGGCCTGCCCTTGTCGTCGTGGCACTGGTGGCGGGCGGCACGGTACTCGTCCTGCGCGACGACGGAGCGGTCGCCCGGCTCCGAGCTGCGGGCGGGGCGCTGGCCGGGGAGGTCTCCGACGCCGCGGCGGGGGCGCTCGACGGTCCCCAGCCTGCCCCGGGCGCCTCCGGGACCGGGGAGACGAACCCCGGGCGGAGCCTCGGCGGTCTGGAACCCGGTCTGACCCCGGAACAGGCCGAGGCCGCCGTCGCCGCCCTGACCGTCGAGCCGGAGACGCTGCCGGGCACGGGGGACTACGACCGGGACGACTACGGCGAGCGCTGGCAGGACGTCGACGGCAACGGGTGCAACCAGCGGGACGACGTCCTGCTGCGCGACGCCCGGCCGGGGACGGCCGTCGTCGAGGAACAGGGCGACTGCCCGCACGACGTGGTCGCCGGGTCGTGGGACGACCCCTACACCGGCGCGGTCCTGGCCTTCGACGACCTGAAGGACCCCGACCAGGCGCAGGCCATCTCCATCGACCACGTGGTGCCGCTGGCGGAGGCCCACCGGTCCGGCGCGTCCGAGTGGCCCGCGGCCCAGCGGGCGGAGTTCGCCAACGACCTCGACGGGCTGGTCGCCGCGGATGGCTCCGTGAACTCCGACAAGGGCGACTCGGACCCTGCGCGCTGGCGCCCGCCGGACGACGCCGCGTGGTGCGACTACGCCCTGGTGTGGGTCACCGTGAAGGACCAGTGGTCCCTCGCCGTCGATGCCCGCGAGGCCGCGGCGCTGCGCGACATGCTCGCCCGCTGCTGAGCGGGTCGCTCGGCGGGCGCGCCCCACCTCCCGGTCACGGCAAGCGGACGTGGGAGGGGGACAGTTCGGCGACGGACCGGACGCCGAGCAGCCGCATCGTCCGGGACACCTCGCCGGTGAGGATCTCCGCGGCCCGGTCGACACCCCGCTCGCCGCCGGCCATCAGCCCGTACAGGTAGGCCCGGCCCACGAGGACCAGCCGGGCGCCGAGCGCGAGCCCGGCCACCACGTCCGCTCCCGACATGACCCCGGTGTCCACCCACACCTCGGTCCGGTCCCCGACGGCGTCGACCACGTCCGGCACCAGGCGCAACGGCACCGGCGCCCGGTCGAGCTGGCGGCCGCCGTGGTTGGACAGGACGACGGCGTCGGCCCCGTGGTCGACGACCCGGCGCGCGTCGGCCACCGTCTGGACGCCCTTGACGATGAGGGGTCCGGACCAGACCGACCGCAGCCACGCGAGGTCGTCGACCGTCATGGTCGGGTCGAACAGGGTGTCGAGCAGCTCCGCGACGGTGCCCGACCACTGGGTCAGGGACGCGAACTCCAGCGGCCGGGTCGTCAGCAGGTTCGCCCACCACGCCGGGTACAGCGCCATGTCGGCGAGGGTGCGAAGCGACAGACTCGGCGGGATGGTGAGCCCGTTGCGGGCGTCCCGCAGCCGCCCCCCGGCCACCGGGACGTCCACGGTGAGCATGAGCGCCTCGTACCCGGCCGCCTGAGCGCGCCGGAGGAGGTCCTCCGCCGCGGCGCGGTCGCGCCACACGTACAGCTGGAACCACAGCCGACCGTGACCGGGGACCGCCGCGACGTCCTCGATCGAGGTGGTCCCCATCGTCGACAGGGCGTACGGGATGCCGCGCCGACCGGCCACCGCCGCGACCGCGGACTCCCCCTCGTGGTGCATGAGGCGGGTGAAGCCGGTGGGGGCGAAGGCGAACGGAACGGCACTGGGCCGGTCGAGCGGGTGCACCGTCAGGTCGAGGTCGGCGACGTCACGCAGCACCGACGGCTGGAACTCCACCCCCCCGAAGACGGCCCGCGCCCGGCGCAGGCTGATCTCGGCCTCCGCCGCGCCGTCGGTGTAGTCGAACACCGCCCGCGGAGTCCGGCGCCGGGCGACGGCCCGCAGGTCCGCGATCGAATGGGCCCCCGCCAGCCGACGGGCCGTCAGGTCGAGCTGCGGGCGACTCAGGTTGAGCAGGGGCAACAGCTCGGACGGCCGGGGCAGGCGGCGGGTGGTCGTCACGGTCGATATCGTCCATCATCCGGTGCTGGAGGCTGGTGTCGTGGCCTCGTCCGAGCGCGGTTCCCTGTCATGGTCACCGTGGGGCGCCGTGGCTGTGCCCTACGACCGGCTTCACCGCTGGCTGGAGCCCCGGTTCCTCCGAGGCACCCGGCCCTGGCTGACCTCGCGAACCACCGGGCGGGTGCTGGAGGTCGCCGTCGGCACCGGGCTCACGCTGCCGCACTACCCCGCCGAGGCCGATCTCGTCGGGCTGGACGCCAGCCGGCGGATGCTCCGGGTCGCCCGCCGCCGTGCGGACGCACTGGGGCGCGAGATGGAGCTGCGCCACGGCGACGCCCACGACCTGCCGTGGCCTGACTCCTCGTTCGACGCCGTCGTCTGCGTCTTCGGGTTGTGCGCGGTCGCCGACCCGCACCGGGCGGTGGGCGAGATGGGCCGGGTGCTGCGCCCGGGGGGGTTGCTCCTCCTCGCCGACCACGTGCCGTCCACCCGCCGGTCGCTGCTGGCCGTGCAGACCGCCATGGACGCCGTCAGCGTGCCGCTGGCCGGCGAGCACTGGCGGCGCCGACAGCTGCCGCTGGTCGAGGCCATGGGGTTCGCCGTCGAGGCGCACGACCGGTTCCTCCACGGGGTTGTCGAGCGGGTCGCTGCCCGCCGGCCCGTCGCCGGGCGGCAGCCGGGCACGCCTCTCGGCTGACGGCCGCCAGGACCACAGTCCTGGTGCTCATCCCGGAACGGTGCTGGCGTCGCCGGGTCGGCGAGACCTGCGGGACGGACTACCTGGCCTTACCAACTACTAGGTGATAGTTTGAGCTGTGCCCGAAACCCAGCTCCTCAAGGGCGTACTGACGTTGCTGCTGCTCGGCGTCCTCGCGGCGCAGGAGAGCTACGGCTACGAGGTCGTGCTGCGACTTCGCCGGTTGGGGCTGGGCGACGTCGGCGAGGGCACGGTCTACCCCGCGCTCACCCGACTGGAGGCCAGGGGCCTGCTCTCCTCCCGCCTCGTCGCCTCCCGGTCAGGGCCGGCCCGCAAGTACTACGCCCTCACCGAGCAGGGGACGGCTGAACTGGCGCGCCTCGACGACGCGTGGACCGCGGTGCGGGCCGCGGTCGACAGCCTCCCCCGCCACCCGCTCCCAACCTGAGGGAACAGCCATGACCATCCGGGACCGCCTGCGCCTGGCAGCGGCCATGCTCGTGTTCGATTTCTGGCTGGACTGGTACGCCGCGCCGCGGCGGCACGGCCCCGAGGCAAGGCGGGAGCTGCGCGCCAACGTTCTCGCCGCGGCCGAACGGACCTCGGTCCGCGAGGCCGTGGCCTCCCTGGGCAGCCTGCGCCGGCTCGCCGCCGAGACCGTCGCCGGACTGACCGAGCGAGCCCGCCCGCGCTGGGGGCGGGCCGCCATCGTCGCCGTCATCGTCCACGGCGTCCTGGTGTGGGCCTGGGTGCTCACGGTCCTGGCCTTCGGGGACGGGGCCAGCGCCAGCGCGGCAGCTGGCGAGGCGGCCGGTCAGGTCTTCCCGTGGGGCACCGAAGTCACTGTCGACTGGGGGCCGGATGCCTTCGGGATCGAGGCCCAGGTGCCGTGGCTACTCGTCGCAGCCCCGGTCGTGGTGTTCCTGGTGCTGGCTCGTCCGTGGGTCGCGCTCACCGGGCGACGCCAGCCCGCGACTTCAAGGTGAGCGTCGACCGCCACTGCCCGGCACCGTCGGCTCAGCGCCGGGTGATCGGTCCATGAGGATCGGCGTGTCGTTCACGATCTGACTCTCGCCAGGGCGACGTCCCCGCTCACGGCATGGAGTGACGGGGGCGCAGCCACCGCATCAGCCAGGTCGTAGCGAGCCGGATCCAGCAGGTCGATGACGATCTCCTCCTCCGCCGCGCCGTCGGTGTAGTCGAACACCGCCCGCGGAGTCCGGCGACGGCCCGCAGGTCCGCGATCGAGTGGGCCCCCCGCCAGCCGACGGGCCGTCAGGTCGAGCAGCGGGCGACTCAGGTTCAGCAGGGGCAACAGCTCGGACGGCCGGGGCAGGCGGCGGGTCGTCATGGATCTCCTCCCGTGCGGACGCGATACTTCCGCACCGCTCACTTCCTGGCTCTGGCCACCCACCTGGATGCCCTCCTCGACCGGCCCATGATCGTGGCTGAGGCTCCCGGAGAGTCGTTCGGGCGCTGCGGGAGCGGGCGTTCCCCGGCATGGCCGTCCTCGTCGTCGACACCGACTGAGCCGGCCACGCTCGACCAGGAACTGCTCAGGGCCGGACGCCCGGTCGGGCCCGACGCACCGGCCCGACCGGGTGTCAAGGCCGGCGTGCTACTTCTTGGCGGGCGGGACGTAGACGGTGGACGTGTGACGGGTGATCACCCATTTCCCGTCCTTCAGTTCGTAGACAAACACGTAGCGGACCTCGACCTCCTTGCCGTCGATCTCGAAGACGTAGACACCGGAGTCGATCGCCATCTTGTCGCCAATGATGATCGGGTCTCGCCTCGTCTTGTCCTTGAGGAACTTCGGGTTCTTCGGGAGGAACACGTCCTCGAAGTAGCGCGAGATGTCCTCACCCGAGACCGGCCCCTGTCCCAGCGTGGGGTAGAGGATCGCCCCCCCGCCGTAGCGACCGACGATGTCCTCCAGCTTCTTGTCGGTCACGGCCTTGCCCCAGCTGTCCAGGCGCTCCCTGACCTCGGCCTCCGTCAGCGCCTTCGGCGCCTCCGGATTGATCGCGGGGGTCGACGTCGGGGTCGTGGGGGTGGTCGGCGTGGGCGGGTGGCTCGGTTCCGCCGAGAACGAGGGGTCGGTGACGGGCGGCGAGGGCTCGGCGGCCGGAACCGACGGATCGACGACGAGAGTCGTCGCCGCGGTCGTCGGAGCCGGGACGGCGTCGGCCGGACCGACACCAGGGGTGGTGAGGGCTGCCGCGGAGGTGGCCACGACAACGCCTGCGGCGGCGAGCGCCACGGCGAGCGTGCTGGCGAGACGGGGTCGTTGGGGCATGCGGGTCTCCTCCCGGTGGGGCCGGGACACTTGCCCGGCTCACGTCTGGCTTCGTCGCGCCGGAGGCCCTGGATTGGCTCATCTCGCATGGTGGATGACCGACAGCGGTCGGTGACCAGCGGCGCCCGCCTTCGCGGAGGCGTGGACTCACGCGATCGGATCGAGCAGGCCCGGGAGCAGGGTGCTGGCGTTGCGCGTCGCACCGCCCGAGGGACCGCCGTTCGCCGCCCTCCGGCAGATCCGCCGGTCGGGTCCGGTGCGCCGGGGATCGTGGCGGGTCAGGACGTGAGCGGCACGAGGCGCATCCTGGTGTCGGACCGCAGAGATGTGTGGGTGAGCCAGTGGCGAACCAGCCGCGCACCCTGGGTCTGCGGGACCAGCGGCATGGAGTGACTGGGGCGCCGGTATCGCGACTGCATCCGATTCGACGTCCACGTGGGGTCGTTGGGAGGGTTCTCACCGTGACGGGCGAGGTAGTTCTCCCAGAATCGGGCGAACCCGGACTGGCTTGCCTCAAGTCTGGTGAGGCGCCGGCGCGCACGTTGGAATCCGGCCCGCACGGCGAATAGCATGGCGAATTCGACTTGAGCGACGCGGTAGTCGTCCAGTCGCGCGACGGGAGAGTGGAAAATCTCTGCGGCCACCGCATCGGCCAGGTCGTAGCGGGCCGGATCCAGCAGGTCGATGACGATCTCCTCGTCCACGTACCATCCGTTGAAGGCAAGCGCGTAGCGCTGCCCGGCGATGTCGAGGGAGAAGTTCGTCTGGAGCGGTATCGCCGTCCACAGCGCGAAGGGCTCGGTGAAGTCGAAACCCATGTCCAGGCTCCCGTCGCGAGCGCCGCCGACGATCTCGTCGGGGTGACGCGGCCGAGGAATGGGCACCGAGTAGTGCCGCGCCGGGGGTGGTGTCCCGACCGCGGCATCTCCGGCCTCGCCGATGGCGATCATGGGGAGCACGGTGAAGGGGCCCGGCGTCGCGGGTCGTTGAATGAGATCAGGGCTGCGAGAGTCCAGCCAGTCCACGAGCCCCCGGTACTGCGGATCGTCCGCGTAGCGGATCAGCTGTTCAGTGACGAAGAGTTGCTCGAGCTCACCGGGCGGACTGGGCGCCCCCATGACGGTGACCACGGTCTGCGGACCGAGGTCCGATCGCATCGCGATCTCGGCATGCTTGACGACGGCGCGAAGCATGTCGGGACCGGTTCGCACGTGCGGCAGGTGGCGGACCTCGACGTGAGTGCGCTGCCACGCGTGCTGGCGCCCGGTGCAGCGATCAGCGCTGGTCCACGCGTACCGGACCCAGAACTGCATCTCGGGCTGGGTCACGTCGAACACGCCACGCGCGGCGATCTCACGCCGGATCTCACCGATGCGCCGACTCCGCGCGATCGGAGTCAGGTCGGCGTCGTCGAAGCAGCAAGTGACGGCCATGGCAGGGTCGTTGCCGAGCCAGTGGTACATCACCGCCCAGTCGGCGGCGGCACGCTCCGGGTCGACCGCGCCGCGGGCAACGACGGGACACGCGGTGTGCCCCGGGTGGGACAGCAGGCAGTGGGAGCTGTCGTGAGCGAGGGCGGGCGTGGGTTCGAAGAGGGCGGAGATCGGTGTCGCGACGTGCTGCGGGGCTCGTGCCAAGTCAGCCATCCAACCGTCGTCTCCAGAGGGTGCGACCAGCGCTCCTGGACCCGAGCGCACACGGCGAGTCGTCGGGAACGTACTTTCTGCGACGGTCGACTGACAAGCCGTAGATGTCGCCGGCTGCACCCGGAGTCGCGGCGGGCTCGCGTTCCACCAGGTCAGGACAAGGTCAAGAGCCGGTCGGGCTGCGAGACCGCCTTGGGCGCACCTCAGGAGCTGAGCCGACGTCCCACGCGCTCGACCTCGACCGACACGACGCCCACCCGCTCGCCCCCCGGAGAACCCGGCATACCGACACCCCCGGCGTTGCGCTCCGTGGCGATTCGTCTACAGTCCGGTACTAGGCCTCGGAGCGGCTGCACTCCCAAGATCAACCGGTTCGAGCGGCCCGCGGCACAGTGAGGAGCCCCGACCATCCCTCGCCGGCAGTGATCGTCACACAAAGAGGAGTGTCACGTGGGAGGGATGGAACCCCGGCGGTTGGACGAACTGCGGCCCTTCAACCGGAGGACGGTGGAGGCCGTGCGCCTCAGCTGCTCCCAGCTCCCGGAGCCGCTGGAGTTGACCCGAGAGTTCTACCGTGACTTGTTCCAGCGGGTTCCCGCTGCCCGGGACCTGTTCCCGGCGGACATGGCGCCGCAGCACGAACGCCTGCTGAGTGGGATCCTGACCGCGGTCCGGGCTCTTGATCGACCACACCTCGTCGAGGACTCGTTGCGCCGCTGGGGCGTCGTCCACCGTCGTCGGCACGGCATCACGAACGACCTGTATCCACATGTGGGGCACTCACTCCTCCACGCCCTCAAGATGCTGTATCCAAATATGGACACGAGCCTTGGGAGTTCCTGGATCGCCGTGTACGAGTGGATGGCCGCCGTCATGATCGACGGAGCGGATCGGGCCGATCTTGCGGACAAGAAGGAGTTGTCAGTGGCGAGACGATCCGAATTCGAAACCGACTTCTCTCGCGTCGGTGCACACCGCTCAGCCAGTTGATCATTGCGAGGGTGCAGCGAGGGCTAACGGGGCAGGGTTCTCGGCGGTGACGGCGCCGGACACCAGCGCGGATCTCTCGACGGCGCGTCGCCCGCCGAGCCGAGCCACCTTCAGCGCCACCAGCTGCGCGTCGTCGTGGGCGAAGCCGACGTGCTCGATCCGTCGGAATCCCGCCCGGACGAGCATGCGACCTGCACCGCGTGCCACGCCGTCCGAGCAACGCGGTGCGACGCCCGAGGACGATCCCCGAGCGCCGCACCAGCCTGCTCCTCGACGACACCGACACGCAGGTGGACCGGACCGGGCCGCTACTTCTGGCCCGTTGCCTCGATGAGCCGCAGCAGCTCGTCCGGTTGGCCTGGCTCAGCGCCCGGAACGTCCTGATCCTGGGCGTCCAACGACGAGGACGGGGACAGTTCGGGCACGAGCTCCCCCGGCTCGGGATTCAGGGAGACGGACGCGACGACGTTTCCCCTGCTGTCACGGATGACCCGTAGCTTCATTCCTGGAGTCCTTTCGACATGACGTGGCCGAACAGTCGTCTCGACCACGTGCTGACCGTGTGGGTGCCGGACCTGCGGCGGCGGCTACACGACCGCGCCCCGGATCCTGAACGCCGCCGCCGCCGCACCGAGCACTCGCACGGTGACTTCGTGCGTGAGCGCGTCGCCGATGTCTCGGCGGGGGACGTGGCTGGTGACTGACACCGACGTGCGACCGGCATCGAGTCCGACGGCCACGACGTCGAAGACGTTCAGGGACGGGTCCGCTGGCACGAGGTAGGGGACGCTGGAGTTTCCGTTCTGTGCGATGAGCGTCGTCGTCCACGCCATGGGCGTTCTCCTCACGGTGGGTTCGGGCTGGTGACGGCAGGACGCCGGCTCCGGACGCCGACCCCGGCACCTGGCTGCGCCCGGCGCTGGGGTGTCCCGCGGCGATCACTCAACTCGAGCCGCGCGACACCTGGCATCCGTACCGACTACGGAGATTCGGTGGCCCAGGTACGGCACCGACACCGGTCCCTCGGAACCGGTACACCGCACGAGGACGGACCTGTCGGGACTGGTCCCGCACCGCCGCGGGCCCGAGGTCGGCCGCGACCCGGTCCTGCATCTCGGAGTGCTCACGCAGGAGATCAGCCGTGTCCGCGGCGACCCGCCAAGCCGGTGGGTCCTGGTGTCCTGCAAGCCGACGTCGGTGACGTCGATGACGTGCCTTCTCGGGCTCCCCCAACGTCAGGGTGACCTCGACGAGGCTTGTATCGCCTGCCGGTGAGCCGGGTTCTCGCCGGCTGACACGCGCACGGTCGGCGCCCGCCACCCTGCGCGTCGGTCGGGTCAGGTGACGCGGCCGGCGGCGCCGACGTCCGGCGCGTTGGAGGAGTCCGATCGGCCGGCCGTCGAGCAGGACGACGAGGTCCTCGCCCGGCTCCTCACCGTGCACGGAGGGGCGGTGAGGGCGGCCCCGTCCACTGTGACAGCGTAGGCGCGTGCGCAGCAGCGCGGCCCGTGAGGACGTCCGGATCCGCGCGGCCACGGCCGCGGATGCTGACGTCGTCTTCGCGATGCTGGTCGAAGCCGTGAACTGGACCGCCGCCGACCGACTCGACGCTCAGCAGGTCGCTGCGACACCGGCGCTGGCCCACTACGTGTCGGGGTGGATGCGCCCGTCCGACGTCGGCTTGGTCGCAGAGACCGCGTCCGATCGAGTCGGGGCCGCCTGGCTGCGCTACTCCACCGCGCGCGACCCGGGATACGGCTATGTCGCCGACGACATCCCCGAGCTGTCCATCGGGGTAGTCGCACACTGGCGCGGGCGCGGAATCGGCCGGCGGCTGCTCCGCGCCCTGGTTCGTGAGGCGTTCGACCGAGGGGCACCCGCCATGTCGCTGAGCGTCGAGCGCGCGAACCCCGCTCGCGCCTTGTACGCCAGCGAAGGCTTCGTCGTGGTGGGCACCGTCGAAGACTCCGACACGATGCTCGTCCGCCCGGAGCTCACCCGCCCGGATCGGTGACCGTCTCGCGCCGGCCAGCGCCTCTACGGGCCCAGGAGCGCCGCCGGGATCACGGCGATTCCGTCCGGGCGCCGATAGGCGTAGGGGCCTGTCGTCACGACGGCGGCGTCGAGCAACTGGTCGCCGAGCCGCTCGCGCAGCCACAGCAGATGGCGGACGTCGTGATCCGACACGGTCCGGCTCAGTTTGACCTCGAGCGCGACGACTCGCTGATCCTCGCGGCTGACGATGAGGTCGACCTCGTGTTCGCCCGCCTTGGTCCGCAGGTGTGAGACGCGAGCTTCGCCGGCCTGGGCGTAGACCCGCACGCTCAACGTCACCAACGACTCGAAGAGTGCGCCGACCAGTGGCCCGTCCCGCAGCGCCCTGCCCGTCGCGGTGTCCCGGCCTCCGAGCAAGGCGTCCGCGTCAACTCCTAGCAGGCGCGCTGCCAGGGCCGGGTCGGCGAGGTGGTGCTTGGAGGGGTGTGCGAGCCGGCGCAGGTGGTTGTGCGTCGGATACCAGGCCTCGACGGGATCGAGCAGCCATAACTGGGTCAACGTCTCGGTGTAGGACCGGTTGGTCTTGGCCGACGCCACGTTCCCGTCGCTGGAGGTGGCTGCGGCGAGGATGGCCGAGTAGCTCGCCGTGGTGGCCGTCGCGGCGGCATACGCCCTCAGCCAACTCCGCAGTGCGGCGGGCCGGCGCACCGTGAATCCGAGTTCCGGGAACTCCCGGGTGACCACCCGGTCGAGGTAGGCGTCCAAGCGGATGCGACGGGCGCGGCCGGGCACATCGCGGATCTCTGGCAGGCCGGAGCGGAGTATCTCGTCGACGTACTCGGGGAGGCCGACGTCGCTCTCACCCTCGATGTCGGGGCGCGACCCGCTCAGCAGATCCCGTAACGCGACCGTGGGCGTGGCCATCGACCTCTCCGCGATGGTGAAGGGCCGCATCCTCACCGTGACGATCCGCCCGGCGCCGGAGTGCAGCGGCCACTCAGGAGCCGGGCTGGCGCTACCCGTCAACAGGAAGCGTCCGGGCGAGCCGTCGGTGTCCACCAGGCGCCGCACCGCATCCCACACCGGCGGGTGGCGCTGCCACTCGTCCACGAGAACGGGCGGCTCGGCACGACGCAGCCTCGTCGGATCGGACTGCACCAACGCCCGCTCGTCCGGATCATCGAGAGCTAGCACTGTCCGCGCCCGGCGCTGAGCAGTGGCTGTCTTGCCGACCCCCTTGTGCCCCTCGAGGACGATGGCGGGCAGGAGTGGGCCGACCTCGTCGAGCTCATCGTCGACGATCCGCCGCTGGTAAGAGGCCGCCACAGGGCCAAACTACCGCACCGGCCGGACCCGAACTACCGCGTTGGTCGGACCCAAACTCCCCTGATCGTCACCAGGCGGCGACCGGACTGCGACGGCAACTGGAGATGGAGATGGAGATGGAGATGGAGGCGGAGATCCTGCGTCGGGCGGCGGCATTCTTCGCCCGGGAGAACGTCCTCCCAAAGTAGCGTTCCAGTTGGTCCATGCGGGGCATCCCGCCCGCAGTGATCATCCTTGGTAGAACCGCGTCCGGCCCTGCAACGAGACGGCTTGTGCCCCCGTTGTGCCCCCCGACGGTGCCGGACCTGGGGCCGCTCGGGGCGGCTGACGGGGGCCGGGTCGCTGACCTGGACCGACGCTTGGTACGGGCTGTCAATGATCGGTTGATGGTTGACGAAATCTGCTCGGTTGATGCTGGACATGATCCGTTAGGAGTCGCGGGGGCGGGGTCGGGCGGCGCGGCGTTTGCGGACCGCCCCGGTGCTCTCGCGGGCCAGGGTGCGGAGCAGGTCGTCGCCGGACCAGACCTCGAGGAGGCGGTCGCGGACGTGGACATCGACGAGCTCACCGCCGCGGTGCTTGCCGACGCTGACCTGCTGATACGCCACTGAGGTGATCCCGTTGGACGCGACCCGCCGGCTCACCCAGTCTTCGCCACCCCGGTCGGGACCGGGGCCGTCACCCGCAGCCCCGGCGCGGTCTGCACGGTGTCGACCCGGGTCGCGCCCGGCCCGTGGAAGCGTTCAGCGGGGGTGGCCCGGCCCAGGGACTGGTGGGGGCGGTCGGTGTTGTACTCCACGACCCAAGGCGTCCACCGCGGCCTTCGTCGGGAAGGTCGCGCCGTTGAGCAGCTCCCGGCGCAGGGTGCCGTGGAAGCGTTCGATCTTCCCCGTTGTCGTGGGCGATCGGGGTGCGGTGAGGCGGTGGGTGATGCTGTCCCGCGTCACCCTCACACGCTGGCTCGCCGGACAACCGCCCGCCGCCACCCTGCCGCCCACGCCGGCACCCCCGTCCTCGTCCTCATCGACCAGACCACCGCCACCGTCATCGCCCGCACCGCCGGCGAAGTCCTCGCCACCTGCACCATCAACCCCACCCGCACCTACTGGCGCAACACCCAACAACCCCCGGCCGATGGCCCAGGGGTCAGAACGGGAACGATGACGCGACTCACGTGTGAACGATGACCCCGACTCATCACACTGCGCGCCCGGAGGGACTCGAACCCCCAACCTTTTGATCCGTAGGGTGCGGGCCGGCGCCTTCCATGCTTCCCACCTGCGGCTCTGCTCTCCGACCACGCAGCTTCACCTTCGGGAGTCGCTCCTGACGGCGCCGTTTCGCACCACGACTCGCACCACGATGGCCGGCGCAGGATAGCCGCCCGAGTGCGCCGTCGGTCCGTCGCCCAAGATCTCCTCAGGGAGCCAGACGGACCCGCAGAGAGCCGCTGCGCCAGACCGCGACCGCTCCTGACAGGCGGAGCAGGTCGACAGCGCCGAGGATCTCGGTCAGAACCTCATGCACCGCCCGCGGCGCCTGCTGATCGAGGCGGAGAACCAGGACACCGCCGTGCGTGCCCGGCGGGTAGGCGCGGACGTCGCCCAAGCCGCGGTCAAGCGTGATCAGGAGCCGATCGTCTGCCGTCGCCGCCTGGAGGACGGCGCCGTCCTCGGCGCCCGTCAGCCCCTCGTCCGCGACGGTGTCGACGTCATGGCCGTTCTGGGCGAGCAGGGGCACAGCAGAAACAGGGAGGTTCTCATCGAGCTTAAGCCTCACGAGGCGACGGCAGGGTACTCGTCCCGTGCCAGCTCGGCGCCGTAGGCGATCGCCGCCCGGACTCCCGCGGAGGTGAGCGTCGGGTACTCGGCGAGGATCTCTGCCTCCGAGAGGCCGTCAGCGAGGGCGTCGAGGACCACCGAGACGGTAACCCGGGTCCCCCGCACGACCGCCTGGCCGTGACAGACCCGCGGGTCTCGGGTGATCAGTTCGACTGGCTCGACAGGCATGACTGTCCTCCCGGGTTCGGCCGTCTCAGCATACGGAGTCCCGCCTCAGGGCGCACCGTGCGGAGTGAATCTTGCACGGTAGGCGGAGCGGCGTGGCCGTTGGCGATCGCCCACTTGGTGCGTTGCCGGACTCGCAGGAGCATCAGACGCGTAAGTCCGGCGCCACCAGAGCGGGATATGTCCTATTTGTTGGACAGCGCCCTCGACTAAAGCCGGCCGACATTGCGAGCGGCGCCAGCGTCGTGATGCTACAGTAGACAATAGTTCATCGAAACAGGAGACTTCCGAAGTATCGAGAATAGCGGGTAGATGCTGAGATGAATCACTTCCCTGATATGATTGAAACCTGGAAGTCCTGGCAGGCACTCGAGTCCATGGCGACCGCTGCGGCGGCGGCGACGGCCGTGGCGGCAGCGATCGCGGCGATTCTTTCGGCCGTTGCGGCGAAGAAGGCCAACGAGGCCGCTGAGCGCCTACTTGCCATCGAGAATGAGCGACTTCACAATGAGCGAAGCCCTCGTTTCAAAATTACTTGCGAGCCATGGACATCAGGTAATCAGGAGACACTGCGGCTCCGCGTGGAATTGCTCGGACCTTCGGCGCTCGATCAAATCGATCGCCTGTCTCTGTCCGTACGCAACGACACCTTTCTTCGAGGCGCTGAGCGTTCTTCGCAGCTAGCGGGAGGGCCCAGCGCGGAAGAGGTGAGCCGGCTGATCTGGGGCCCCTATCGGCTCACTCCCAAGGTAAGGTCGGGTGACTTTACAGTCGATGAGGATGGCCGCAGGATCGATTACGACTCCCCCCTGCCCTTGGGAGAGGAGCTTGCATTCCAAATGGAGAAGACTGCTCCTGGCCTGTGGATGACAGGGCTAGGCCACGAGGCATGGCAACGAGAGAGGGGGGCCTTCATACGCCTATCTCTCACGGTCGAGCGCGAGCCTTATGGTAAGTGGTACATCCCGTTCGAGATTGACACGACGTCGTTGCCGAGTTTCGTGACAGCCCCAGAGTGAACGCTACGTAATGATCTAAACCATGGTGGTCGTAGAAGTAGGCGCGATCCTTGACGTTGTGAGTGGCCCAGGAAATCCCGGCGGTCTCAACGGTCAGTGCATCGCTCGTGACAGGATGATCACGTGCGCGCGAAGGCGGCCGGGATCCGCCTGGCCGCGGTGCAGCTGCTCGCGCTGCACGAGGCCCGCCGTGGCTGGCAGGCCCGGATGGCCGAGCTGCTGCTCGGCGGACCCCTCACCGGACGCGACCATACGGTGAAGGACCCCGACCTGGGAAAAGCGTTTCCCGGCCGGTGAGATCTACCTGAGCATGCCCGGCCTCGGGGCCCTGCTCGCCGCCCGGATCGCCAGCGAGATCGGCGAACACATAACCCAGTTCGACGATCCATTCGGGTTGCAGTGCTATGCCGGTTCCGCACCGGTCACCCGCCGGTCTGGGAAGAGCGACTTCGTCGCCGCCCGCCGCCTGGCGCACAACCACCACCTCGGTGCCACGGTGCACCAATGGGCGTTCTGCAGCCTGCTGTGCAGCGGCTGGCCCGAGAGTTCTACGACGGGAAGATCACCGCCGGGAAGAACCGCCACCGCGCCCTGCGCGCACTGAGCAACCGGTGGCTGGAGATCCTCTGGCACTGCCTCACCAAGGCGTCCCCTACGACGAAACAGTCCACGTCACCAACCGCAACCAAGCCCTGAGACGCGCCGCCTGACCCCGTGGTTGATAAAGGGTGTCTCACGTGAACACCTCCCAGGGACGAGTATCTCCCGCCTGTCCGTCTTCCGGTCGCCGGAGCGTCTCCGCAGCGGGTACGGCAAGCGGGCCCGCTCCCGTACCCACGGCCGTGCGCTCTGCGGAGCGCAACTCACCGCTGAGGGCGTCGTCGAGGCCAGTGGCCAACGAGTCCCAGGTTCCCGTTCGTACTCGCGGGCTTCACGGATCTCACCCGTCGACTTCCTCGGTCGACGGGGCCACGGCGGTCGACGCGGCGAGGTAGTGGACGACTTCCGACCAGGTGAGCCCGGACACCAGCACGCGCCCGTCGACGGCGGAGGACACCTCCCACCGTCCGGCCGGGCCCGCCCGCATGGCGAGGCCGGTGCGCTGGGTGTCGGCGGTGAAGGCGGCCGACGGGTGGGGCCGGTCGGACGGGCCGCTGAGGATCAACCGCCGGACCGCGTCCAGCAGGCCGGTGACCAGGACGAGCAGATCGGCGGGGTCGACACCGAGGACGACCTCCGACATCGGGCCGCCGCGGCTCGCCTGCACGTCCTCGCCCTTGATCGTCACGCCACGGACCCGGCCGTCGACCGCCTCGTCGACATCGAGCACAGCCGGGCGGTCGGGCCGCCACGCCAGGTTGTCGACCGCGTCGAGGTGGGCGAGGGACGGCGGGTGGTCCTCCGGCTCGGTGGGCCTCTGCGGGCTGTCGTCGTTCATGCGCTCGCTGCCCTGAACGCGCCGAGACCGTCGGCGGAGTCATCGACGGCGAGGCCGTGCCGCGCGGCGCCTGAGGTGTCCCCCAACTCGTTGCGGCGCTGCTCGACTCGCACCGACCAACCGAGAGCGACGGGGGCGTCGCGCAGGTGCCAGATGGTGCGCTGGCCGAGGCGGTTCGCCGGGCCAACCTGGGTCGAGGACGCCGACAACGGAGGCCGGGGACAGGGGACGGAGACC
>JBHJOS010000088.1:0-20737 GCA_050329415.1 Kineosporiaceae bacterium
CGGGAGGGGTCGGGGTCGGGGTCGGGGTCGGGGTCGGGGTCGGGGTCGGGGTCAGGGGCGTTGCTTGGAGCGGCTGCGGGAGCGGGCGCGGTCGACGGCGGGGAGCACGACCTTGCGGAGGCGGATCGCGTCCGGGGTGACCTCGGCGCACTCGTCGTCGTTGCAGAACTCCAGCGCCTGCTCCAGGCTCAGCAGCCGCGGCGGCACCAGGCGCTCCAGCTCCTCCCCCGTGGACGAGCGGATGTTGGTGAGCTTCTTCTCCTTGGTGATGTTGACGTCCATGTCGTCGGCCCGGGAGTTCTCCCCGACGATCATGCCCTCGTACACCTCGGTCGCCGGCTCGACGAACAGCGTGCCGCGCTCCTGCAGGTTGAACATCGCGTACGAGGTCGCGGCCCCCGACCGGTCGGCGACCAGGGACCCGGTCGGCCGGGTCCGCATCTCCCCCGCCCACGGCTCGTAGCCCTCGAAGACGTGGTGGGCGATGCCGGTGCCGCGGGTCTCGGTGAGGAACTCGGTGCGGAACCCGATGAGGCCGCGCGCCGGCACCCGGAACTCCATCCGCACCCACCCGGTGCCGTGGTTCGACATCTGCTCCATGCGGCCCTTGCGCGGGGCCATGAGCTGGGTGACGGCGCCGAGGTAGGCCTCGGGCACGTCGATGGTGAGGTGCTCGACGGGCTCGTGCAACTTGCCGTCGATCTCCTTGGTGACGACCTGAGGCTTGCCCACGGTGAGTTCGTAGCCCTCGCGGCGCATCTGCTCGACCAGCACCGCCAGCGCGAGCTCCCCGCGGCCCTGCACCTCCCAGGTGTCGGGCCGCTCGGTCGGCAGCACGCGCAGCGACACGTTGCCGACGAGCTCCTTGTCGAGGCGGTCCTTCACCAGGCGCGCCGTCACCTTGGCGCCGCGCACCCGGCCGGTCATCGGCGAGGAGTTCGTGCCGATCGTCATGGAGATCGCCGGCTCGTCCACGTGGATCAGCGGCAGCGGCTGCGGCGCCTCGGGGTCCGACAGCGTCTCGCCGATCATGATCTCGGGGATGCCGGCGACGGCGATGAGGTCGCCGGGGCCCGCCTGGTCGACCTGGACCCGGTCCAGCGCCTCGGTCATGAGCAGCTCGGAGACCTTCACCCGCTGCACGGAGCCGTCGAGGCGGCACCAGGCGAGGGAGTCGTTCCGCCGGATCGTCCCGGCTCGCACCCGGCACAGCGCGAGGCGACCGAGGAACGGCGAGGCGTCGAGGTTCGTCACGTGCGCCTGGAGCGTGGCGTCCCGGTTGTCGACCGGCGCCGGGACGGTGTCGAGGATCGTGGCGAACAGCGGCTCGAGGTCCTCGGAGTCGGGCATCCCGCCGTCCTCCGGACGCGCCAGGGACGCCCGGCCGGCCCGCGCGGAGGCGTACACGACGGGCGCGTCCAAGAGTGCCTCGGCATCCACGCCGGTGCCGTCGGCGACGTCGAGGATCAGGTCGAAGGTCTCCTCGACGACCTCGGCGATCCGGGCGTCGGAGCGGTCGACCTTGTTGACGACGACAACGAGCGGCAGGTGCGCGGCGAGCGCCTTGCGCAGCACGAACCGGGTCTGCGGCAGCGGACCCTCGGAGGCGTCGACGAGCAGGACGACGCCGTCGACCATCGACAGCGCCCGCTCGACCTCGCCGCCGAAGTCGGCGTGGCCCGGGGTGTCGACGATGTTGACGGTGACGCCGCCCGGGGCGCCGGCGGCCGCCGCCGCCGGGCCCGTGTACCGGACGGCAGTGTTCTTCGCGAGGATCGTGATGCCCTTCTCACGCTCCAGGTCGCCGGAGTCCATGACGCGATCGCGCACCGACCCCTCGTCGGCCTGGTGCTGGGAGAACGCGCCGGACTGCCACAGCATGGCGTCGACGAGCGTGGTCTTGCCGTGGTCGACGTGCGCGACGATGGCGACGTTGCGCAGGTCGGCGCGGCGCGGTGGGCCGTCGGCGGCCTGCGGGTCGGCGGTCGGGGTCCGGGTCACGAGGCACCATTGTCCGTCATCGCGGCAGCCGGAGCGCCGGGGCATCGGGCGCCGGGACCGGCACGTCCGGCCGACGCCGCGCGACCGGCGTCGCGCCCGCTGGTCCGGGAGGATGACGGCGTGCCGACGACGCCGACGTACCTCCCCGCCGCCGACCGCTACGACGCCCGCGACGGGGCTGCGGTCCCGGGGATGCAGTACCGCCGCTGCGGGCGCAGCGGGCTGGACCTGCCGGTGATCAGCCTCGGGCTGTGGCAGAACTTCGGCGACGGCGACCCGCTGGACCGGCAGCGGGCGGTGCTGCGCCGGGCTTTCGACCTCGGCATCACTCACGTCGACCTGGCGAACAACTACGGCCCGCCCTCCGGCAGCGCCGAGGTCAACGCCGGGCGGATCCTCGCCGAGGACTTCGCGCCCTATCGCGACGAGCTGGTGATCTCGACGAAGGCGGGCTACGACATGTGGCCCGGGCCGTACGGCCAGGGCGGCGGTTCGCGCAAGTACCTGCTGGCCAGCCTCGACCAGAGCCTGCGGCGAATGGGGCTGGAGTACGTCGACGTCTTCTACAGCCACCGGTTCGACCCGACGACTCCCCTGGAGGAGACGATGGGCGCGCTGGCGACCGCGGTGACCTCGGGGCGGGCGCTGTACGCGGGTGTCTCGTCGTACTCGCCGCAGCGGGCCCGGGAGGCGGCGCGGCTGCTTCGCGAGGCGGGCGTCCCGCTGCTCATCCACCAGCCCTCGTACTCCATGCTCAACCGCTGGATCGAGACCGAGCTGCTCGACACCCTGGAGCATGAGGGCGTCGGGTGCATCGCGTTCTCGCCGCTCGCGCAGGGGATGCTGACGCCGAAGTACCTGGACGGGATCCCCAAGGGGTCGCGGGCGGCGCGGGGGGCGTCGCTGGACCCGGCGCTGCTGACGGACGAGACGCTGGGGCGGGTTCGGGCGCTGGCGGGGATCGCGGAACGCCGCGGGCAGTCGCTGCCCCAGCTGGCGCTCGCGTGGGCGCTGCGGGACCCGCGGGTGACGTCGGTGCTCATCGGGGCGAGCAGCGTCGCCCAGCTGGCGGAGAACGTCGCCGCCCTGCGGAACCTGGAGTTCGGCGACGACGAGCTGGCCGAGATCGACCGGTACGCCGTCGACTCGGGCATCGACCTGTGGGAGCCCAGCCGGTCCGGGTGAGGACCGGCCGGGCTCCCGGGAGGGCGACTGACCGGGGTGCCGGTGCGCCCGTTCTGCCGGCCCTCCCGTTCGAGCCACAGGGCATCCGGAGGCTTCCGGTGCGGCATCGTGGCCGCGTGGAGTTGCGCCCCGACCTTGTCGTGGATGACTCCGTGATGCTGCGCTTCGCAGCGCGACACGGCATCCGGCAGCTGCGGCTGTACGGCTCCGTCCTCCGCGACGACTTCCGTCCCGACAGCGACGTCGACCTCCTTGTCGACTTCGAGGTGGGCAGTACTCCCGGACTCATCCGGCTGGCACAGATGGAGCTGGAGCTGGAAGATCTGTTGGGGAGGCCCGTCGAGCTGCGCACCTACGAAGACCTGAGTCCTTACTTCCGGGACGACGTCGCGGCCCATGCACGGCCTCTCTATGCGGCGTGAGGACGCCATCCGCATCCGCCACATGACGGAGGCGGCCGAGAAGGCGCTCGCGTTCACCCGAGGCCGTACCCGACAGGACCTGGACGACGGCGAGCTGCTCAGGCTGGCCGTCACGAAACTGGTGGAGATTGTCAGCGAAGCCGCCAAGCAGGGTGAGCCGGGACGTGCGCGCCAGCTGTCCCGACGTCGGCTGGCGCGGCCGCACGGATGCGCGACCGCCTGACGCACCACTACTTCGACATCAACCTCGACGTCCTGTGGCAGACCGTCACGGTCGACCTGCTGGCGCTGATCGCCGACCTTCCGGGCCCGCGCGACTCGACATGACGACGACTCGGGGGATCTGCCTTACCTGTGATCGGCATCGACCTGTGGAAGCCCAGCCGGTCCGGGTGAGGACCGGCTGGGCTCCCGGGAGGCGGTGACGTCAGAGGACGGAGAGGCCGAAGCCGCTCGTCACCTCCGTCACCGTCTGGAAGTAGGTCGTCCCGCCGAAGGTGCAGTTTCCGCTGCCCCCCGACGTGATGCCGACCGCGACGCCGCCGGAGGCGAACAGCGGGCCACCGCTGTCACCGGGCTCGGCGCAGACGTTGGTCCGGACGAGACCCGAGACGCTGCCCTCCTGGTAGTTGACGGTCGAGTTGTAGGCCTGGATGGACCCGCACCGGGTGCCGGTCGTGCTGCCGGTCCGGCAGACGGTGGTGCCGACCGGGGGGTTGCCGGCGGTCGACACGTTGAAGGTCCCGCTGTTGTACAGCACGCTGCCCTGCGGGTTCACGGCGCCCACGTTGTCGATGCGGATGAGCTTGTAGTCGTTGCCGGGGAAGCTCTCGGTCGTGGTGGTGCCGATGGCCACACCGTCGTCGTACCAGGTGTCACCGCCGCAGTGCCCTGCGGTCAGCAGGTAGTACGTGCCGCCGCCCGAGACCAGGTTGAATCCGGCCGAGCACCGGCCCTGGTTGAGGTTGAGGAGGATGTCCTCGCCCCCGTACAGGGCGAAGGTCTGGACCGGACCGGCGGTCCGCTCGATGGTGACCTCGACGCCGAGCCCGGCGGCCCGGTCGACGAGGGCCTGCGCGGCGGCGTCCAGCTCGCCGGCCGGTACCGAGAGCACCACGGCGTCGCTCGTGGCGTCGACGCTCACGGCGGCACCCGTCGCCCCGAGGTCGGTCATGTCATCGGCCAGGGACTCGGCTCCCGCCTCGACGTCGGCGTCGTCGAGAGTGACCTCGGCGCCGGTGGCCTCGGCCACCTCGACGGCGGCCGCGTCGGCCACCTCGACGGCCAGCGCACCGGTGGTCTCGTCGACCACGGCTCCGGTCAGCCGGTCGCCGAGGCGGCTCTCCAGGGTCTGGGTCGTGGCGAGGGCGGCGCGCTGGCCGGCCAGCGCCTGGGCCGCCTCGGCACGGGAGAGCCCGTGGGCATCGATGAGGTAGTCCTGGGCTGTCCGGTCGATCGACGCCGGGGCGGGGGCCGCTGCGGGCGCGGCCGACGCCGGGGCGGCGGCGAGAACTCCGGCGGAGAGTACGGTGACGGCTGACAGGGAGAGGAGGGCGGTGACGGAGCGGCGCGGGGTTGCCGCGCGCGCGGTCGGCCGGGGACGAGGACGGTGATCGTTCGGCATGTCGGCTCCCGAGTCGGTGTGACGATGGGTGCGTCATACATATCTGCTGGTAGTCGTCCTGACTAGAGGTTTCCCGATCGGACTTCGCAAGCCTGCCCCCTCGCCCGGGACCCTCCAGCCCGTGCCTGCCCGGTCGGCACCGCCGCAGGAGTTGCTCTCGCCCGCCCCCACCGACGAGGGTCTCGCCATGGCAGCCCCCCGACTGAGCGCTGACGAGATCGCCGAGCAGCTCTCCGAGCTGGCGGGGTGGTCCCTCGCCGACGACGCCCTTCACGCCCGGCACGACGCCCCGGACGTCCCCACGGCGACCCGGATCGTCACCGACGTGTTCCGGGTCGCCGAGCAGATGAACCACCACCCGGATGCCGACATCCGGTGGAAGCGGGTGCGGTGGCGGCTGACGACGCACGACTCGGGCGGGGTCACCGGGCTCGACGTCGACCTCGCCCGGCGGATCTCGGCGATCGCGGCCGAGGCGGGCGCGACGCCGATGGCGCCGTGAGACGGCCCTCGGCCCCTCGTCGCGATCGTGATCGGCGACGTCTCCGCGATCAGGCGAAGGTCGCCCCGGTGGCCGGCCCCGGGCGCCGACCGGTCAGCTGTCGGCCGGTGCCTGGCCGTCCGGCCGGCGGAAGTCCGCCGCCAGGTCCTGCGCGACGACCGACTCCTTGACCTCGGCGAAGTGGCACGCGCTGGGGTGACCGTCACCCCGGTCGACGAGCGGCGGGTCCTCGACGGCGCAGATGTCCTGCGCCTTCCAGCAGCGGGTCCGGAACCGGCATCCACTCGGCGGGTTCGCCGGGTCGGGCAGGTCACCCTCCAGGATGATCCGCTCCCGGCGCCCGCGCAGGGTCGGGTCGGGGACCGGCACCGCCGAGAGGAGCGCCTGGGTGTAGGGGTGCGTGGGGCGCAGGTAGATGTCGTCGCGGGTGCCGATCTCGACGATCCGCCCGAGGTACATGACGGCCACCCGGTCGCTGATGTGGCGGACCACCGACAGGTCGTGGGCGACGAAGATGTACGCGAGCCCGAACTCGTCCTGGAGGTCCTCCAGCAGGTTGACGACCTGGGCCTGGACCGACACATCGAGGGCGCTGACCGGCTCGTCGCAGACGATGATGTCGGGGTTCAGAGTGAGGGCGCGGGCGATCCCCACCCGCTGCCGCTGCCCACCGGAGAACTGGTGCGGGTACCGGTTGACGTCGTCGCCGGCCAGCCCCACCCGCTCCAGCAGGTCCCGGGCCCGGTCGCGCCGCTGGTCGCGTGGCACCACATCCGGGTGGACCTCCCACGCCTCACCGAGGATGTCGCCCACCGTCATGCGGGGGTTGAGGGACGAGTAGGGGTCCTGGAAGATCATCTGCATCCGGCGCCGCAGGACGCGCAGCTGCGACCGGCTCAGCGAGAAGACGTCGGTGCCGTCCAGGTAGGCGTGACCCGATGTCGGGTCGTGCAGGCGCATGAGGGTCTTGGCCACGCTGGTCTTGCCGCACCCCGACTCGCCGACCAGGCCCAGCGTCTCGCCCCGGCGCAGGTCGAAGCTCACCCCGTCCACGGCCTGGACCGCGCCGTAGCGGCGCCGGAACACCACGCCGCGGGTCAGCGGGTAGTGCTTGACGAGGGAGTCGACCCGCAGCAACGGCTCCGGGTCCGGCGCCGCGGTTCCGGCGGGCGCAGGTGCCTCCGCCGTGGCGCCCCGAGGGTCAGCGGGCATCGACGACCTCCTGCCAGTAGTGGCAGGCGCTGGCCCGCCGGTGGTCCACCGGGTACAGCGGCGGCGAGTCCTCTCGGCAGCGGTCCCGGGCGATCGAGCACCGCGGGTGGAAGGCGCAGCCGGACGGGATCCGGACCAGGTTGGGAGGGGACCCGGGGATCGGCTCCAGCCGGCTGTCCCCCCGGTCGAGGCGGGGAATGGAGTCCATGAGACCGCGGGTGTACGGGTGGGCCGGGCGACCGTAGAGGTCGTGCGCGGGCGCCTCCTCGACGATGCTGCCCGCGTACATGACGACGATGCGGTCGGCGACGTCCGCCACCACCCCCAGATCGTGGGTGATGAGGATGAGGCCCATCCCGTTGTCGTCCTGCAGCTCCTTGAGCAGGAGCATGATCTGGGCCTGCACGGTGACGTCCAGTGCGGTCGTCGGCTCGTCGGCGATGATGATGTCCGGGTCGAGCGCGAGCGCCATCGCGATCATGATGCGCTGGCGCATCCCGCCGGAGAACTCGTGCGGGTAGCCGTCCACCCGCTCACGGGCCTTGGGAATCCGGACCCGGTCCATGAGTTCCAGCGTGCGCCGGCGCGCCTCGCGCTTCGAGGCGCCGCGGTGAACCCGCATCATCTCGTCCAGCTGCCAGCCGACGCTCATCACGGGGTTGAGGGCAGACAGCGCGTCCTGGAAGATCATCGAGATCCGGTCGCCGCGGACCCGGCGCCGGTCGTCCGGGCGCATCGTCAGCAGGTCGTCGCCGCGGAACCGGATGCTGCCGCCGGTGACGAACCCCGGCGGGGTGTCGATGATCCCCATGACCGCCTGGGCACTCACGCTCTTGCCGGACCCGGACTCGCCGAGGATCGCCAGGGTCTCGCGCTCGTCCAGGTGGTAGCTGATGCCGTTGACCGCGTGCACCACGCCGCGGCGGGTGCGGAACTCGACCCGCAGGTCCTCGACCTCCAGCAGGCGTTCGGTGCCCGCACCGGGCCGGCGGTCGGGCGAACGCTCGGTCGTCGTCGTCATGTCGGAGTCCCGTCAGCGCAGCTTGGGGTCGAGGGCGTCCCGCAGCTGGTCCCCCATGACGAGGAAGGCCAGCACGGTGACGCTGAGGAAGAGGCCCGGGAACAGCAGCAGGTGGGGCGCCTGGAGGATCCGGTCCTGCGCCACGCTCAGCATGAGGCCCCAGGAGATCGCCGGGAGCTGGAGCCCGACACCGAGGAAGGACAGGGTCGCCTCGGCGCCGATCACCACGCCGACGAAGATGGTCGCGTAGACGATGACCGGGGCGACGCCGTTCGGCAGGATGTGACGGGTGAGGATGCGAAGGTCGCCCGCGCCGAGCGCCCGCGCCGCCTGGACGTAGTCCTGCTGCTTGACACTGAGCACCTGCGACCGCATGAGCCGCAGGATCACCGGCCAGGCGAGCACCACGAGGACCAGCGCCACCTGCCAGATCCCGCGGCTGCCGAGCGCCGACAGCAGCACCAGCCCGCCGAGGATGGTGGGGATGGCGAAGAAGACGTCGGCGAGCCGGGCGAACAGCGCGTCGAACCAGCCGCCGTAGTACCCGGCCAGTGAGCCCAGGACCACCCCGATGACGGTGGCCGCGGCGGAGGCGAGGAAGCCGATGGCGATCGACGCCCGCGCCCCGTAGACGGTCCGCGCGTAGTAGTCGCAGCCCTGGAGGTCGTACCCGAACCAGGCGTCTGCCGAGGGCCTCTCCAGGGAGTTCGAGAGATTGCACGCCCGGGGGTCGGCGTTGGTGAACAGCCCCGGGGCGATCGCCATGACGATCATCACGAGCGCGATGAACGCCGACCCCAGGAACAGCGGGCTGCGGGCCAGCTCGCGCGCAGCGTCGCTCCACAGGGACGCCGAGCGGCCGGCAGGCGGTGCGACGGCGACGGCGACGGCGACGGCCTCGGCCTGGGGTTCGGCGGCGGCCGAACCGGCGCCGGTCTCGGGCGACGCATCCGTGGTGTCAGTCATAGCGGATCCTCGGGTCCAGGACGGCGTACAGGATGTCGACGAGCAGGTTCACCACCATGAAGATGATGACCAGCAGGGTGACGATCCCGACGACGACGGCGTTGTCCTGATTCTGCACGGCGTCGAACGTGGCCCGGCCGATGCCCGGCAGGTTGAAGATCCCCTCGGTGACGATGGCGCCGATCATGAGCGTGCCGATCGTGATGCCCAGGTACGTCACGACAGGGATCAGGGAGTTGCGCAGGGCGTGGCGGCCGACGACCCGGGTGCGGGTCAGTCCCTTGGCGGTGGCGGTGCGCACATAGTCGGCCCGGAGGTTCTCGACCAGGCTGGTCCGCGTCAGCCGCGAGACGTACGCCAGTTCACCGGCGGCGAGCACGAGCCCGGGCAGGACGTAGCTGTACCAGCCCTCCCGGTCCCCCGCGACAGGGAACCAGCCGAGCTCCACACCGAGGAGCAGCTGCGCGGTGTACCCGAGAACGAAGATCGGCACCGCGACGAGGAGGATCGTGGAGATCCGGACCAGGTTGTCGATGAACGACCCCCGCCAGATCGCCGCGAGCACGCCGGCCGTCAGGCCGATGACGGCGAGGAACGCGAACGCCACGAGCCCGAGCCGCAGCGTCACGGGGAAGGCGTTGACGATGATGTCGGTGACCGGACGGCCCCGGAAGTCGATGCCGAGGTCCCCCTGGAACACGTTGCCCATGTACTTCGCGTACTGGACGAGCAGCGGGTCGTTGAGGTTGTACTGCTCACGGATCGTGATGAGAACCGACTCGGGCACCGGGCGTTCCCCGAAGAGCGCGCGCACCGGGTCGCCTGGCAGGGCGAAGACGGCGGCGTAGATGAGGAACGTCGCCCCGAAGAACACCGGGATCATCAACAGGATCCGGCGCAGGATGTACCGCCACATGTCCGACCCCTCGTCGTGGACTCGATGGGGGTGAGCCCGGGGGGCCGACCGCGAACGGCCGACCTCCCGGGCTCACGATGTCACTCGGCGTCGGTGACGGCCAGGGTGAACAGGTTGACGTCGTCCTGGAAGGTCAGCTCCAGGCCCTGAACGCGCTCCCCGCCGACCCCGATCTGGCGGGCGACGAACATCGGCATGATCGGCATGTCCTCGTTGAGGATCTCCTGCGCCTCGACGAAGATCGGCAGGCTGTCCTCGGAGGTCTCCATCGACAACGCCTCGGTGATGAGGTCGTCGAACTCGGGGTTGGAGTACCCGGTGTAGTTCGACGAGCCGCCGGTGGCGTGGAGCGACTCGAGGTAGGTGTTGGGGTTCGGGTAGTCGGGGACCCAGCCGAGGCGGTACGGGCCGTCGTTCTCACCGGCCTCGATGACGGGCAGATACTCGGCGAACTGCAGGGTCTGGAACTGGATGTCCTCGATGCCGAGGTTCTCGCGCAGCTGGTTCGCGACGGCCTCGATCCAGCCGTCGTGGTCGGCACCGGCGTTGAACCAGAGGGTCAGGGGACCTTCCCAGCCGCCGGCCTCCTCGAGCAGCGCCGCGGCCGCCTCGGGGTCGCCGGTGGCGGTGCAGTTCCCGCCGCACTCGTCGTCGGCCGCGCCGGGGACGATCGGCGGGACGAAGCCCGTGATCGGCAGGAAGTCCGGCCGGACCGCCTCGGAGATGGCCTGCCGGTCGACCGCGAGGCTGAACGCCTGCCGCACCCGGGGGTCAGCGAACCGCTCGTCCGTCACCGGGAAGCCGAGGTACTGCATGATGCTCGACTCCGCGTCGATGAAGGTCGGGAAGTCCTCCGGCGCCGAGTCGATCTGCGCCGACGGGACGCTGTCCATGATGTCGAGGTTCCCGGCGAGGGCGTCGTTGTAGGCCGAGTCGATGTCGGTGTAGATCCGGTACTCGATGCTGTCGAGGTTCGGCTGCGTGCCGGGGTAGTCCTCGTGCCGCTCGACCCGGACCTGGCCGTCCTGGACCCAGCCCTCGGCGTCGACCTGGAACGGGCCGTTGCCGATGGGCGCGGCCTCGAAGGCGTCGGGGTCGTCGAAGAAGACCTCGGGCACCGGATGGAAGGCGGTGTAGCCGAGGACCAGCGGGAAGAAGAGGTTCGGCTCCGACAGCGTGACCTCGAAGGTCTGGTCGTCGACCACCTCCAGGCCCGACAGCTCCTCCGCCGTGGGCGGGGTGGGGCAGGGGTTGTCCTCGGTGGCCTCACCACTGCACTGCAGGTCCTCGTACCCGGCGATGCCGGCGAAGAAGTACGAGCCGTTGTTGGCGTTGGAGCCAAGGGAGCCGTAGTTCCACGCATCGACGTAGGACTGAGCGGTGACGGGGTCGCCGTTGTGGAACGTCCACCCCTCCTTGAGGGTGATGGTGAACGTCGTGTTGTCCTCGGTCTCGATGCTCTCGGCGACCGCGTCGGGGGCGTCCTCGCCCACGATGATCTCCGACGCCTCGAGGTCCCACTCGACGAGCGGCGAGTACAGCGCGTTGAGCACCTCGCTACCCTCGGACTCGGTCACGTTCGACGGCGGCGCCAGGTTCTCGGGGCTCGTGATGAAGATCGACACCTCCCCGCCCTGTGGGGCCTCGGCGGTGTCCTCGGCGGGCGACTCCTCCGCACTCTCCGCGGCATCGTCGTCGCCGGCACAGGCGGCGACCGCCATCACCGCCGCGAGCGCGGCTGCGATCGTCACGACCCGCCTCGTCCTCAAGCGCCTCACTGCGTCCTCCCTCGACTCTGTGGATCGGGGCCTGATCCCGGGATCCTCCGTGGACCGCGGGCACTCCGAACCGGACTTGTGGCACGGCCCGTCAGGAGCCCGTGCCGTGACTCGGGACGCTACTGCCCAGTAGTCCGCGACCCAGCCCCTCCGCGTTACGGCTGTGTCACGATTCGCCAGGTCCTACCACCGTCGGCCGAGTCCCGTGCGAACCCGTGGGGCGCGCAACCCGCCTCGGAACGGCACGGGACCGGCCTCGGACCGGCCTCGGATCGGTGCGGTGACGCCGGCGCAGCTTCGCGCCTTCTCGGCCGTGGTCCGGCTGGGCTCCGTCAAGGCCGCCGCCGAGGAGCTGAGTGTCAGCGAGCCCGCCGTCAGCCTGCACGTCGGGCAGCTGCGGAAGGAGCTCGGCGACCCGCTGTTCCTCCGGACCGCCTCGGGCCTGGCGTTCACGCCGGGCGGGCTCAAGCTGGCACGGCGGGCCACCGAGATGCTGGGCCTCGCCGACCGGACCGTCCGCGAGGTCAGCCAGGCGGGACAGGGCCGTCGGACCCTGAGCGTCGCCGCCTGCAGCCTGTTCGCCGAGCACGCCGCCCCCGGGCTCATCGACCTGTTCACCGGCCGCGCCCGGGACCTCGACGTCGAGCTCAGCGTCCACCACCCGCGCCACGTCCCGCAGCTGCTGGCCGGCCGGGTCGTCGACCTCGCCCTCGGCACCCGCCCGGACCCGCTGCCCGGTGGGCTCGTCCACCGGCGGTTCATGACTTACGAGATCGTGGTGGTCGCCGCGCCCGACCACCCCCTGGTCGCCTCGCCGGTCAATCGCGCCGCCCTGCGCGAGCACACCTGGCTGCTGGGTCCCGCCGCCGCGGAGGACATCGGCGGTGCGCCGCGCCTCGTCGCGTCGCTCGGCGTCCCGGAGCACCGCCAGCACATCTTCCAGAGCCAGGCCGCCGCCCTCGCCGAGGCCGAGCGCGGCCAGGGAGTGGCGCCGGCGCTGTCGTTCGCGGTCCGCGAGGCACTGGCCGCGGGCCGCCTCGCCCGCGTCGAGCACCCGGCGGCGCACGCCGAGGGCTCGTGGTCGGTGATGGCCCTGCCCGACCACGGCCAGGTGGCCGCCGCGGCCGAGCTGGTCCGGTTCGTCTCGACCCCGCGCGCCCTGCAGGCGATGCTGCGCGGCACGGGCGTCGGCATCCGCCGCTTCCGCCCCGCCGTCCACGTCACCCTGTGGAGCTGACGCCGCGGCCCGCCGCTACTCGTCGACCTCGCCGAACAGGTCCTCGAGCAGGAGGCGTGCGCGGTCGGGGACGGGCTCCTCGGGGAACACCGAGGCACACAGCGCCAGGACGGCGCCCGACGTCGCCAGGCCCAGGTGCCGAACCAGCAGTGAGATGTCCTCGGCGTCACGACGCCGAGCGGCGAGGACCTTCATGGCGAGCAGATGTCGTGGTGACGCAGCCGACACCCGAAGTCCAGGGTGATCGAAGACGCGAGGGGCATCAGGGTCACCACCCCGCGCTACGTAGGCGCTGGCCTGTTCGTTGAGCCACCACTGCGGGAGACCGAGTTCCGCGGCGACGGCTCGTGCTTCGTCCACGACGATTCCGTGAGGATGGAAGACGGCGTCGATGTCCCGGGTGGCGCGGCGCCCGTCGTAGGCGAGAGCCACCGCCGCTCCCCCGAACACATAGAGGTCCGCGACGACGCCTCTGCGGGCGAGTCGCTCGCCGAGCGCGCTGAGCGCGTGCTCGATGTCCTCTCTCCGCAGAAGGGGATCGCCTGTCACGCAACCTCCAGCTCACGGCCGGCGACGAACACTCCGCGTCGCCGGAACGCCGCCGGGGCATGCACGATGGCGTCGACCCGCGCGGCCCGCGTGTTGTACGGGAACCAGAAGCGGTCCAGGGCTCGCGACTCCGCCCAGGCGGGGGCGCCTCGACCGTCTCGAGCCGCGAGGTGCTCCGCCAGGGCCGCCAGCAACACGTCCCAGCGTTCGTCGCCCGTCGTCGCCGGCTCCTCGGCGAGCAACGGCCGCCTGGCCGTCCGAGGTTCCCAGCGGTACTCCTCGAGGAACTCCGCCACCAGTCGCCATCGCGTGGCCTCGTCCCGCTGAACCAGCAGGGGCGCCAGCGTCGCCAGGGTCATTGCCGTGTACGGAGTCGGGTGCGCCGTCACGACGTACACGTTAGGTCTGACGCGCAAGGACTTTCGGCTCCCGCGGCGCGACGATCGCCGCCACCACGTCGAGCATCGCCCGGGGCGTGTGCGCCGGCAGCAGGTCGTCGCAGTACGGCAGCGCCGCGGCCATCCCGCCCGCCAGTGGCCGGTAGTCGTCAGCGGCCGCCCGCGGGTTGAGCCACAGCACCCGGTGCGCCCGGCGGCGGATGCGCGCCATGACGGCGCCCAGCGTCTCCGGGTCGTCGGAGTCCCAGCCGTCCGAGGCGACCACGACGACCGCCCCGCGCAGCGCCCCGCCGTGCTGGGACCGCACCAGCTCGCCGAGGCTGGTGGCGATCCGGGTGCCGCCGAAGCGGTCGGCGACCTCGGCGCTCGCCCGCGCGACGGCGACCTCGGGGGTGGCTGCCCGCAGCGCCGGGGTGAGGCGGGTCAGGCGGGTGGCGAAGGCGAACGCCTCGGCCCCCGTCACCCTCGTCGCGGCCCGCATCAGGTAGAGGTAGGCCTCCGCGTACCCGCGCATGGACCGGCTGACGTCGCACACGACGACCAGCCGCCGCGGCCGCGTCACCGGGGCCAGGCCCACGACCTCCACCGGCTCCCAGCCGGTGCGCCGGGAGCGGGCGAGGGTCTCGCGCAGCGCCACCCGGTGTGCCGGACCCGACACGGCGAGTCGCCGCGTGCGCCGGCGCGGCCACGACGCCAGCGCCGCCGCCAGCGCCCCCTCGAGATCGGCCAGCAGTGCGGGAGCGAGGTCCGGGAACGGGGTGTCGGCGTCGCCGGCCACGGCGGCCGGCAGGAGGTCCGGGGCGTCCGGACCGGGGTCGGCGTCAGGTCCCGTCCTGACCTCGACGACCGCCGGTGCCCGCAGCCACCGGGCGCCGCCGCCCCCGACCGGGTCCCCCGGGCGAGAGGCACCGCTGCCCGCCCACTCACCCGGCGACTGCGGGGCGACGCCCGGGTCGAGGCCGGTCCGCCGGGCGTGCGGGTCGACCCCCAGGACGGCTCCGAACGCCGCGTCGAACACCCGGTCGAAGGGCTGGAGGTCGGCATGCCGGTGGACCAGCGTCACCCGGCACGTCCAGTAGAGCCGGCTGCGGGTGACGGGCGGCGCGACGTCGAGTGCCCGGGCCAGGGCGTCGACACCCGCCACCCCGGCCTCGACGCCCGCGGCGCGCAACCGGCCGACGAGGGCAACCGCGAAGGCCGCCCGGTCGACGCCGCCGAGGACCGTGGGGGTCGGTGCCGGGGTCGACGGGAGTGGCGGCGCGGGCGGCCGGGCGGCGGCGGTCGTCAGCGGGTCGCCACCCACACGACGACGGCCACCGCCACCACGCCGAGGCCGACGAGCACCGGCACCGCACGCCTGGCGACCGCACCGCCGGCGTACTTGCCGAGGTCGAGGGCCTCGACCTCCGGCTGCGGTCGCGGCGCCGTGGTGGGCGTGGTCGGCGACGGCTCGGGGGTCGTGATCGGAGGGGCGGCCGACGGCCTCGTGGGGGCCGCGGGTGCCGTGGCCGCGGTGCCCGGCACGGCCGCGGGGGTCCCGGGCGGGACCGATGGCGCCGCACCCGACATGGTCGGCGCGGGGCCCGGCTCGGCGGTCCCCTCGGACTCCGGCGCGGGGACCGGTGCCGCGGTCTCCGGGGCCGCCGCCAGCGCCGGAGCAGTGATCTTGCCCTCGAGGCACTGGACGAAGGTACCGATGAGCTTCTCGGACACCTCCTGGATCATCCCGCTGCCGAACTGGGCGAGCTTGCCGGAGATCTTCATGTCGGCCTCGACGCTGGCCCGGGTGGAACCCTCCCCTTCCGGGACCAGACGGGCCGTGATGGTGGCGGAGGCGTTGCCGGCGCCCCGGGCGTCGCGGGCCTTGCCTTCGATGACTGCGACCTTGGCGGTGTCGTCCTTCTCGACGAACGACGCCGTGCCGGCGAACTCCGACACCACCGGTCCCACCTTGACCTTGAGTTTGCCCCGGTAGGCCTCGCCGTCGCGGCCGGTGATCTGGGCGCCGGGCAGGCAGGGGGCGATGAGCTCGAGGTCGGTGAGCACCTCCCAGGCGCGGTCCACGCCCGCGGGGACGGTGAACTCGTGGGCGATCTTCATCGGTCACTCCTGTCGACGGGGGGTGCGGCCGGGTCGTCGCCGGTCAGCGCGGCGGCGATCCTCGTGACATCGTCCGGGGTCTTGGCCACCGTGCCCAGGGTGGGGACGCCGAGGCCGACGGTGAGGTCCGCGGCGCCGAGCGCCGCCAGCGCCGAGACCCAGTCGATCGTCTCGGCCATGCCCGGCGGCTTGTCGAGGTCCAGGCCGCGGACCGACTCGACGAACCGGGTGGTGCTCGCCACCAGCGGCTCCCCGGCTGCGGGCACGCTGCGCCGGACGATGGCGGCGGCCCGGGCCCGGGAGGGGAACGGGATCCAGTGGTAGAGGCAGCGGCGGCGCAGGGCGTCGTGCAGGTCGCGGCTGCGGTTGGAGGTCAGCACCGTGACTGGGGGCCTGCGGGCGGTGAAGGTGCCCAGCTCCGGGACGGTGACCGACGCCTCGCCCAGGTACTCCAGGAGCAAGGCCTCGAACTCGTCGTCGGCTCGGTCGATCTCGTCGATGAGCAGCACCGCCGGGGTCGGCCCGGGGTGGCGGACCGCCCGCAGCAGGGGCCGCTCGGCGAGGAACTCCTCGGTGAAGAGATCGGCGTCGGCGAGCCGCTCGTGCCGGGCCTCGGCGAGGCGGATCGCCAACAACTGGCGGGCGTGGTTCCACTCGTACAGCGACTCCCGCGCCGTGAGGCCCTCGTAGCACTGCAGCCGGATGAGCGGCGCACCGAGCGCCCGCGCGAGAGCCTTCGCGGCGGTGGTCTTGCCGACCCCCGGCTCGCCCTCCAGCAGCAGCGGCCGGCCGAGGGCCGCCGCCAGGTGGATCGCCATCGCCAGCCCGTCGTCGACGAGGTAGTCGAGGGCGTCCAGGCGCCGGGCGACGTCCTCGGGACCGGCGAAGGACGGAGCGGGGGCGGCCGCGCCGGTGGCGGGCGTCGGGACGACGGCCGTCACGCGGTCCGGTCCGCGGCGTCCCCAGCGGCGTCCCCGACAGCGTCCCCGACGTCCCCAGCGGCCTGCCCGGCGTCGTCCGCGAGGGTCACGGCCGTCGTGACGTGGTGGTCCCGGCACCCCGGGCCGCAGAACCACACGTCGGCGCCGTCGACGACGGCGTGCGGGGTACTGGGTCCGACCACGACCGTCATCCCACAGACCGGGTCGAGCACCTGGCGGGGCGGCTGGGCCGCCGGTCCCGGGGCACCCGCCGCCCGCCTACCGCTCCGGGAGGACCGGTGCCCGCCGTGCATCTCCTGGACGATCTCGGCGAGGATCGAGACGGCGGCCTCGCCGGGGGTCCGCCCGCCCAGCCACAGTCCCGCGGGCGAGTGCACGCGCTTGCGGTCGTCGTCGGCCAGGCCCAGCGTGTCCAGCACGGCGGCGGCCCGGCGCGGGCTGGCCACCAGGCCGACGTAGCCGACGCCGGACGCCAGCGCCCGGGTCACCGCCGGGCCCTCGTCACCGGTGTGGGCGGCCAGCACGACGGCGTCCGCCCCGGCCGCGTCCGCCGCGGTCGCGTCCGCCGTCCGGGCCACCGCGTACCCGGCCGCCCCGGTCACCGCGACGAGCGCGTCGGCGATCGGCGAGTCCCCCACGACGACCACCAGCGGCGGCGGCAGGTGGGGCCGGAGGAAGACCTCGATCGCGCCCCCCGAGAGGCACGGGTTGACGGTGACACGCGCTCCCGGCACGTCCGGGAAGGACGCCGCGTCGTCGGGCATGATCCGCAGCAGCAGACTCTCCCCGGACTCCAGCGCCGCCAGCGCCGCCGCCTGGACGTTGCCGCGAGCGCAGTGGCCGCCGACGAAGCCCTCGACCGAGCCGTCGGCCCTGACCAGCGCCACGTCGCCCGGGCGGGCCGACGTGGGGGGCTCGGCCCGCACCACGGTGGCGTGCACGAAGGGGACCCGGTCCGCGACGAGCTGCTGCTCCAGCTCGGCGACCCGCTCCGCCACGCTGCTGCCCACCACGCCGCCGCCCGCCACGGCCGTCAGATCGGGGGCGTGGCGCGGCCCTGCATGGCCTCCCACACCCGCGACGGGGTCAGCGGCATGTCGGCGTGGCGCACCCCGAACGGCCGCAGCGCGTCGACGACGGCGTTGACGATCGCCGGCGGCGAGCCCACGGTCGCCGACTCCCCCACTCCCTTGGCCCCGATCGGGTGGTGCGGGGACGGCGTGACGGTGTGCCCGGTCTCCCAGTCCGGGGTCTCCATCGATGTCGGGATGAGGTAATCCATGAGTGAGCCGTTGAGGCAGTTGCCGTTCTCGTCGAACGAGATGATCTCCATGAGGGCCATCCCGACGCCGTCGGTGAGCCCGCCGTGCACCTGACCCTCGATGATCATCGGGTTGATCCGGGTGCCGCAGTCGTCGACGGCGACGAACCGGCGCACCTTGACCGCCGCGGTGCCGGGGTCGACGTCGACCACGCACACGTAGGCACCGAACGGGTAGGTGAGGTTCGACGGGTTGTAGCAGATCTGGGCCTCGAGCCCGCCCTCGATGCCCTCGGGCAGGTCCCCGGCGCCGTGCGCCCGGAAGGCGACGTCCTGGATGGTGACCGACGCGGTCGGGTCACCCGCGACGTGGAACCGGCCCTTCTCCCACTCCAGGTCCGCGACGCTCACCTCGAGCATCCCCGAGGCGATGATCCGAGCCTTGTCGCGCACCTTGCGCGCCACCAGGGCCGCGGCGGCGCCGGACACCGGGGTCGACCGAGAGCCGTAGGTGCCGAGCCCGAACGGCGTCTGGTCGGTGTCGCCGTGCACGACCTCGATGTCGGCCGGCGGGATGCCCAGCTCCTCGGCGACGATCTGGGCGAACGTGGTCTCGTGGCCCTGGCCCTGGGTCTGCACCGACAGCCGCACGACCGCCTTGCCCGTCGGGTGGATCCGCAGCTCGCAGCCGTCGGCCATGCCGAGGCCCAGGATGTCCATGTCCTTGCGCGGCCCGGCACCGACGGCCTCGGTGAAGAACGAGATCCCGACGCCCATGAGCTCGCCGCGGGCCCGCTTCTCCGCCTGCTCCCGGCGCAGCTCGTCGTAGCCGGCCATGGCCAGCGCCTGGCGCAGCGCGGGCTCGTAGTCGCCGGAGTCGTAGACCCAGCCGGTCGGGGTGGAGTACGGGAACTGCTCCGGCTTCAGCAGGTTCCGCAGCCGCAGATCGGCGGGGTCCATGCCGAGGTCGTACGCCAGGACGTCGACCAGGCGCTCGATGAGGTACACCGCCTCGGTGATCCGGAAGGAGCAGGCGTAGGCCACACCGCCCGGCGCCTTGTTGGTGAACACCGACGTCATCGAGCAGTACGCGGCCTGCAGGTCGTAGCTGCCGGTGAAGACCCCGAAGAACCCGGCCGGGTACTTGATCGGGGCGGCGACGCCGTTGAACGCCCCGTGGTCGGCGAGCACGTGGGTCCGGACGGCGAGGATCTTCCCGTCCCGGGTCGCGGCGATCTCGCCCTGCATGACGTAGTCGCGGGCGAAACCGGTGCTCGTGAGGTTCTCGGACCGGTCCTCCATCCACTTGACCGGCCGCCCGGTGAGGATGGACCCGACGATGGCGCACACGTAACCGGGGTAGATCGGGACCTTGCCGCCGAACCCGCCGCCGATGTCCGGCGCGATCACCCGGATCTTGTGCTCGGGCAGGCCGGCGACGAGGGCGTACACGGTGCGGTGGGCGTGCGGGGCCTGGCTGGTGGTCCAGAGGGTGAGCTTGCCGTCGACCCGGTCGAAGTCGGCGACCGCGCCGCAGGTCTCCATCGGGGCGGGGTGGACCCGGGGGTAGACGATCTCCTGGGTCGAGACCACGACGTCGGGGCGGGCGAAGACGGCGTCGGTCGCCGCCTGGTCGCCGGTCTCCCAGTCGAAGCAGTGGTTGTCGGTCTTGCCCTCGAGATCGGTGCGGATCACGGGAGCGCCGGGGTCCAGCGCCTTCCGGACGTCGACCACCGGATCGAGGATGTCGTACTCGACGTCGATGAGCTCGAGGGCGTCGCGGGCGGAGTACCTGTCCTCGGCGACGACGCAGGCCACCTCCTGGCCCTGGAACCGCACCTTGTCGGTGGCCAGCACCGCCTGGACGTCGTTGGACAGGGTCGGCATCCATGCCAGCGGCGGCGACAGCGCCGCCAGGTCCGCGCCGGTGAAGACGGCCTTGACCTTGGGGTGGGCCTTCGCGGCGGTGGTGTCGATCGAGACGATCCGGGCGTGGGCCACCGGGGAGCGCAGGACGGCCAGGTGCAGCATCCCGGTGAGCTGGATGTCGTCGACGTAGCGGCCCCGGCCGCGCACGAAGCGCGGGTCCTCCTTGCGCAGCATCCGCCCGAAGCCGACGGGCTTGCGGTCGTTGTCGACGAAGCCGTTCTTGAGGACCTCGCCCTCCGGGGCGTCGGCCTCGCCACCGATCACCGCGGTCACTGGGCACCCCCCACCGGCTCGACGGCCATCGCCCGGTCCACGGCCTCCTGCCGGGCGGCCCACTGGATCGACCGGACGATCGTGGCGTACCCGGTGCACCGGCAGATCTGCCCCGAGATCGCCTCCCGGATGGTCGCCTCGTCGGGATCCGGCAAGCGATCCAGCAGGGCGCGCGCGGTCATGAGCATGCCCGGGGTGCAGAAGCCGCACTGCAGGCCGTGGCACTCGACGAAGCCCTGCTGGACGGGGTCGAGGCCGGTCGCGCGCTCCAGCCCCTCGACGGTGCGCACCGCGTGGCCGTCCGCCATCGCCGCCAGCATGGTGCAGCTCTTGACGGGCTCGTCGTCGACCAGGACGACGCAGGTGCCGCAGTTGCTGGTGTCGCAGCCCCAGTGGGTGCCGGTGAGGCCCAGGTGGTCCCG
>JBHJOS010000044.1:0-3278 GCA_050329415.1 Kineosporiaceae bacterium
TGGGGCCCGGTCATTGCGACCGGGAGCAGTCCAAGACTGGGAAGGAGGCGGACTACTGGCAGGCCGTCTCAATGGGGCCCGGTCATTGCGACCGGGAGCAGCCCCCTGACCATCGCCGCTGCCGCTTCCGCCGCTGGCGTCTCAATGGGGCCCGGTCATTGCGACCGGGAGCAGGAAGATCATGAACTCCATCTCTAAGATCCGCAAGGTCTCAATGGGGCCCGGTCATTGCGACCGGGAGCAGCGCGGCTCCCTCGACGAGCAGACCGGGGCGTTCACGGAGTCTCAATGGGGCCCGGTCATTGCGACCGGGAGCAGGGCTGGTGCGGGATGGGCCTTGTGACCTGCGGCGACATGCCGTGCTGCGAGCGGTTCGCCTCCGGACGCCCGCGTCTCACTATATGGACGTGTCAAGGTTCCTCCTGGTGGTGCTGACCTGCGTGCGAGCGCTTCCCGGGGTTTGAGGGTGCGTCGGACCGCTCGCACGGGGCCGTCACACGATCGTAGGCCCGGATCGGGGGAGCTGTCTGGGTACTCCGATGACGGTGAGGGGCGCGGGCGATGCCGTTGGTCCGAGGTCGATCTCGACGATGGAGTCCTCTCCGAGGTTCATGACGGCGAGTACGTCCGCGTGCCAGCGGCTGCGTTCGGCGCGTGACAGGTCGCAGAGGAACACGGAGTACTGCAGGCGTTGCCCGTACGCCTCCATGACTGTGCAGACCCGCCGCAGCCGGTGCGGGTCTGCGATGTCGTAGGCGATGAGGTGACGCCGCCGTGCCATGCCGGTCCTCTACCGGGTCGTCATGGGGGTGTAGTCCGGCAGGTCCCCGACCATGACGGCCGCCAGCATCCGGGCCTGGACGTCGAGGACGCGTCGGTAGCTGATCCGGTACCCGAAGACGGGGTGGGTGACCTCGTGTTCCAGGCGCCGTTCGTAGGCGGCGACCACCGTGCGCCGGCCGTGGGTCGTGAGGCTGACGCCGATGTGGCGGGTCTCGAAGTCCCCGGGTCCGACCTCGCCGTTGTTGAGCAGCCCCACGACGACGGAGTCCGCCACGAGTGGGCGGAACTCCTCGGCGAGGTCGAGCGCCAGGGCGGGCCGGCCGTAGCGGGGGCGGTGCAGGACGCCGAGGAACGGGTCGAGTCCGACGCCCAGGCAGACTGCCACGAGGTCTTTCACCAGCAGCGCGTAGGCGAAGCCCAGCAGGCAGTTCACGGGGTCGGGGGGTGGTCGGCGCTGGCGTCCCGCCGCGGCGAAACCGTCGACGAGCTCGGCCCTGGCCGGGCGCAGCATCGCCGGGAACGCCTCGAAGTACAGCCGCGCCGCGGTTCCCTCGACACCCAGCAGCGACGCCAGTGCCGTCACCTCCATGGCGCGGTCCCGCAGTCCGGTGAGGGACTCCAGCACCCGCCCGGGTACCTCACCTCGCCCGTTGCGTCGCAGCATCGTCCGCTGGTTCGCGATCTTTCCCTGGACCAGGCGGGCGGCGATCCCCAAGCCGCCCTGGCCGTGGACCAGCACCTGACGGCGCCGCAGCTCCACGTACCGGGACGGTTCGCCCTGCGCCCAGCCGCGTAGCCAGCCGCCGTGGGTGAACCACAGCACCGGCACCCCCCGGGCCCACAGCCGGGCCAGGGCGTCCGTGCTCACCTGGACCCGGCCGAACACGCACAGCTGGGAGACGTCGAGGAGGCGGACGTCGGCGAGGGGCTCGCGGTCCTTGGTGACGATGACGCGGCCCCCGCGGACGCCGACGGTCGCGCCCGGCTCGGTGACGTACAGCGGGCGGGGGTCGGCGTCCTTCGGGACGATCCGCCGCGGGGGCAGGTCGGAGCGCTCCAACAGGGCGTTCGTCTCGTCGGGCAGGCACAGCCCGGCCAGGGAGCAGCGCCCGCACTTCGGGCTGTCGACCAGCGGCGGCGGCGGCGTGAGGGACCCCGCCACTCCCCGGGCCTCTCGGAGGAGACCGAGGACCTCGGCTTCGGCGTCGGCACCGACCGGCACCCGGACGCGCTGCCTGGTGCGGGCATAGAACAGCACACCCTCGGACACGGCGTATCCGGCCTCGCGAAGCAGGACGGCCTGGGCGAGCACCTGGGCGCGGTCCGCCGGCCACGGCTGCCCATCCGGACCCGGGGCGCCGTGCTTCACCTCGACCGGAACGACCCCGCCGTCGCCGCCCTCCACCCGGTCGGTGACCGCGACCAGGCCGAGGCGCTCGGACGACAGCTGGACCGACGTGGCCCCACTGAGCAGTGCCTGCTCGTCGGGGTCGGGCATGCGACCCGACGGGCGGTCGACGACACGGTGGGTGGCGCGGCCCTCGGCGGTGTCGTCGCTGTCGGCCCACCGGGCGTCGACCCACTCCAGATGGAACAGCCGGGGGCAGTACACGAACGCGTGAAGCATCGAGGCGGGCAACAGCTCCGGCTGGTCGTCAGGGACGGGGTGCGGGCCCGGGGCGGAGGCCGGCGCGGCGGGATCGGCCACCCCGGGGTGATCGACGTGTCGGGCTCGACGCTGTAGCGCGTCGGTACCCGGCAGGACGCCCTGAGTCTCAGCCGGCCATGGCCTCGAACCAGCCGAGGCCGAAGTGCGTGAGGTGCCCCAGGCACAGCGGGCCGGCGACCGGCTCGGCGAACGTCAGCTCGACGCACGCCGAGGGTGGTGTGAACCGTCGCGCCTGCCGGTCTCGGGCCCGGCGCGTCTCGAACCGACCGGGGAACCCGCGGGGGGCGAACGACCAGTCGACGGCCCCGCCGACACCGGCCAGGGCCGGGGCCTGGGCGGCGTCGCGCGGGAGCCGGCGGGCGACGAACTCCTCCGCGCTGCCCTTCGGGTGACCCGTCGGCACGTACGGGGTGAGCGAGCGCCACCGGGTGGCCGGACCTACCAGCTCCTCGGGCAATTGCTCGGCCCCACCGAGCGCACTCAGCCGCAGCGGCAGACCAGCCAGCCGGCGGTCGCCGGCCCCGCCGCGCAGCACATCGACCCGGGACAGGGCCGTGACCTCGTCCGGCGCGAGACCGTCGGGGGCGTGAACGATCACCTCCGCGATCCGCCCGTCCGGGCCCGGCAGACCCAGGAAGTGCGCGTGAGCGTGCCCCTTCAGCGGCGACCCGTCGGCGTGCACCCCCAGCAGGACGCTGTCCGCCCGCCGTCCCCGCTCCCTCGCGAGGTGAGCGGCGAGGGCGTCGTGCAGCAGGTCCGTGACCAGGAGGACATCAGCGAACGGCGGGCGCTCGGCGCCGGTGAGGGTGAGCCACGCGGTGGTGAC
>JBHJOS010000038.1:0-2128 GCA_050329415.1 Kineosporiaceae bacterium
TGGCTGCTGCTGGTCCGCGGCGTCCTGCGCCGGACCGGCCCGCGCGGGGTGTCGCTGCGGGCGACCGGGGCGTGGGAGCTGCCCCTCCTGTGGGATGCCTGGCGGGCCGGCGGGGTCGAGGCCGCCTGTGCCGTCCTCGACGCCGCCCCGCCGTCCTTCGCCGAGGCCGGCCGGGCCGACGAGGCCGCGGTCGCGGGTGCCGACGCCGGCCGGGCCGCCCGGCCGGTTCTCGCCCGGCCCCCGGTGACCGCCTTCGGCGGCGGGCTGCCGCTGCCGGAGGACCTCGCCAGGCAGGGGTACGCCGCCCGGGCCGGCAACGCCGAGCCCCAGCCGTCCGGCCGGGACGGTGACGGGCGGGACGGTGACGGGTCGGACGGGCGGCGCCGGGTGCTGGTCCACCCCAGCGGGTACCGGCAGTCGCCGTACGCCGACATCCGCCCGGCGGGGGAGGACGGCCGCGACCCACGCCGCGCGACCCGCAAGCTGTGGCACGCCAGCCCGGGCAGCTCGGGCCGGTGAGATCGGTCATGGCTGGGCCGTGATCCAACAGAGTGGGCAGCTATGCATGATCGAAGCGGTAGTGATCATGTATAGCTGCCCACTCTGTTGGATCTTGCTTACCGGGTACCTGCACGCGATCGAGGAGGGGATGAGGCCATGAGCCGGGAGCACGTCGCCCGCGCCGACGGGCGGCCGATGCCCGAGGGACGCGACGACACCGGGTGTCACCTGCTCCACGTCGACATGGACGCCTTCTACGCCTCGGTCGAGCTGCGGGACCGCCCCGACCTGCAGGGCACGCCCGTCATCGTCGGAGGTGGCGCCCGCGGGGTGGTCCTCTCGGCGACCTACGAGGCCCGCCGCCACGGCGTCCGGGCCGCCATGCCGATGACCCGCGCTCGGCGGCTGTGCCCGCGGGCCACGATCATCGCGCCCCACCACGACCGCTACGCCGAGGTCTCGCGTGGTGTCATGGAGTTGTTCCGGTCGATCACCCCGCTCGTCGAGCCGCTGAGCCTCGACGAGGCGTTTCTCGACGTCGCCGGCGCCCGCCGCCGTCTCGGCCCCCCGGCCGCCGTCGCCCGGCTGATCCGGGACCGGGTCGCCGATGAGCAGCGGATCACCTGCTCCGTGGGGGTCGCCGCGACGAAGTTCGTCGCCAAGCTCGCCTCGTCGGCGGCCAAGCCGGACGGCATGCTCGTCGTCCCCGCCGCCGACACGGTGGCCTTCCTGCACTCCCTGCCGGTGACCGCGCTGTGGGGGGTCGGTCCCCGGACCGGCGAGACCCTGACCCGGCTCGGGCTGCGGACCGTCGCCGACGTCGCCCACGTGCCCCGCGCCACCCTGATCCGGGCCCTCGGCGAGGCCCAGGGCGCCCACCTGCACGACCTGTCCTGGGGCCGTGACTCCCGCCCGGTCGTCCCGCACACCCCGGACAAGAGCGTCGGCTCCGAGGAGACCTTCGCCCGCGACGTCGACGACCCCGCCGTCGTCCGCCGCGAGATCCTGCGGCTGTCCGAGCGGGTGGCATCCCGTCTGCGGGCCGGCGGGTCCGTGGGGCGCACGGTGGTCCTCAAGGTCCGGTTCGCCGACTTCACCACCATCACCCGCTCCCGGTCCCTGTCGCGGCCCACCGATCTCGCGCGTGACGTTCGCCGGGTCGCCGCCGAGCTGTACGACGCGCTCGGCCTCGACCGGGCGCGCATCCGCCTGGTCGGGGTCCGGGTCGAGAACCTGGGCCCGGCCGCCGGCACGCCCGTGCAACTGGCCCTGGACGCTGCCGCCGACGACGGCTGGCGCGACGCCGAACGGGCTGCCGACCGGGCGCGGGCGCGCTTCGGTGCGGGTATTGTCCGTCCCGCCACCCTGGTGGACCGCCGTGCGTCCCGCACTGAAGCAACGGACCCCGGCGGACGATGACACGATGGTGGCGGGTCGTCCGAGCAGTCGGCCCGTCGGCCTCCGGGGGCGAAGGGCCGAGGACCCGTCGCCCCACGAGGATTCCGGGTCGTATCCTCATGACAGTCGACGGGTAGGAGGTCGAGGTGCCGCTCTCCGACCACGAGCAGAAGCTGCTCGCCCAGATGGAGCAGGCGTTGTACGCCGAGGATCCCAAGTTCGCCACGTC
>JBHJOS010000004.1:0-2888 GCA_050329415.1 Kineosporiaceae bacterium
GTCGCCAGCAGTGCGGCGAACTCGGCGTCGTGGGCGGCCCGCCTGACACGCGCTGCGGCGGCGAGCTGGTGGAGGGCGTCCGTCAGGCGGGGACGGGGGACTCCCCGCTCGACCTCGGCCAGGGCGCGATCGACCCAGGCGTCGTCGTCACGGTGTCGCCCGACCGCTGCCCCGAAGGTGGGCGCCGGGTCGCAGGCCTGGGCGAGCCACCGGACGAGGCGGCGGGCCTGGTGCGCGACGGAGAACTCGGCGTCCCGGACGTCCGGCACGTCGGCGAGCGAGTGCTCGGCGACGCGCTGCGCCGCGGTCTCGACCACCTCCAGGTCCTCGGCTGTCACGAGCGCCGCGTCGGCACCGTGGGCGGACGCGCGTGCCGGGACCTGGTCGAGCGCCCGGGACACCGCCTCGCCGAGTGCGTCGAGCCGAGCGTCCAGGGACGGCAGGAGAACGGGCGAGGCGTCGACGACGTCAGCGACGTGCAACTCGTCCACACGGGCGCCGGCCGCTTCGACCACGGTGATGCCGGTGTCCCGGTGATCGCGCAGCAGCGCGACAGCCACCGCTTCGGCCGTGTCCGCCCATGCCCGCAGCACGACGGGCGGGACGGGGGCCGACGCCCCCGTGACCCGGTCGGCGAACATGGCCGGCGCGGCCGAGCCCGGGGAGACCGTGATGAGACGGCCCAGCAGGCCCAGCGGCACGAGGTCGCCGATCCGGCCCCGTCGGGCGAGGGACACCAGGGGCGCTCCGACCACGCCCAACTGCTCAGCGATGGTCCCGAGGACCAGGTCCGCGACGGTCGGGGCCTCGTCGTGCAGGCGCTCCCAGGCGACGGCCGACGGCGGCGACGCGCTCCATGCCAGCACGGTGTCGGGCGCCAGGCCGGCCACGCCGGTTCCGAGCCGCAGGTGCCGGAGCGCCACCGCCGCCACCAGGTGATCGACCGTGAGGACGCCGCTCGGGGCGGGCGGGTACCCGCCGATCTCGCGCAGCGCGACGAGCTGCCCGGCGAGTTCCCGGCCGTCCGGCCGGATGTCCAGTCGACGTTCCAGCTCCCGTGCGCCGAACAGCCGCTTGACCGCCGCCCAGGCGTCCGGCCTGCGCACGCGCCCCCAGACGAGGTGGGCGCGGACACTCGCCGGGACGGCGCCGGGCTCGACGGGGGTGAGCAGGACGTGGAAGTGGCCATCCTGCCGCGGTCGATCACGCAGGGCGTCGTGCAGGGCCAGCACCGAGGGGCAGGGGACGACGCGGATGGTCACGCCGTCGACGGCGAACTGCTCGTCGCCCGGCCATTCCGCGAGGGCGTGCAGGCCGATGACGCCGCGCCGGTAGTCGCCGTAGCGGCGGTCGTCGCGCCTCGCCTCCCCGACGAGGTGACGCACGAGCGCCGGTGTGGCGCGTTCGGGGGCCGGTGTGGTCAGGGCAGGACCTCCCACGTGACGCGGATCTCGCGGCCCGGGTTGGCGTCGAGCGCCGATCGGAGGTCGGACAGGGCCGCGTCGAGATCCGCGGCCCCGCGCACGGCCCTGGTCCCCGTCCCGGACCGTCGACCCGTCGGCCCCGGGGGCGGCACCACCGGCGGTGTCGGCGGTGCGACCCGCCCGCCGGTCGAGAACAAGTCGAACGCCTCGCGGTCCGCCCGCTCCAGTGCCGACGCCAGCCTGCTGGCGAACTCGTCGGCGGCGACCGCCGCGCGGAGCCTGCCGACGATCGCGTGGGCATCGGCTCGCCGCTCGTCGGCCACGGCACGCAACCGGTCGACCCCGGCCCACCGGAAGCTGCCGAGGGCGTGCGCGAGCGGACCCGCGGATGCCAGCGAGGTGCCGACGTGCTGGTCGGGCGCGGGCAGGACGGCTTCCGCCAGGCGTTCGACCAGTGCGACCGGCCCCACGGCAGCGGCGAGTCCGCTCACCAGATCGGCGGCCGCCCGTGCTGTCGTCAGCCGACCCGGCACGCCACCGGTGTCCAGGCCCAGCCGCGCGTACGCCGCCTCCAACGCCGGCACGAGTCCCGCGGCCGGGGCCACGAGCGCTGCCACCCGCGACCGGAGGTCCAGCTCCCACGACTGCAAGGACGTGGCCGTGAGGTACGGCGCGTTCGGCAGCCCGAACAGCGCCATCGCCCGGGTCGTGGCGGTCCGCCAGCTCGGCGCCGGGGGCATCTGCTGGGCACGGAACTCGACGTGATCGGGGAGCTTGCCCGGTGCGGTGTCCGTGGTCGCCGTGCCGTGGACGAACGCGGCCCGGTTGTGACGCCGGGCCCACGCCAGCACGACGAGATCCTCGACCAGCGGGACCAGGCCCGCGGGCTTGGCGGCACGCACCCACTGCCGTAGCTGGCCCGCGGTCACGGGGGCGTCGTCGGCCAGGCCGTCGCGCGCCATGCGCGTGCCGATCAGCCGATCCCACGTGAACCGCTCGGCGTTGAAGACGAAGTGCGTCTCTCCCATCCACCCGAGTTCGAGCGGGTTGGCGACGCGCCGGACGATCTGCCGTTGGGCACCATCGACGGGCGCCCGGCCTTCAGGTTCGCCCAACGCGGCATCGACGGCCGCGAGCACGGCGTCCACCTCTCGACGGCGGATCTCGTCGCCTTCGGGCTCGAACCTCGGATGGGCGGGGAACGAGTGGTGCAGCGACTGGTCGACGAGGTGGGCGAATGCCTGGTCGAGGGTCGCGCCGACGGGCTTGGCCGGGGTGAACGACGGAGCGAGGCTGACGAGCACCCGGTCGTGGGACGGGTCGTCGACGAGCGTGCCGGGCGTCACGTGCGCGGCCCCGTACGCCTCTTGGATCGCGCGTTCGAGCTGCGCGGTGAGGGTGGACCGCTGGTTCTGGAGGATGAGGCGCGCCTGCTCGCGGTCGCCGGGCTGCAGGTGCTGAGCG
>JBHJOS010000178.1:0-11894 GCA_050329415.1 Kineosporiaceae bacterium
GCCGGTCTCCCGGCGCGGGGGGGCACCGTCGCGAGGCGCGGGCTCGACCCGCCGCCCGCGGTCCCGGTCACCCCGCGAGTCGCCGCGCCCCCTCCCACGATCCGGGCCGCCGCCTCCCGCCTGGCCGGCGCCCCCACGGCGGGGACGGTCGCGGCGCGGCTCAGGCGCTGGCACCGAGCACCGTCCCGTCGAGGTCGCGGACTCCGCGCGCCCAGTCCGGGGCGGGCATCGGTCGCCGCCCCGGCGGCTGCACCGCACCGAGCACCACGGCCGACGTCCCGGTCCCGACGAGGACCTCCCGCCGGTGCACCGCCACAGTCGCGGGCGCAAGCCGCGTGGGGTCCGGGCTCACCGTGACCGGCCCGAGCCGTACCCGGTCGCCGCGCACCGTGGTCCACGCCCCGGGCTCCGGGGTGACGGCCCGGATCCGGCGGTCGACCACGTGGGCCGGGAGGCCGAAGTCGACCCGGGCCTCGGTGACGGTCACCTTGGGGGCGTGGGACACCCCGTCAGCGGCTTGGGGACGAGCCTGCAGGGCACCCGCCTCGACGGCGTCGAGGACCCGGACGAGCAGGTCGGCGCCGGCCGTCGCCAGCCGGTCGAGCACCTCTCCGGCCGTGTCCCGGGGGCGCAGCGGTTCGACCATCGTGGCGAGCACGGGGCCGGTGTCGAGCCCCTCGTCGAGCCGGAACACCGTGACCCCGGTCTCGGCGTCCCCGGCGGCGATCGCGCGTTGGACGGGAGCCGCCCCGCGCCACGCCGGCAGGACGCTGAAGTGCACGTTCACCCAGCCGTGGGGCGGGATGCCGAGGGCGGCCGGCGGGATCAGTGCCCCGTAGGCGACGACCGGGCAGCAGTCCGGGGCGATCCGGCGGAGCCGGTCGAGCAGGTCCGGGTCGCGCACCCGCTGCGGGGTGAGGACCTCCAGGCCCGCCTCCGCGGCGGCCAGCCGGACCGGGCTGGGCAGCGATCGCCGGCCGCGTCCGGCGGCGGCGTCCGGGCGGGTGAGGACGGCGGCCACCTCGTGGCGGGACGCCAGCAGCGCCCGGAGGGCGGGGACCGCGGGGGCGGGGGTTCCGGCGAGGACCAGCCTCACGGGCGGGCCACTAGAGGGCCCGGCCGAACGTGGGGTGCGGGCTGACGCGGACCTCGGGGGCCTCCTGCCCGGCCCACTCCGCCTCCCGGATCGCCTTGAGCACCTGCTTGCGGGTCTCGCGGTCCAGCCGGTCGATGAAGAGGATGCCGTCGAGGTGGTCGGTCTCGTGCTGGATCGCGCGGGCGAGCAGCTGCGAGCCCTCGATCGTCACGGGGTCGCCGTGCATGTTCCAGCCCTTGGCGACGACCCGCAGCGCCCGGCGGGTGTCGGCGTAGACACCCGGGAACGACAGGCAGCCCTCGTCGCCTTCCTGGGTCTCGTCCGAGAGGTCGAGATCCGGGTTGACGAGGTGCCCGAGCTCACCGTCCACCCACCAGGTGAACACCCGCAGCCCCACCCCGATCTGCGGGGCGGACAGCCCGGCGCCGGGCGCGTCGACCATCGTGTCGGTGAGGTCCTGCACCAGGGTCCGCAGCTCCTTGTCGAAGACGACGACGGGGTCGGCTGGGGTGCGCAGGACCGGGTCGCCGAAGAGACGGACTGGCTTCACGGACACCCCGCGAGTCTAGGCGCGCGGTGAGGGGGCGGGCCGCCCCTCCCCGCGCGGCCGGCTCACAGGTCGACGGGATCCAGCCGCACCGTCAGGCGCCCCTCGGCTCCGGTGGCGCGGCGTCGGGCCACGTCCCGGACCGCGTCCACCACGTCGGCGCGCCTGCCGACGAGGAGGACGCGGGTCTGGTTGTCTCCCACCGGGGCCGGGCCGAGGACCTCCACCTCCGACGAACCCTCCACCCTCGACCTCCTGTCGAGGTCGAGGTCGAGGGTTCCGTCGCCCCGCAGCAATGCCAGCACCTGACGGACCGCCGCCGCGTCCCCGGTCATCGTCGCCACCGTGCTGGCCGGAGGCATCGCGGCGGCGGCGCGCTCGGCGAGCACGCGCTCGGCGTAGCGCTCCGGCGCGTCCGCCACGACGGCCTGGACCTCGGCTGCCGCCGGGTCGCCCACCACCACGAGGCGCCCGCCGTCCGGCGCGGGGCGGGTCAGCGAGGCCAGGTGGAGCCAGCGCGCCACGGCCGTCTCACCGGTGGCGAGCCCGGGCCGGGCGAGCACGCGGTCGGCGTCGAGCGCGACCGTCGCGGCATACCCGCCGGCGGCGACCGGCTCCGCCCCGGGCGTCGCCACCACGACGGCCGCCGCCGGGCCCACGTCGGCGACCCGATGATCCCCGTCCGAGGCCACGACCGGGTGCCCGGGGAACGCCACCCCGAGCTCGTGGGCCGTCCGCTCCGCCCCGACCGTGCCCGCTCGCAACCGCCCGTGACCGCACGCCTCGCACGTCCATCCGGCGGCCGCGCGTCCGCACCAGGAGCACGTGGCGACCGTGGCTCCGCCCGGCACCGTGAGAGCGCCCCGGCCGCAGTGGCTGCATCGTGCCGGGGTACCGCACCGCCCGCACCGCAGGGCGGACACACCACCCCGGCGCGGCACGCTGACGAGGACGGGTCCCCGCTGCAGGCCCTCGGCCAGGACCCGGTGCGCGGTGCGGGGGACGCGCGCCGCGGACTCCAGCGGGTCCGCCGGGTCGGGCACGACCACCCGCGGCGCGAGCGCGCGGCGCGTTCCGCGGTCCGGTCCCAGGTCCTTGAGCCGGCCGTCGTGCACCAGTCCCTGGGCCGCCACGGACCGGGAATGGGACACCAGCGCCACCGCCGCCCCGGCCTGCGCCGCCCGGAGCAGGGCGACCTCGCGCACGTGCCAGCCCGGGGCGCGCGGCTCGACGTGGGCCTCGTCCATGTCGTCCCAGACGGCGACCACGCCCAACCGGGGCGCCGGCGCGAACACCGCGGCCCGGGTCCCGGCCACGACGTCCACCCGGTCCAGCAACGCCGCGAGATGGCCTCGCCAGCGGGCCGCCGGTCCGTGGTCGTGGTGCAGCAGGACCGTCCGGGCCCCTGGGAGGCCGGTCCGGACCGCCGCGGCGAGGCGAGCCAGATCGGCGGCATCCGGAACCACGAGCAGCGCGGTTCGTCCCCCGGCCACGGCGGCGGCGGCCAGGCGGGTCAGTGCCCGCCAGGGGTCCGCGCTGGCCGGCAGGCGCACCGCCGCGGCCGGGGCCTCGCCGGCGGCGACCCGCCGCAGCAGGGCAGTCCCGCCGCTCACCAGCTCCCACCCGCCCGGCCCGGAGTCGTCGACCGTGGCACCGACTGTGCCACCAACCGTGCCACCGACCGCGCCACCGACTGTGCCACCGACTGTGCCGTCCCGCAGGTCATCCCGCACGCTGTCGACCGCGCCGTCGCCGCCGACGCGACCGACACCGGCAACCGGGTCCCCCGGTCGCTCGTCGAGAACGGCCCGCTCCGTCCGGGCGTGCCGCGGGGGGACCGCCGTCCGCAACACGTCGGCGAGCGCGCCGCCGTACCGGTCGGCGACGGACCGGGCGACCCGGGACACGCCCGGGTCGAGCAGCGGCAGGGGGGAGACGACCCGGCGGACGGCCCGCAGCGGTACCGCGGGCACCTCGCCGGCCGTCGCGGAGGTGTCCACCTCGAGGACCCATCCGGCGCTGTCCCGGCCCCCGAACGGCACGGTGACCCGGGACCCGGGACGCACCTCGCCCTGCCAGCGCTCCGGCACGGCGTAGGTGAAGGGACGGTCGAGGTGGGTGGGTGCCTCGTCGACGCACACCTCGCAGGTGACGTCGACGGCGTCGGGACGACCGGGGGCAGGGGTGCCCGGACGCCGGGCGGGCCGGCGCCCGAAGAGGACGGGGCCGCTCAGGGCCGTCGCGTCCCGGTCCCGGTCAGAGCCCGGCGGCCGAGCGCAGGGCGTCGACCCGGTCCAGGCGCTCCCAGGTGAAGTCGGGCTCCTCGCGCCCGAAGTGACCGTAGGCAGCGGTCCGGGAGTAGATCGGTCGGAGCAGGTCGAGATCCGCCGCCAGAGCGGCCGGCCGCAGGTCGAACACCTCGTCGACGGCCTTCGAGATCGCCTCGACGTCCACGGTGTGGGTGCCGTAGCAGTCGACGTAGAGGCCGACCGGCCGGGCCTTGCCGATGGCGTAGGCGACCTGGACCTCGCAGCGGCGCGCCAGCCCGGCGGCGACGACGTTCTTCGCGACCCAGCGCAGCGCGTACGCCGCCGACCGGTCGACCTTGGAGGGGTCCTTGCCGCTGAAGGCGCCGCCGCCGTGACGGGCCATGCCGCCGTAAGTGTCGACAATGATCTTTCGGCCGGTGAGGCCGGCGTCGCCCATCGGGCCACCGATCTCGAACCGGCCGGTGGGGTTGACGAGCATCCGCACCGAGGACGTGTCGAGCTCGAGGGAGTCGAGGACCGGGCGGACGACGTGCTCGGTGACGTCCGGCGCCAGCATCCCGTCGAGCGAGACGTCCGAGGCGTGCTGGGTCGACACCACCACGGTGTCGACGGTGACCGGCACGCCCTGCTCGTAGCCGATGGTGACCTGTGTCTTCCCGTCGGGGCGCAGGTAGGGCAGCGTCCCGTCGTGGCGGACCTGGGACAGCCGCCGCGACAGCCGGTGCGCCACCGAGATCGGCAGCGGCATGAGTTCCGGGGTCTCGTCGCAGGCGAACCCGAACATCAGCCCCTGGTCGCCGGCCCCCTGGGCGTCGAAGCCGTCGGCGGCTGCGCTGCCGCTGCGCTGCTCGTGCGCGACGTCGACGCCGGCCGCGATGTCCGCCGACTGGGACCCGATCGACACCGTGACCCCGCACGAGTGCCCGTCGAAGCCCTTGATCGACGAGTCGTAGCCGATGTCGACGATCGTCTTGCGGACGAGCTGGGGGATCTCGACGTAGGCAGAGGTCGACACCTCGCCCGCGACCAGTACGTAGCCCGTGGTGACCAGGGTCTCGACGGCCACCCGGGCCCGGGGGTCCTGGCTCAGCATGGCGTCGAGCACGGCGTCGCTGATCTGGTCGCAGATCTTGTCGGGGTGCCCCTCGGTCACCGACTCCGACGTGAACAGCTGCATGTCTTCCCCTTGCCGGTCCGGAACAGTGCCGGGTTCGTGCCCGGACTGCGATCAGGTCGATGGTGCGGTGGTCAGTCTGCCCGCGACAGCGTCCCAGACCGCGTCGGCGACCTTACGCTTCGCGGACTCGGTGACGTGGGCGACCTCCACCACCGTGTCGGCCTCCCGGGCGAGGACGGTGACGGCGTTGGTCGTCGCACCGAACACCGCTCCGCCGCCGACGTCGTTGACGACGAGCAGGTCGCAGCCCTTGGCGAGCAGCTTGACGCGCGCGTGGTCCAGCGGGGACCCGTCCGCGTCCCCGGTCTCGGCTGCGAAGCCGACGACCACCTGGCCGGCGCGGCGGCGGTGTGCCGAGAGCTCGGCGAGAACGTCCACGGTGCGGACGAGGGTGACGCTGAGCTCGTCCGTGTTCCCTTTCTTGATCTTGTGAGAGGCGTAGGTCGCAGGGGTGAAGTCCGCCACCGCCGCGGCCATGACGACGACGTCGGCGTCGGCGGCTGCCTCGACGGCGGCGGCGTGCAACTGGGCTGCGGTGCCCACGCGGCGCACCTGCATGCCGTTCGGCACGTCGACGTCGAGATGGGCGGCGACCAGCACGACGGACGCGCCGCGGTCCCGGGCCGCCTCGGCCAGGGCCACCCCCTGCCGGCCGGAGCTGGCGTTGCCGAGGTAGCGCACCGGGTCGAGGGGCTCTCGGGTGCCGCCCGCGGTCACGAGGACCCGCCGCCCCCGGAGGTCTCCGCCGCCGGCGGAGCCGGTCCCGGGCCCGGCGGCTGCCAGGCGCAGGGCCGCGGCGACGATGCGTTCCGGCTCGGGGAGCCGGCCGGGCCCGGTGTCGGCTCCGGCGAGCCGGCCGTCCTCGGGGTCGAGGACGCGCATGCCCCGGGATCGCAGCAGGGCGACGTTGTCGCGGGTGGCGGGGTGCTCCCACATCTCCGTGTGCATGGCCGGCGCCAGCAGGACCGGGCAGCGGGCGGTGAGCAGCACGTTGGTCAGCAGGTCGTCGGCCAGGCCGTGGGCCGCCCGGGCCAGCAGGTCCGCGGTGGCCGGTGCGACGACGAGCAGCTCCGCGTGCCGTCCGAGCCGGACGTGGGGCACCTGGTGGGCCTCGGACCAGACGTCGGAGGCCACCGGCCTGCCCGACAGCGAGGACCAGGTGGGCTCGCCGACGAAGCGCAGCGCCGCCGCCGTCGGGACGACGGTGACCTCGTGGCCGCCCTCCGCCAGCAGACGCAGCACGTGGACGGCCTTGTACGCGGCGATGCCGCCGGCCACGCCGAGGACGACTCGCATCTGTCGAGGGACGGCGGCGCCGGGCCAGGACCCGGGTGTCAGGCGGGGTTGGCGTCGGTCGTGACTCCGTCGGCTCCGCCGACGGGCGCCTCGCCGGCGGCGGGGGCGAAGTCGGTGCCGAACATCTCCGCGGCGGAGAGGTCGACGGAGCGCTCGTTGGTGCCGTCGGTGTACGTCGACTGACCGTCATCGGGTTCGATGGTCAGCAGGCCGGCGTCGATCTCGCGCAGCGCCACCGAGAGCGGCTTCTCCTGGACGTGGGTCTCGACCAGGGGGCCCACGTACTCCAGCAGGCCCTCGCCCAGTTGCGAGTAGTAGGCGTTGATCTGACGGGCCCGCTTGGCGGCGTAGATGACGAGGGCGTACTTGGAGTCGACGACCGCGAGCAGGTCGTCGATCGGGGGGTTCGTGATGCCCTCGGGGACCACGGGCATGCTGGACATGGATCTCCGTTTCGCGTGGGTCGCGGGTGCCGGCGGGAGGCGGGCCGGAGCCCGGGGCGGGAAGAACCCCTAGGCATCGACGGGCGACCGCTGGTCCATGAAGTGTACGAGCTCGTCGGCGGCCTGCTCGACACGATGGTTGACGATCGTCACGTCGAACTCGGCCGCGGCGGCCAGCTCCACGCGGGCGGTGTCGAGCCGGCGGGCCACCTCGTCGGCCGCCTCGGTGCCGCGGATCTCCAGCCGGTGCAGCAGCTCGTCCCACGACGGCGGTGCGAGGAACACGAACGCCGCGTCCGGGTAGGAACGGCGGACCTGCCGGGCACCCTGGATGTCGATCTCCAGGAGGACCGGCCGGCCGCTGTCCACCGCCTCGATCACCCCCCGGCTCGGGGTGCCCGAGCGCTGCTGCGAGTGGATGACCGCCCACTCGAGGAACTGCCCGTCCGCGATCATGCGGTCGAACTCGTCGTCGCCGACGAAGTGGTAGTGGACGCCGTCGACCTCACCGGGTCGCGGGCGCCGGGTCGTGGCGGAGACCGAGATCCAGACGTGCGGGTGACGTCGGCGGACGTCGGCCGAGACCGCACCCTTGCCGACCCCGCTGGGGCCGGCGAGCACGGTCACCGGGTGGAGCAGTCGGGTCGTGCTCACCCGGTGCCTCCGAGTGTCGTGAGGGGGGACGGGACGCGGGGGCCGCCGCCCGGGCCCGGCGGGATCATCCGCGTTCGACCCGGGGCGGCGCCACCGGCCGCTACTTCGCGGCGAAGCGGGCGACGAGCGCTTCGCGCTGGTTGGCCCCGAGACCCCGGACGCGGCGCGTCTCGGAGATCCCGATCTCCTCCATGATCTGCCGGGCCCGGACCTTCCCGACGCCAGGCATGGCCTCGAGCAGTGCCGACACCTTCATCTTGCCGATGACGTCGTTGGTCTGGCCCTCCTGGATGACCTCTCCGAGGGAGCCGCTGGCGTTCTTGAGCCGGTTCTTGATCTCGGCACGCTCCCGGCGAGCGGCGGCGGCCTTCTCGAGGGCAGCCGCCCGCTGCTCGGGGGTGAGGTTGGGAAGTGGCACCTGTCACCTCGTGGTGGAAGGAACCGGCCGGCGGACGCCGACCGGGGTCGGGAGGCCTGCGTGGGCCTCCAGCAGGTGGTGAACCTAACCGCGTCGGGAACGCAGGTCCACCCGCGGACGCACCGATTCCACCACAGCACCGCAGGTCATGCCCGCAGGGCGGACAGCGTGTCCGTTGTGTCCCGATGGATCCGGTCCCGCGTCCCCGACACGCCGGGCACACTGCACCCGGCGGCCCTGTGGGTTCGACGTCAGGCACAGGGTCACCCCGGCACCGCGTCGTGGGCAAGGCCGACGAGGTCCGCCAGGCGCCGCCGGCCCGTGCCCGCCACCCAGGCCGCCAGTTCGTCGGCGACCCGTGACGGCGCCGTCGGATCCGCGAAGGTCGCCGTGCCGACCTGGACCGCCGAGGCACCGGCGAGGACGAACTCCGCGGCGTCCCGGCCGTTGCGGATGCCGCCCACCCCGACGATCGGCGCCCGCGGCAGGTCCCCGGCACGCATCGCGGCGGTCACCTGCCACACGCACCGCACGGCCACGGGGCGGACGGCGGGCCCCGACAACCCTCCGGTGACGTGCGGCAGCGCCGGGGCCAGCCGCTCGACGTCGATGGCAACACCCAGCAGGGTGTTGATCATCGTGAGCCCGTCGGCGCCGGCCGCCAGGCACGCCCGGGCGATCGCGACGATGTCGGTGACGTCGGGTGCCAGCTTCGCCAGTACCGGCACTCGCGGGTCGGTGACCTGGCGGACCGCGGTGACGACGGCGGCGGAGGCCCCGGGGTCGCTGGCAAAGACCAGGCCGCGGTCGGCGACGTTGGGGCAGGAGATGTTGACCTCGACAGCGGCGAGCACCCCGGGGTCCGGCAGTGCCCGGGCCGCGTCGGCGACGGTCCCGGCCACCGCCGCGAACTCGTCGACGTGATGGCCGGCGACGCTCACGACGGCCCGGGCGCCCCGCGACGCCAGCCATGGCAGGTCGCGCAGGACGAAGCCGGCGACCCCCGGACCCTGCAGCCCGATGGAGTTGAGCATCCCCGAGGGGGTCTCGGCCATGCGGGGCGTGCGCCGGCCGCTGCGGGGGTCCGCCAGGACGGTCTTGGTGACGACGGCGCCGAGGCTCGCCAGGTCGAGGAAGGGATCGAGCTCGCGGCCGGCCGCGGCGCAGCCGCTGGCGGTGAGCACGGCGGGATCGAGGCGCACCGGGCCGGCGGGGGCGCTGAGGTCCACCGACAGGTCGACCCGGCGGCCACCGCCCCCGCCCCCCGGGTCGCCGACGGGGTCCTCGTGCGCGAGAGCGGCCGTCATCGGGTAAACCCCGACGGTGCCGGCATTACCGCCGGGGCACCCTCGGCGTCGGCGGGCACGGCCGAACCGAGGGCGTCGACGGCGTCCCACCGGACCGCCCCGACGGGCAGCACCGGCCCGTCGGTGCAGCTCCGTGCCATCCGCGTCACGCCGTCCGGCCCGATCACCGGCAGGACGCAGGTCATGCAGACCCCCACTCCGCACGCCATCCGCTCCTCGACGGCCACCTCGGCGGCGACCCGGTCGGCGTCGGACCGGGCCGCTACGGCCGCCGCGACGGCCGCGAGCATGGCCATCGGGCCGCAGGCGCTGAGACTCACCCGGCGGTCGGGTTCGCCCAGCACGGTGTCGAGGACGCCCGACAGCACGGGCAGCACGGAGCCCCGGCGCCCGGCCGTGCCGTCGTCCGTGGCGACGTGCAGGTCGTCGCCGAGGGCGGCGCGCAGCGCGGGCGTGTCGCACAGCCGGTCGCGGGTGCCGGCTCCCGTCACCACGGCCGCCCGGGCACCGCGTGCCCGGGCGCTGCGGGCCGCCCAGGCCAGGGCGGCGCTGCCGTACCCGCCGCCCACCCCGACCCACGTGGCGCCGGCTCCCGGCAGCGTGAAGGGCCGGCCCAGGGGGCCAGTCAGCGGCACCCGGTCCCCCGCGCGTCGCCCGGCCAGCCACCGGCTGCCCGGACCGATCGGGGAGACGACGACGGACGCGGTCCCAGCGAGGGGGTCGGCGTCGTGGACCCCGAACGCCCGGGCGGCCACCATGGCGGAGTCGGCGTCCCCGGTCGCGACGGCGAGGAACTGGCCCGGCAGCGACCGGCCGAGGGGCTCGCCGGCCAGGACCACCCGGACGTAACCGCCCCACGGTTCGACGGCGACCACCGCGGCCTCCACGCGCCGGGGCGGCACGCCCGAGCGGACGCCGGCGACGGCGGTCATCGGCCACCCCGCAGCCCGGCGCCGTGGTCCTGCAGGCTGCGCACCGTGAAGCCGTCCCCGCCCACGGCCTCGATGGCGACGACAGCCGCGGCCAGCTGGGCCACCGTCGTGACCAGCGGGGTGCCGGAGGCGGCCGCGGCGGCCCGGATGTCGTACCCGTCGGCCCGGGCTGCGCGGCCGGACGGCGTGTTGACGATGAGGGCGATCGCCCGGTCGTGGATCAGGTCGACGACGCTCGGTCCGCCGTCCGGGTCCGGCCCCTCGCTCAGCTTGCGCACCGTCGTCACCGCGATGCCGTAGCGGTGCAGCGCGGCGGCGGTGCCCTCGGTGGCGAGGACGCGGAACCCCCGTGCGGCCAGCCACGCGACGTGGCCGATCATCGCGCGCTTGTCGCGGTCGGCGGTCGAGACGAAGACCGTCCCGGATCGCGGCAGGGCCGCCGACGCCGCGGCCTGGGACTTGGCGAAGGCCCGGGGGAAGTCGGCGTCGATCCCCATGACCTCGCCGGTCGAGCGCATCTCCGGCCCGAGGACGGTGTCGACGACCCGGCCGTCACCGGTCCGGAAGCGCCGGAACGGCAGCACCGCCTCCTTGACCGAGACCGTGTCCGGCGGGTGGGAGAGCCCGTCGCCGACCGGTGGCAGCATCCCCTCGCGGCGCAGGTCGGCGATCGTGGCGCCGGCCATGATCCGGGCGGCGGCCTTGGCGAGCGGAGTGGCGGTGGCCTTCGACACGAAGGGGACGGTCCGGCTCGCGCGGGGGTTGGCCTCGAGGACGTACAGGGCGCTGCCGGACAGCGCGAGCTGGACGTTGAGCAGGCCCCGGACACCGACGCCGTGGGCGATGCCCTCGGTGGCGGCGCGCACCGCGTCGAGCACCGGGCGGCCGAGGGTGAGCGACGGGAGCGCGCACGAGGAGTCCCCGGAGTGCACCCCGGCCTCCTCGACGTGCTCCATCACCCCGCCGACGTAGATCTCCTCGCCGTCGCACAGGGCGTCGACGTCGATCTCGACGGCGTCGTCCAGGAACCGGTCGACGAGCAGGGGACGCGCCGGGCTCACCTCGACCCCCGCAGCCGCGGCCAGATGGAGGTAGTCCGCCATGGCGACCGGGTCGTCGATGATCCGCATCCCCTGCCCGCCGAGCACGAACGACGGCCGGACCAGCACCGGGTAGCCGACCGCGGCGGCGACCGCCGGGGCGGCCGTCAGGGAGTCGGCGGTGTCCCAGGTCGGGGCGCGCAGCCCGGCGGCGTCCAGGACTCCGCCGAACGCGGCCCGGTCCTCGGCCAGGCGGATCGCCTCCGGTGAGGTGCCGAGGACCGGAACCCCGGCGGCGGCCAGCTCCGCGGCCAGGCCGAGGGGGGTCTGGCCACCGAGCTGCACGACGACGCCGACGACCTCGCCGCTGCGCCGCTCCGCCGCGACGACCTCGAGGACGTCCTCCACGGTGAGCGGTTCGAAGTACAGCCGGTCCGCGGTGTCGTAGTCGGTCGACACCGTCTCCGGGTTGCAGTTGACCATGACCGTCTCGAACCCGGCGTCGGCCAGGGCGAACGCGGCGTGGACGCACGAGTAGTCGAACTCGATGCCCTGCCCGATCCGGTTCGGGCCGCTGCCCAGGATGAGGACCTTTCGGCGGCCGGTGACCGCGACCTCGTCCTCCTCGTCGTAGGAGGAGTAGTGGTAGGGGGTGCGGGCGGCGAACTCGGCGGCGCAGGTGTCGACGGTCTTGAAGACCGGCCGCAGGCCGTG
>JBHJOS010000053.1:0-22472 GCA_050329415.1 Kineosporiaceae bacterium
CCCGACCCGGCTCCCCGAGGACGCGGAGGCCCGATGTCCGACACCCTCACCTCACTCGACCCGGTGGCGCCGCCGCCCGCCCCCCCGACCGGTCCGCCGGCCGCCGAGACAGCCCCGGCCGCCCGCCCTCGCCGGTCCGGGTTCCTCGGGCCGCTCCTGCTCAAGCTGGCCGTGATGGCCGTCGTCAACGCCATCGGCGGGTTCGCGCTCATCGTGACCTTCGGTGCGGGCGAGTGGGGCTTCTTCGTCGTGCTCCTGGTCGCCCTCGTCGTGGCAGATTACGTCTACTTCTCGCGGCGTGCCGTGGCGGCCAAGTACCTGGTGCCCGGTCTGTTCTTCCTCCTGGTGTTCCAGGTCTACGTCGTGGGTTACACGGCCTTCGTCTCGTTCACCAACTACGGCGACGGGCACACCATCGACCAGGCCACCGCTCTCGAGCGGGTGCTCGCCGTCTCCGAGCGGCGCGTCCCCGACTCCCCGGCCTACGCCGCCGTCGTCGTGGCCCGGGGGACCGGGAGCGCGGCCGGTGCCGAGGGCCCCGGGGCCGCCGCCCCCGACGGGGCGGCCGAGGAGGGGGCCGCCGAGGAAGGGGCGGTCGACGAGGGCGCGGCCGAGGAGGGCGCGGCCGGCGAGGAGGTGGCCCTGCTGCTCACCGATCCCGCCGGCGAGATCACGCTCGGCACCTCCGACGGCGTGCAGGTGCCCGACCCCGCCGACGTCACCCTGGACGAGGGGCGGGCGGTGGCCGTCGCCGGCTGGCGGGCACTGGCGCTCGCCGACCTGGCCCAGCGGCAGGAGGCCGTGGTCGACCTGCGCGTCCCCCTGGACGTCGACGACCCGGACGCCGGGAGCCTGCGCACCCAGGACGGGCGCAACGCCTACGTCTTCACCCCCGGCCTGCGATACGACGAGGCGGCGGACACCCTCACCGACGTCGCCACCGACACGGTCTATCGCGCCGACTCCGCGACCGGCTTCTACCGGGCCGACGACGGGACGACCCTGACCCCCGGCTGGCGGGTCGGGGTGGGGTTCGACAACTACGCCCGGATCTTCACCGACGACCGGCTCGTGGGCCCGTTCCTCCGGGTGGTGGGCTGGACGTTCGCGTTCGCGGCGCTGTCGGTGCTCGGGACGTTCGGTCTCGGGGTTCTGCTCGCGATCGCCCTCGACAGCCCGCGGATGGCGGGCCGGCGGGTCTACCGGTCGCTGCTGCTGCTGCCGTACGCGGCGCCCAGCTTCATGTCGATGCTGCTGTGGGCCGGCTTCCTCAACCCGTCCTTCGGTTTCGTCAACCAGGTGCTCCTCGGCGGGGCCGACGTCCCGTGGCTCACCGACCCCTGGCTCGCCAAGCTCAGTGTCCTCGTCGTCAGCCTGTGGCTGGGGTTCCCCTACATGATGCTCATCAGCACGGGGGCGCTGCAGTCCATCCCCGCCGAGTTGCGCGAGGCGGCCCGGGTCGACGGCGCAGGGCCGCTGCGGACCTTCCGCTCGATCACGCTGCCGCTGCTCATGGTGAGTGTCTCGCCGTTGCTCATCGCGAGCTTCGCCTTCAACTTCAACAACTTCGCTCTCATCTTCTTCGTCACCGGCGGCGGGCCGAACATCCCCGAGGCCTCGATCAACGTCGGCGAGACCGACCTGCTCATCAACGTCGTGTACACGCTCGCGTTCGATCAGGGCGGGCAGCAGTGGGGGCTGGCGTGCGCCCTGTCGGTGCTCATCTTCGCGGTGGTCGCGACGGTCTCGGCGCTCGGATTCCGTCGCACCCGGGCCCTGGAGGAGATCCTGTGACCGCCGTCCCGAGTCCGTCGCCCGCCGCCCGCCTCGCCGCCCGCCCCGCCTCGCGTCGCCGATCGCCGGGTCGCTGGTTCGCCGACACCGGCTGGCGCCACCTCGTCGGCGTGCTGACGCTGGTGTTCGCGCTGTTCCCCATCGTGTTCGTGTTGAGCGCGTCGCTCAACGCCAACGGCACGCTGACCGCGGCCAACGACCTGTTCGCCGACCTCAGCCTGGTGAACTACCGGGAGCTCTTCACCAGCCCGGTCCACCCCTATCCGCGGTGGTTCCTCAACACCATGGTGGTGGCGGGGGGGACGGCGATCCTCCAGGTCTTCGTCGCCGCCATGGCCGCCTACGCCTTCAGCCGGTTCCGGTTCGCCGGCCGTCGCCTCGGGCTGCTGGGCCTGCTGCTGGTCCAGATGTTCCCCCAGCTGCTCGCCGCCGTCGCGATCTTCCTGCTGATGTTCGAGATCGGCGCCCTGTTCCCCGGGATCGGGATCGGCACGGTGTCGGGCCTGATCCTCGTCTACATGGGAGGGGCGCTGGGGGTGACGACATTCCTCGTCAAGGGGTTCTTCGACACCATCCCGCGCGAGCTCGACGAGGCGATGAAGGTCGACGGGGCCGGCCACGCCCGCGTCTTCTTCGGCATGATCCTGCCGCTGGCCGCGCCCGTGCTGGCGGTCGTGCTGCTGCTGAGCTTCATCACCACCATCAACGAGTACCTCGTCGCCAGCATCATCCTCACCGCCCCGGAGTCCCAGACCCTGGCCGTCGGGCTCTATCAGCTCGTGAGCCAGTTCCTCAGCGCGAACTGGGGGCTGTTCGCGGCCGGCGCCCTGCTCGGTGCGATCCCGAGTGTCCTGCTCTTCCAGTTCCTCCAGCGTTACATCGTCTCCGGGCTGACCTCCGGGTCCGTCAAGTGAACGAGCCGGCGCCGCCCGGGGGGCCGCTGTGGGCGCAGCCGCACCACGACGGCGCCGGCCTCACCGGCCCGGGCGCCACGGTCGCCCTCGGCGACGCCGTGGAGGTTCGGCTGCGGGTGCCCCACGGCGGCCCGGGGGAGTCCCCGGTCTCGGCCGTCCACGTCCGCTGGCTGTCCGACGGCGAGCCGAGGTACGCCCGGGCCGAGATCGACCGCGTCGACGACCACGACGTCTGGTTCCGGGCGCAGGTCACCGTGCGCAACCCGCTGACGCGCTACCGGTGGCTGCTGGACGACGGCCCGGGCGCGGGCTACCGCTGGGTGACCGCGGCGGGCGTGCACACCCACGACGTCACCGACGCTCACGACCACGTCCTCACGACCTTCCCGGCCGCCCCGGACTGGGCCGTGGACGGCGTCGTCTACCAGGTGTTCCCCGACCGGTTCGCCCGCTCCGGGGACCCCCTGCCGCAGCCGCCGGCCTGGGCGGTGCCCGCGGCGTGGGACGAGCCCGTCCACCACGGCGGCCCGGACGCGCCGCACCAGTGGTTCGGTGGCGACCTGCGCGGGGTGGCGGCCCGCCTCGACCACGTGGAACGGCTCGGGGTCACCGTCCTCTACCTCACGCCGGTGTTCCCCGCGGGCAGCACCCACCGCTATGACGCCGCGAGCTTCGACCGCGTCGACGAGCTGCTGGGCGGCGACGCGGCGCTCGCCGAGCTGGTGCGGGCCGCCCACGCCCGCGGCATCCGGGTGCTGGGCGACCTCACGACGAACCACACCGGCGCCGGCCACGAGTGGTTCCTCGCCGCCCGCGAGAATCCTTCGGCCCCCGAGGCCGCGTTCTACTACCTCGACGGCGACGGCGGTTACGAGGCCTGGTTCGGCATCCCCAGCCTGCCCAAGCTCGACCACTCCTCGCCCGAGCTGGCGCGCCGCCTCGTCGACGGCCCGGACAGCGTCGTCGCCCGGTGGCTGGCCGGTCCCGACGGCTTCGACGGCTGGCGGATCGACGTCGCCAACATGACGGGGCGCCGCGGGGCCGAGGACCACAACCACCGGGTGGCGCGCACGGTGCGGCGGACGATGGACGCGGTCAAGCCGGGGTCGTTCCTCGTCGCCGAGCACTTCCACGACGCCTCCCCGGACGTCACGGTGGGAGCCGGCGGCTGGGACTCGGTGATGAACTACGCGGGTTTCCTGCGCCCGGTGTGGCAGTGGCTGGCCGACCCCGCCTGCCGGTACGACTTCCTCGGACTGCCGGTCCGGGTGCCGAGCCGGGCCACGGCCGACGTGGTCGCGACCCTGCGGGCGTTCGCCGCGTCGGTGCCGTGGCAGCAGCAGCTGCAGAACCTCACCATGCTGGGCTCGCACGACACCCCGCGCCCGCTGTCGGTGTTCGGGTCCGTGGACCGACTGCTCGCCGGGGCCGCCCTGCTCGTCGGGTACCCGGGGATCCCGATGGTCTTCGCCGGCGACGAGCTCGGTCTCACCGGCGACGACGGCGAGCACTCCCGGACGCCCATGCCGTGGGGCGACGCCGGGCGCTTCGACGGAGCTGTCCACACCGCCTACCGGGAGCTGCTGCGGCTGCGGGGGTCGAGCGCGGCGCTGCGCCGGGGCGGCCTGCGCTGGTGCGCGGCGACGGCCGACGCGATCGCGTGGCTGCGGGAGACCCCGGCAGAGCGGGTGCTCGTCGTCGTGGCGCGGGCGGCCGACACGGTGACTCTGCCGATCTCGCTGGTCGGTCCGCCGGGGGAGGTGCGGTGGGCGTGGGGCGAGCCGCGCCTCGCCGCCGCCGGGGGTGAGCTGACCGTGGGCTTCGACGGCCCCGGGGCGCTGTTCCTGCCGTGCGCGGACCCCGTCGTCCGATCGTGACACCTCGGCGGTCCGGCGTCTGGCTGGGTCTCCTCGAACGGTGATCACCGCGTCGCGAGCAGGGTTGAGAGCGGGGTGTCACCTAGCGTGGCTCGGCGTCAGCGGGGTTCCGGAGACGTTCCGGCGGGTGGGGCGACGCTTCACGCCAGCTGCTGCCGCCCCGCCCGCGCCGCCGGGTCGGCCCGTCGTCCTCCCGTCAGCCGATCACCGACGCGTAGTGCGGCAGCAGGCCGCGGGCCGTGCGGGCGAGGTCCGGGCCGGAGAACGGCTTGGTGAGGATCGCGTCGCAGCCGACCTGGTGGGCCCACTCGCGGTACAGCGGCTGGTGCCGCCGGGTGACGACGAGCAGCCGGGTGTGCCGCAGGGTCCGTTCCTCCCGGACGTCCCGGCACAGGTCGGGGCCGGTCCGGCCCGGCAGCGACCACTCGACGACCACGAGGTCCGGGCGAGTGGCCGTGATCTCCTCCCACGCCCGCGGGCCGTCGACCACGGGGAACACGGTGAAGCCCGCTCGCTCCAGGCGGAACTGCGCGAGGTCGCGGCCGTCGGCGTCGTCGTCGGCGAGCACGGCCCACGGTCCGTCGCGCCGGGGACCCTCGGGGGCCGGCGGGGCGTCGGCGCCCAGGTCCTCGTACTCCAGGAGGTCCGCCACCGTGGTGTCCGTCAGGGCGAAGGACGTCATGCCCCGGTTGTCGGACGCAGCGGCGGCGGGCTGAGGCCGCGAGGTGCCTCGGGTGCGGGGCCGTCCCGCGGTTCACCCGATGGCGGGAGGACAGAACGGACGACTCGCGCGACGGCCCGCCCGGTCCGGGACCGGGCGGGCCGCCACGTGCGCGCCGACCCGGCAGCCGCCTGTCGGCGGAAGGCCGCTCGCAGCGGCGAAGGGTGAGCCCCGGGGCATGAACCGGGCCGGCACGAGGGTCCAACGGGCGTCCCGGCCGCGGTGTTCCCGGCGAGTTCCCCGCGAGTTGTGCCCGGTTTCCGGGTCGAGGGGAACCGCTCCCCGCCCTTCGGCCGTCGGAGAGGTGCCGAGGACGAGGGAGGCAAACGATGGGCAGGACGAGGACGACGACGAGGACGGCGAAAACGGCGGGGGTGCTGGCGGCGGTGACGATGGGGGTGGTCGGCTGCGCAGGACCGGGGGAGGGCCCGGCGGTCCAGGCCGACGGCACGGTGCCCGCGGGCACGGGGAGCGCCGCCCGTTCGCAGACGCTGGTGGGGGCGGACTACGACGGCCGCTTCGAGGTGGTGGCGACCGTGCTCGACGACGGCGCCGCGGGTCCGCAGCTGTGCGTGGGTGGGGTGGCGGAGTCGTACCCGCCCCAGTGCGGCGGGCCGCCGGTGGCTGGCTGGGACTGGGCGACGGTCGACCACGAGGCCGCCTCGGGAGTGCGCTGGGGGACCTACCGGCTGATGGGCACCTGGGACGGCGAGACCTTCACGATCGCGGAACCGCCCGTGTCGCCCGACCCGGCCGACGGGTCCACCGACGGGTCCACCGACGCGTTCACGGTGCCGTGCGACCCGCCGCCGGGGGGGTTCGAGGTCGCCGATCCGGACCGGACGAGCGAGGCGGACTTCGCCACCGCGGCCGCCGCCCTGGAACGGCGCCCGGACGTCGGCTACGTGGCCGTCGACCAGTCGGGCGGCGCCGGCTCGTCCGCTCCCGCCACGCTGCTGGAGCCCGCGGCGCCGCCGGCGGAGTGGGTGCTCGTCGTCACCACCACGGGCGACGTCGCTGCGGTCGAGACGGCAGCGCGGGAACTGTGGGGCGGGCCGCTCTGCGTCGCCCCCGCCGCGCGCACCGGTGAGGAGCTGCGCGCCGTCCAGGACGCCCTCACTGGCGGCGAGTCCGGGGACGGGCTGGTCGAGGAGTTCCTCTCCGTCGGCGTCGACGTCCGGGCCGAGCAGGTGGTCGTCACGGTGCTCCTGGCGACGCCGGAACTGCAGGACCGGCTCGACTCCGAGTTCGGCGCGGGCGTGGTGCGCCTCGAGGGTGCGCTGCGGCCCGTCGACTGACGCGAATCGCCGCTGGAGCCCGGGTGACCGCCTCTCCCTCCAGACGCTGTGCAGAACCTACAACTTGTATGTTCTGCACAGCGTTGTCGACCGGGGGGGTGCGGTGGGCCGTCGCCGTCCTGAGACGGGGTCGGCCGTCGTCGTCCTGTCGACGGGGTGGGCGGTCGGCCGTCGTCCTGCCGTGATGACACCCTGAGCCGGTGACCGCGTCGGCGTCCCTCGACCTGTTCCTGCCGACGCTGCTGCCGTCGCCCGCCCCGGACGGCGCCGAGCCCGACCCCGACGACGTGCTCGACGCGATCGTCCACTGGACGAGCGGGCAGGGCCTCACCCTCTATCCGCACCAGGAGGAGGCGCTGCTCGAGGTCCTCGCCGGCTCCCACGTCGTGGTGTCGACGCCGACCGGGTCGGGCAAGTCGCTGATCGCCACCGGCGCCCACGCCGCCGCGCTCGCCCGCGGGCAGCGGACCTTCTACACCGCCCCGATCAAGGCGCTGGTGAGCGAGAAGTTCTTCGCGCTGTGCGACGTCTTCGGGGCCGACAAGGTCGGGATGATGACCGGCGACGCCGCCATCAATTCCGACGCCCCGATCGTCTGTGCGACGGCCGAGATCCTCGCCAACCTCGCGCTGCGCCGCGGGCCGGACCTCGATGTCGACGTCGTCGTCATGGACGAGTTCCACTACTACGGCGACCGGGACCGCGGGTGGGCCTGGCAGGTGCCGCTGCTGGAGCTGACCCGGGCCCAGTTCGTGCTGATGTCGGCGACGCTCGGCGACGTCTCCCCGGTCACGGACAAGCTCCACGCCCGGACCGGCCGCCCGGTCGCGGCGGTGACCGGTGCGCACCGGCCGGTGCCGCTGAGCTTCGAGTGGGTGCTGACACCGCTCCCGGAGACGGTCGAGCTGCTCCTGCGTGGCGGGCGAGCGCCCCTGTACGTCGTCCACTTCACCCAGGCCGCGGCCCTCGAACACGCGCGGTCCCTGCTGTCGTCGCCGGTGGTGTCCAAGGACGACGTCGCCGCCATCAAGGCGGAGACGGGATCGGTGCGGTTCGCCGCCGGGTTCGGCCACGGCCTGCGCCAGCTGCTGCACCACGGCGTCGGGGTGCACCACGCAGGGATGCTGCCCCGCTACCGCAGGCTCGTGGAGCGCCTGACCCAGCGCGGCCTGCTCAGGGTGGTCTGCGGCACGGACACCCTGGGGGTCGGCATCAACGTGCCGATCCGCACGGTCCTGCTGACCGCGCTGGCGAAGTACGACGGCCGCCGGATGCGACTGCTGTCGGCGCGGGAGTTCCACCAGATCGCCGGGCGGGCCGGGCGGGCCGGGTACGACGCCGAGGGCTTCGTCGCCGTCCAGGCGCCGGAGCACCTGATCGAGAACCACCGCGCCCTGGCCCGGGTCAAGGACGACGAGAAGAAGCGGCGGAAGCTCGTCAAGAAGAAGCCGCCGGAGGGCCAGGTCTCGTGGACCGAGCAGACCTTCACCCGGCTCGTCGGTGCCGAACCGGAACCGCTGCGGTCGAGCTTCCAGGTCAGCCACGCCCTGCTGCTCAACGTCATCGGCCGCTACCCCGACGGCGTGGGCGGTGACGCCTTCACCGAGGTCCGCCGGCTCATCGAGGACAGCGACGAGACCCGTGCCCGGCAGCTGCACCACATGAAACGGGCGCTCGCGATGACCCGTGCGTTGCTCGACGCCGGGGTCGTCGAGCGGGTGGACACCCCGGACGGGCGGCGGCTGCGGCTGACGGTGAACCTGCCGCCCGACTTCGCGCTCAACCAGCCGCTGTCGCCGTTCGCGCTGGCCGCGCTGGAGTTGCTCGACCGGGAGTCCGACGACTACGCGGTCGACATCGTGTCGATCATCGAGGCGACGCTCGACGACCCGCGACAGGTGCTGTTCGCCCAGCAGCACCAGGCGCGGGGGGATGCCATCGGCGTCATGAAGGCTGACGGCATCGAGTACGACGAGCGCATGGAGCTGCTGGAGGAGGTCACATGGCCCCGGCCGCTGGCCGACCTGCTGGCGCAGGCGTTCGAGACGTACCGGACGAGCCATCCGTGGGTCGCGGAGTACGAGCTGTCCCCCAAGTCCGTGGTCCGCGACATGTGGGAGCGCGGGGCGACGTTCGCGCAGTACGTCCGGGCGTACGACCTCACCCGGGTCGAGGGTGTGGTCCTGCGCTACCTCGCCGACGCCTACCGGGCGCTGCGGCAGTCGGTGGTCGAGGCGACCCGCAACGAGGAGCTCGAGGACCTGGTCGAGTGGCTGGGTGAGGTCGTCCGGCAGACCGACTCGTCGTTGCTGGACGAGTGGGCCCGCCTGGCCGATCCGTCGGGCGTCGCCGCGGTGATCGAGCGGTCCCCCGAGGACGAGGGCCCGCCACCGGTCACGCGCAACGTCCGTGCCTTCCGGGTGCTGGTCCGCAACGCGATGTTCCGCCGGGTCGTGCTCGCCGCGCGCGAGGACTGGGCCGGGCTGGGGGAACTGGACGCCGAGGCGGGCTGGGACGCCGACGCCTGGGCCGCCGCCCTCGATCCGTTCTTCGACGACCACGACGAGATCGGCAGCGGCCCCGCGGCCAGGTCGCCCGAGCTGTTCGTCGTGGACACCGGGGACCGCGGCTCCCGGGTGTGGCGGGTGACCCAGGTCCTCGACGACCCGGCCGGCGACCACGACTGGCGCATCGTCGCCGAGGTGGACCTCGCCGCCTCCGACGAGGCGGGCGAGGCCGCCGTCGCGGTCACCGAGGTCGGACGGCTGTGACGGCGACGGCTCCCGGCCGGGTCGACGGTGCGCGCGTCGCCGTGGTGCAACGGCGGACGCTGGTGGTCGTCGTGACGGCCCAGCTACTCGGGGGGCTGGGCCTCGCGGCCGGGGTGTCGGTCGGGGTCCTCATCGCCCGGCAGCTGCTCGACTCGGCCCTGCTGTCCGGAGTTCCGGCGGCGGCCGGCACGGCCGGGGGCGCCGTCGCCGCGATCGGGCTGTCACGGGTCATGGCCCGCGGCGGCCGCCGGCCCGGACTCGTCGCGGGGTACCTGCTCGGTGCGCTCGGCTCGGCCGGTGTGGTCGTCGCCACCCAGGTCGAGTCCTTCCTGCTGCTCTGCGTCGCGATGGCCGTGTTCGGCTCGGGCAACGTCGCCAGCCTGCTCGCCCGGTACACCGGGGCCGACCTCGCGCCCGCGCGCTCCCGCGGCCGCGCCCTCAGCCTGGTGCTGTTCGCCACGACCTTCGGGGCCGTGGCCGGTCCGAACCTCGTGGGCCCGACCCGGGCCGTCGCGGACTCGCTGGGCCTGCCCTCGCTCACGGGTCCGTTCCTGCTGTCAGGCGTGGCCTACCTGTTGGCCGCCGCCGTCCTCGCGGCGCTGCTGCGGCCGGACCCGCTGCTCCTGGCGCGCGACCGGGCCCGAGTTGACGGGGCGGCGACGGTGCCCTCGCCCACCGGTGCGCCGGTGACGCACGATCCGGCCGGGTCGTGGGCGGCCGTGATCCAGGGGCGGGCGGCGCTGGGCCTCCTCGCGATCGTGGTGGCCCAGTTCGTCATGGGCCTCATGATGACCATGACGCCCGTCCACATGGCCGACCACGGGCACGGGCTCGGCGTCATCGGGTTCGTCATCGGCGCGCACATCGCCGGGATGTACGCGTTCTCCCCGCTCGCCGGCTGGCTGACCGACCGGGTCGGCCGGGTCGCGACCATCGTGTCGGGGGCGGGAGCACTCGCGGCGGCCGGGGTCCTGGGCGGGCTCGCAGATCCCGACGCCCGGGCGGCGCTGACCGTCGCGCTGTTCCTCCTCGGACTCGGCTGGTCGCTCGCGCTGGTGGCTGGCAGCACCCTGCTCACCGACTCCGTGCCGCTGGAGCTGCGGGCGAAGGCCCAGGGCAACGCCGACCTCGTCGTCGGGGCCAGCGCCACCGTGGCCGGCGCCGGGTCGGGCGTGGTCCTCGACCTCGGCGGCTGGGCGACCATCGCGACCGTCACGTCGGCGGCGGCCGTCGTCATGTCGGTGGCGGTGCTGGGGCGCCACTGCCGGTGCGCGCCTCGAAGGCGGTCTTGAGTTGGTAGCCGTGGCGCGGGCCGCTCCCCCAGCAGTGCCAGGCAGGCCGTGCTTGATGCTCATGGCTCCACGGGTCAGGGCCGAGGGCAGAGCACTGTGGCGGCGACGAACCCGTCGGGGTCCTCCAGCATCGGCAGGTGTGCCCGGCCGGGAAGACGGACCAAACGGGCTCCGGGGATCCGCCCGGCGACGCCGGCGAACAGGTGCGGTGCCTCGTCGAGGTCGCCCACGACTCGAAGGCGTCCAGAACGGACACCAGGTCGTCGACGTGGCTGAAGGGCTCCGCCTCCCAGGTCGACTCCCCGAAGCCACGGCGATCCGGGGCGAGGACCCGCCACCCGCACGCCGCCCACCGGCGGGCGCAGGCGTCCCACACCCGGCTGTCGGCGACCCCGGCGTGCAGGGCAACGATCGTCGCGGGAGGCCGCCGTCACCGTCACGGACGTCACTCGACTGTGACGGGTGCCGTCCTCGTCACGGCACGATGGTGAACGGTCGGCCGTCGAGTGAGCGCAGCACAGTGAAGTGCCGATGGTCCAGCGTGGCGATGGTCGTCGTCCGGTATCGGGCGGCGAGGACGACCAGCGAGGCGTCCGTGATCCCGACGTTCTGGTCAGCGAAACGCGCGATGACGTCGGCGGCCGCTCGGAGATCCGCCTCGCTGACCGCCTCGAGGTCCCATGCTCCTGAGGTGAGTGACTCCAGGACGGCGAGCTCGCTGCGTACGCCCAGGCGGGTGCTGACCAAGTGATCGAGCTCAGCGACGACGTACGGCGAGACCACCAGGGGGGAGCGGGCGTCTGCCAGGTAGCTCGACACGCGTTCGTGCGCGATGTCGGCGGAGTTGAAGAAGGCGACGAGAGCGCTGGTGTCCAGGACCACGGGGCTCGTTGACGGGAGGTCGGGCACGGTCACCGGGCGCCGAAGTCCGCGAGCAGCTCGTCGACTCGATCCGAGGTCACCTCATCGCTGGCGAACAGGCCGCCGCGAGGTCGAGGACGTTCGACCGTGACGGTGGTCCGGAGGGAGTCCCTGATGACCTCTGCCTCGGAGATGCCTCGTTGGGCGGCCGCGCGCTTGATCGCGACATGGAGGTCGTCAGGGAGGTACACCGTGGTCTTCACCATGCCACCTACAGTACCAGCGGTGGTGAATGTGTCGGTCGGGGTGACGATCCTCAGAGCAGGAACTCGGCCACCGGTCGCCGGGTCCGCGGCGTCTGCTCCCTCTCGAGGACGCGGGGCGGCAGGTCGGCGTCGGGGTCGTGCCGGCCGATCGCCACGACCACGACGGGAACCACGTCGGGCGCCAGCTCGAACCCCCGGCGGGCGGCCTCGGCGTCGAACCCACCCATCTGCCGCGCAGACAGTCCGAGGGCGTGGGCCTGCAGCACCAGGTGCGTCACGGCCTGGCCGGTGTCGTACCAGGCGTGCCCGGGGCCCTGGTCCCCGCCGGGGACCGCGGCGGCCGCCAGGAGCAGCGCGCTCGCGCCCGGCGCCCACGACCGGTTGCCGTCGGCGAGGGTTGCGGCCAGGCGGTCGAACTCCGGCTCACCGCGGCGGGTGACGAGGAACCGCCACGGCTGGCTGTTTCCCGAGCTGGGCGCCCAGCGAGCGGCCTCGAGCAGGGAGACGACGGTCCCGTCGTCGAGCCGGTGCGACCGGTCGAAGGCGCGGGTGCTCCGCCGCTCGGCGAGCAGGGGGTGCGGCGAGGGCGCGACGTGCCCGGGGACGAGGGTGGCCGTCATGCCTCTCCCAAGCTGGTGGAGAGTTCAACTATTCCGGTGCCCGATGCGCCGGGCGGCGCGCAGGTAGCCCTGGGTGGCGGCCTCCTGCCCCAGCCGTGCGAGCGGTGCGACCGACGCCACCCACGGCAGTCCGGGCCGGCTGAAGGCGTCCACGGTGAAGGTCACCGGCGCGTCGTCGCGGGCCGGGTCGGTCTCGACGAGGAAGCGCGCCTCGCCCTCCTCGACGTGGCCGGGGAGGGTGCCGTAGGCGAAGCCCCGGCGCCCCGGCTCGTCGACCAGGTAGACGACCCGGCACGTGATCGTCAGCGGCAGCGGGCGCAGCGGCCCGGGCAGGAACAGCCGGACCTCCCGACCCTCGGCGACCGGCCCGTCGGTCTCGACCGTCAGCCCGGCACCGCGGTGCACGCCCCACCGCAGGAGGGCCTCGGCGAGCCGGTCGAAGGCCACGCGCCCGCGGCCGGCCACGGTCGCTCGCGAGAGCCGGTCGAAACCGTCGGGCACCCGGCCGTCCTGGGTCCCGCCGATGTCGGGGTATTCCAGGGGTGGGGTCTGCTCGGTCACGCTCCCAGTGTGCCGGGCGCTCAGGCGTAGGCCGCCGCGACCGTCCGCCGCAGAGCCTTGGCGACGAACGGCGGCAGCCGCAACCCCTGCTCCCCGTGGACCAGCAGGTCCTGGGCGACCCGCTGCACCGGCACCGCGATGTCCGTCAGGTCCCGGTTGCCACCCAGCAGTGCGACCGCGGTGCGGCCGAACGCCGCTCGTTCGGCACCGGCGGTGAGCCGGGTCCGGACCCCGATCGGCTCGTACGTGCGGATCCGGATGATGCGGGCCAGGGCGAGTTGCCAGCCCGCCATTCGCCCGCGCAGCGCCAGCGCCGAGTTCCGGTAGTAGGCGTAGTGCCCGGACTCCTGCTTGCGGATCGGAGTCACGGCGGTGTGGGCGAACCCGTGCTCGCCGATCTCCAGCAGCCGGTCCCGCAGCTTGTCGTACCCGACGGCGGTCAGGCGCTCGTGCATCGCGCCCATCGAGTGGTACAGCATCAGCAGCACGTCCGACACCCCGGGGATCGCGGACAGCCGGCCCGTCACCCGCAGCGGCAGGCTCACCGAGGTGAGGTCCGGCTCGCTCGGCGGCAGCTTGAGGTGTGCCTTGAGGGTCTCGAAGACCTCGCCGTGGGGCAGCTCCTGCTCCGCCCAGATCCGGACGAAGCGCTGCGTCTCGTCACTCGCTCCGGGCAGGAAGGCGGCGATCTCGAGGAGGTTGCGTTCCACCTCGCGCTCGACCCGGGCGAAGTAGTCCAGCGTCGGTGCCAGGCGCTCCCGGACCAGGTCCGGTCGCCGGACGTCGAAGTCGACGGTCGCGAGGTCGAGGACGCCCTCGGCCTCCATCCGGTCGAGCTGGGCGGTGAGGTGAGTGGCCGACGGGGCGGCTGGGGTGCTGAGGCTCATCGGGGGCACGTCCTCCGTTCGTCACCGGCCGCCGTGCGGATGGCCCGCACACTCGACGTCCGGCTGATCATTTCAGCCGCTGAGGGCCTGGCGGATGGGCACAAGCTTCGCCGTCGACTCCGCCAGTTCCGCGTCGGGGTCGGACCCCGCGACGATCCCGCACCCCGCGAGCAGCCGCATCTCGTGCCGGTCGGGCGACAGCTGCCCGCAGCGCAGCGCGATCCCCCACTCGCCGTCGCCGGTGGCGTCCAGCCAGCCCACCGGCCCGGCGTAGCGACCCCGGTCCATGCCTTCGGTGTCCGCGATGAGCTGGCCGGCGACCTTGGTCGGCGTGCCGCCGACGGCCGCCGACGGGTGCAGCGCCGCCGCGATCCCCAGCGAGGTCGCAGCCCCTCGCAGCACTCCGGTCACGTCGGTGGCCAGGTGCATGACATTCGCGAGGTGCAGGACGTACGGACGTTCGGGGACGTCCAGGTCCGAGCACAGGGGGCGCAGCGCCTCGGCGACGCTGCGCACCGCGTACAGGTGCTCGGCCAGGTCCTTCCCGGAGCGCGCCAGCGACGCCGCCAGCGCCAGGTCCGCAGCGTGGTCGCCGGAGCGGCGGATCGTCCCGGCCAGCACCCGGGAGGCCACGCGACCGCCCTCGGTCCGCGCCAGCAGTTCCGGGGTGGCCCCCACCAGGCCGTCGACCGCGAACGTCCACGTCGTCGGGTACCGCTGCGCCAGCCGGGACAGCAGCACCCGGTCGTCCAGCGGCTCCGGGGAGCGGGCCACGAGATCCCGGGCGAGCACGACCTTGTCCGCCTCGCCCGCCGCGATGCGCCGGACCGTGGCGGCCACCGCCTCCCGCCAGGCGTCGCTGGACAGGGCCCCCTCGGTGAGCCGGACGCCGCGCGGGTCCCGGCGGGGGAGCGGATCGCCGTCCGCGGGCCGGGCGTTCCCGGCGTCCGCGACGCCGATCGTCGTCAGCCACCCCTGGTCGCCGTGCCGGCCGACCACCGTTGACGGCACGACGAGCGACCCCCCGGACGGGGAGTCGTCGGCGAAGGCGAAGGAGCCGAACGCCACCAGGCCGCTGCCGCGGGCTCGCACCTCGTCGCGGACGTCGGCGGCGGCCACGACGCGGCGCCAGTGGGCACCCGCCTCGGCGAACCGGTCGGCCCCGGCGGTGTCGATCCGGAGTGCCTCGCCCCACCCCACCAGGCCGTCGCCGTGGCGTACCCAGGCCAGGGCTCCCGGGTGGGGCAGCGTCTCCAGCAGGCGCGGCGGGTCCGCCAGCGGGACCGAGCGCACGACGAGGCCAGGGAGGGCGGCGACCGCGCTCCCGCGATCGGCGTCGGCCCGCGTGGACATCGGGATCAGAGTATGTGAACGCCTGCACAAACGGTCGCGGGGTCCCCTGCCAGGGTCCGTGGCGTGAGAGGGCGTGAGAGAGCGTCCCGTGGGCGGGGGCAACGGGGCGTACCCTGCACCTGACTGAGGAAAGGCTTACATGACCGAACAGGCGTTTCTCCGCGTCAGGGGCGTGACCAGGAGGTTCGGGGCCGTCACCGCCGTCGACTCCGTGGACCTGGACGTCGCGGCGGGGGAGACCGTGGTGCTGCTGGGTCCCTCGGGCTGCGGCAAGACCACGTTGCTGCGGATCGTCGCGGGGCTGGAGACCCCGGAGGCCGGGTCGGTCACGGTCGACGGGGAGGTGCTGACCGGCGCCGGCCGGCCGGTCCCGCCCGAACGCCGCCGGATCGGGATGGTCTTCCAGGACGCGGCGCTGTTCGGTCACCTCACGGTCGCCGGCAACGTCCGCTACGGGCTGACCCGGGCCGAGGTCCGCGCCGGGCGCGACGTCGAGGCGCTGGAGATGGTCGATCTCGCCCCGCTCGCCGCCCGCCGCCCGCACGAGCTGTCGGGTGGCCAGGCGCAACGGGTCGCCCTGGCCCGAGCCCTCGCCCCCCGACCCCGCATCCTGCTGTTCGACGAGCCGTTCACGGGGCTCGACGCGACGTTGCGCCGCCGCGTCCGGCAGGAGGTCGTGGACCTGCTGGCGCACGTCGGGGTGACCAGCGTGGTGGTCACCCACGACCAGGAGGAGGCGTTCGTGCTCGGCGACCGGATCGCCGTCATGCACGAGGGCCGGGTCCGCCAGGTGGGCACTCCGGCCGAGCTCTACACCCGCCCCGCCGATCCCTGGGTCGCCGGGTTCGTCGGGGAGGCCAACCTGCTGCCGGCCGAGCCCGACGGCACCGGTGCCCGCACTCCGCTCGGCCCCGTCCCGCTGCACCGGCCGGGGCCGCGGGTGGCGCGGGTCCTGGTGCGGCCCGAGCACGTGGCGGTGACGCCCGGCGGACCGGGCACCGTGACCGGCGTCGACTTCCACGGGCACGACTGCTCGTACCAGGTCCGCCTCGACGGGTGCGTCGTGCGGGTGCGGGCGATGGGGGCACCGACGGTCGGCGTCGGCGACGCGGTCGGGCTCGCCTACGCCGGGCCCGCGACGATCGGGTACGACGCCGCGGTTGCGGAGCCGGCGGGCCACCCGTGACCTGCGAGCCGGTCGACGTCGCGGTGCTGGGCGCCGGGCCGGCCGGTCTCGGGGCCGGCCTGCGCCTGGCGCGGGCCGGGCGGCGGGTGGCCGTCCTCGAGCGGGAGGCCCGGGTCGGCGGTCTCACCGCGTCGATCGACGTCGCCGGGGTGGCGGTGGACCACGGGAGCCACCGCCTCCATCCCGCGGTGCCGGCCCCGGTGCTGGCGACCCTGCGCGAGCTGCTCGGCGACGAGCTGCAGGTGCGGCCCCGGCGCGGGCGACTGCTGCTGGCGGACCGCTGGGTGGACTTCCCGCTCCGCGCGGGCCAGCTCGCGCGCACCCTGCCGCCGGGCTTCGCCGCCCGCGCCGCGGTGGACGCGGCCGTCGCGGCCGTCCGCCCCACCCGGCACGCGACGTTCGCCGACCACGTCGTCACCGGGCTCGGCCGGACGATGGGCGAGCGGTTCTACTTCCCCTACGCCCGCAAGATCTGGGGCATGGACCCGGAACGGCTGAGCGGGGAGCAGGCGCGCCGCCGGATCCGGGCGGCCACCCCGACGCGGCTGCTCGCCAAGGTGCTGGCGCCGCCCGACGCCGCGTCCCGGACGTTCCTGTACCCGGCGGGCGGCTTCGGGCGGATCCCGGAGGCGCTGGCCCGGGCGGCGCGCGCGGCCGGCGCGGCGATCCGCCTCGAGGCCCCCGCCACCGGGCTGCGCCGCGACCGCGACGGCTGGACCGTGCGCACCCCCGCCGGGGACGTCCGGGCGCGGCGGGTGTGGTCGACGCTGCCCGTCACGGTGCTCGCGCGACTGCTGGCCGGCTCCGGCACGCCGCTGCCCACCGCGCCCGACCTCGGCTACCGCTCCATGCTCCTGGTCTACCTGGTGGTCCGGGGGGACCGGTACGCCGACGCCGACGCCCACTACCTGCCGACGCCGGCCACCCCGGTCACCCGGGTCAGCGAGCCGAAGAACTACCGCGACGGCGACGACCCCCCGGACCGGACCGTGCTCTGCGCCGAGATCCCCTGCGCCGCGGGCGAGGACCTGTGGACGGCCGGCGACGGGGCGCTCGCCGAGGTGGCGGCCGGCGCCCTGACCGGTGCCGGCCTCCCGCCGCCCGACGTGATGGCCACCGTGGTGCGGCGCCTGCGCCATGCCTACCCGGTCTACCGGGTCGGGTACGAGGAGCCGTGGACCCGTCTGGTGGACGCCCTCGACGCGGTGCCGGAGCTGCTGACGTTCGGCAGGCAGGGCCTGTTCGCCCACGACAACACCCATCACGCCCTCGCGATGGCGTGGGCGGCCGCCGACTGCCTGGGCGAGGACGGCTCGTTCGACGACGACGGCTGGCGCGCCGCCCGGGCCGGCTTCGCCTCGCACGTCGTCGAGGACTGATCCCGCCCGGCGGGCGTGGCCCGTGGCGTCCGGTCACCCCGCCGCCGCCGGGGCGCTCGCGCCACCCGGGGCGGTCGGGGCGGTCCTCGGGGTCTCGTTGAGTTCGCGGTGCACGGCCGGCACCACCCGCGCAAGGTAGCGCCCCAGCCGCACGAACGACCTCCCCCGGGTGCGGAACGCGTACGTGATGGGCACCTCGGCGTAGCGGTGGCCCTTGCCCAGCAGGTCGAGGGTGAGCACCTGGGCGTAGTTGTAGTCGTGGACGATCTCGGCGTCCGCGACGGCGGCCGGCGACAGCGCCCGGTACCCGCTCTGGCCGTCGGTGAGGTCCGGGCGCCGGGCCACCCGCCGCAGCCACGCGGTGAGCACGAGGTTGCCCAGCCGCCGGTGCGGCAGCATCCGCTCGATCCGGCCGGCGAACCGGGATCCGACGACGTAGTCGGCCCGGCCGTCGAGGATCGGGCCGACCATCGCCGCCAGCTCCTCCGGGGCGTACTCGCCGTCGGCGTCGCAGAACGCCACGGCCGCGGGACCGTACTCCGCCGCGACCGCGAGACCAGTCCGCACCGCCGCGCCGAGTCCGCGGTTGGCGTCGTGCCGCACCACCCGGGCCCCGGCGGCCGCGGCGGCGTCGGCCGTGCCGTCGACCGACCCGTCGTCCACGACGACGACCTGCACCGGACGGCCCGCTACGCCGGGGGGGACCCGGCGGACGACCTCGGCGACGGAGGCGGCCTCGTCGTGCGCCGGCAGGACGAGGACGACCGGCGCCCGCGGACCGGGCAGGGGCGACGGCGCCCCGGCGGGGGCCGGGATGTCGCGGGGTCGCGGCAACCGTCGGCGGCCGAACTCGCCGGGGTCCGGGACGACCAGCGCCACCGCGCCGACGATCACGGCGTACCCGGTCGCGACCCCGTGGGTGACGAGCGCCAGCGCGAGCCCGGTGGCCGGGTCCACCCCGACCACGACCCAGGCGGCCACCGCCCCGGCCTCGTAGGTCCCGAACCCGCCCGGTGCCACCGCCGCGACCTGGGCGAGCACCGCCGCGCACGAGACCAGCAGCGCCGCCGCCAGGCCGACCTCCACCCCGCCGGCCCGCGCCACCGCCCACACCACCCCCGCCTCGAGCACCCATCCGGCGAGGACCCCGCCGACGGTGACCGGACCGGGGTAGCGCACGGGAGGGGCGGCCGGGTCACCGGGCTCGCGCGTCCGGCGGGCGGCTGCCCGGCGCACCAGGCGGATCCCGACCAGCCCGCCGGCCAGGAGCAGCACCGCCGCTGCGGCGATCACCAGCGGGAGCGTCGCGTCCCACGGGTCGTCCCCCGCCGCGACGCCGCTGGCGCCGAGGCCCCCGACCACCACCGCTCCCGCGACAGCCGCCAGCCCGACCAGCGCCGTCACGTCGGCCGCCCGCAGGGTCACTGTCGAGGCGGTGGCGGCCCCCACCCCGACCCCGGCCCGCCGGACGGCGGACCACACCCGCAGCGGCTCCCCGAGCCGCAACGGCAGCACGTGGTTGCCGAGCAGGGACACGTGGACGGCGGCCCAGGCGTGACCGAACGGGAGGCCCGGCACGATCCGTGACCACACCCACGCCCGGACCGCGAACCCGGCACCGAACGCGAGCAGCGCCCCGGCGAGGGGCAGCGGATCGGCGGCCAGTCCCACGACCGCCGAGGCCAGCACCTGCCGGTCGGTCACGGCGGCGACCACCGCGGCGGCCGCCAGGGTCACGCCGACGACGGCGGCGATCCCGGCCCCCCACCCGGCGCCCGGCCGCCTCCACCGCACCGGCGCATGATGCCGCTCGCACGTGACTTAGGCAAGGCAAGCCTGCGCTAGGGTCGGGTCGTGCACGTCCTCGTCACCGGCTCGGCCGGCTTCCTCGGCCGCCATGCCGCGCGGGCCCTGGCGGCCCGCGGCGATCTCGTCACCGGTGTCGACCGCAGACCCGACGCGTCGGCCGCGCGCGGCGACCGGCGGACCCGGCACCTCGTGGAGGATCTCACCTCACCCGGGGGCCGGTGGCGCGCCGTCGCGGCCGAGGCGGACGCGGTGCTCCACCTCGCGGCCCGACCGGGGGTCCGGGGGGCGGGCGCCGAGCTCGAGGCGTGCCGGTCGGCGGACATCCTCACCGCCGCGGTCGAGGTGCTCGCCGCCGCCCCGCCCGAGGTGCCGGTCGTGGTGGCGTCCTCGTCCGCGGTCTACGGCGAGGCACCGGCCGGCCGGGGCAGCCGCGAGGACGACCCGCTGCGCCCGCGGGGCTCGTACGGGCGCTGGAAGCTCGCCGTCGAGCAGGCCTGCGCCGAGCGGGCCGGACGCGGCGGCCTGGTCAGCGTGGCCCGGCCCTTCACCGTGGCCGGTCCCGGCCAGCGCCCGGACATGGCCCTGTCGCGGTGGCTCGAGGCCGTCACCGCCGGGCGCCCGGTCGAGGTCCTCGGCGGCCTGGACCGCTCGCGCGACATCAGTGACGTGACCGACGTGGTCGCCGGGCTCGTGGCCCTCGTCGACGATGGGGTCCGGCATCGCCGGTCGTGCACCGTCAACCTGGGGGCCGGTCATCCGCGGACCCATGCCGAGGTGCTCGACGCGGTCGGCCGCATCACCGGCCGGCGGGTCGCGGTCCGGCTGCGCCCGGCCCACCCCGACGAGGTCGCGCACACCCGGTCCGACCCGGCCCGGGCCCGGCGACTGCTCGGCCTCGACCCGTCGACCGACCTGGACGATCTCGTGCGCCGCCAGCTCGCCGCGGCGACCGCCTCGCGAGCCGCCTGACCCCCACCACCCAGCCGGAGGTTCCCCCGTCGTGCGCCCCGCCCGCCCGCCCGTCCGTTCCGCCGCCGTCCGTTCCGCCGCAGTCCTCGCCGCCGTCCTGGGCGCTGCCGCGCTCGGCGCGTGCGGCGTCGTCCCCGGGGACCGCGACGTCCTCACCGTGTACTCGGGCCGCACCGAGAACCTCGTGGGCCCGCTGCTGGAGCAGTACGCCGAGACCGCGGACATCGACATCGAGGTGCGCTACGGCCAGTCGGCCGAACTCGCCCTGCTGCTGGTCGAGGAAGGCGACCGCTCGCCGGCCGACGTGTACCTCTCGCAGAGCCCCGGGCCGCTCGGCTACCTTGCCGGCCAGGACCGGCTGCAGGACCTGCCCGCGGAGGTGCTGAGCCTGGAGGGCGCCGGGTCCCGGTCGACCAGCGGGCAGTGGGTGGGCCTGTCGGGCCGGGTGCGCACGGTCGTGTACAACACCGAGCTGGTGGACCCGGCGCAGCTGCCGGACTCGCTCCTCGACCTCACGGCCGAGGAGTTCCGCGGCCGGGTGGCCGTGGCGCCGACCAACGGGTCGTTCCAGGACTTCGTCACCGCCTTCCGCGAACTGGAGGGCGAGGACGCGGCCCGGGACTGGCTCGCCGGGATGGCGGCGAACGAGGCGCCCGCCTACGCCAACAACACTGCGATCGTGCAGGCGGTGGCGCGGGGCGAGGTCGACATGGGCCTGGTCAACCACTACTACAACTACCAGCAGCTCGAGGAGGACCCGGACAGCCCGACGGCGAACCACTTCTTCGCCGACGGTGATGTCGGCAACCTGCTGCTCGAGGCCGGGGCCGGCGTCCTGACGACGGCGGACGACCCCGACCGGGCCGCCGGTTTCGTCGAGTTCCTGCTCTCGGGCGAGGCCCAGGAGTTCTTCACGGCCGACACCTTCGAGTACCCCCTCGCCGCCGGGGTCGAGCCGCCTGCGGAACTGCCCCCGCTGGAGGGCCTCGGGGTCGCCACGTTCGACCTCGACGAGCTCGGGGGCGGCCTGGCCCGGACCGAGGAGCTGATCCGTGAGAGCGGCCTCGACACCGACGGCTGACCGCCGGCCCGGCCGGTCCCCGGGGAGCACCCCGGGGAGCAGGGGCACGAGCGTCGCGCGAGCCGCGCGGCCTTTCGCGACGACCGCCGCGACCGCCGCCCTGGCCGCGGCGGTGGTCCTCACCGCCGGGGTCTTCGCGTTCCCGCTCGCCTACCTCGCCCAGGGTTCGGTGCGCCTCGGGGGGGACCTCGTCGACACGCTGACCGGCGACCGGGTCCTGGTCCCGCTGGCGAACTCCTTCGCGCTGGCCACCACGGTCGCCCTGGCCTGCGCGGGGCTGGGGACCGCGGCCGCGGTGGCGGTCTCGCGGACCGACCTCCCGGGCCGGGGGGTGCTGCGGACCGGGCTGGCGATCCCCCTGGCCGTGCCCAGCTTCGTCGGGGCGACGGCGCTGCTGGCAGGCACCGGTCCCGGCGGGCTGCTGCCGTTCGTGCCGCGCCCGGACGGGTTCGTCGGGGCGGCGGTCGTTCTCACCCTGCTGAGCTACCCGTACGTGTACCTGCCCGTGCTCGCCCGGTTGGCGACGCTCTCCCGCGAGACCGAGGAGGCTGCGCGCCTGCTCGGCGCCGGGCCGTGGCGCGGCCTGGTCACGGTCGTGCTGCCGCAGCTGCGCCCGGCGGTGTCCGCGGGCGCCCTGCTGGCGTTCCTCTACGTGCTCAGTGACTTCGGCGCGGTGGCCCTCCTCCGGTACGACACGATCACCCGGGCCATCTTCGCCACCCGCCTCACGGACCGGGCGACGTCCCTCACGCTCGGGCTGGTGCTGGCCGTGCTGGCGCTTGTCGTCGCGGCGCTGGCGGCGCCGCGCCGGCGGGACCCGGCGGGACCCGCCG
>JBHJOS010000103.1:0-4731 GCA_050329415.1 Kineosporiaceae bacterium
AGCCGCTCCAAGCAACGCCCCTGACCCCGACCCTGACCCCGACCCCGACCCCGACCCCGACCCCGACCCCGACCCCTCCCGCCGAACTCCACCGAACCCGGGCATCGACCCATGAGGACGCCGGGTTCGGTGGAGTTCGACGGGAGGGGGGTGAGACTGCTGCCGTGCGCGCTCGGCTGGGCCAGGTCGAGCCACCCGGCTTCCCGAGGATCTCCTTCCAGCCGGTGCCGGAGGCCAAGGCCGGCAAGAACCGCCTGCACCTCGACATCGAGGTCCCGCCCGGCGAGATCCCCGCGGCGGCCGCCCGCGCCGAGCACCTCGGCGCCGTCCGGGTCGGCGGCGTCGTCACGGACGAGTCCGGCTCCTTCCACGTCATGACCGACCCCGAGGGCAACGAGTTCTGCCTCGTCAGCGACTGACCCCATGCCGAACTCCACCGAACCCGGCGTCCTCATGGGTCGATGCCCGGGTTTGGTGGAGTTCGGCGGAACGGGGCAGGAACAACCGGCCCGACCCGACCGTTCTCGATATATCGCCGACAGTCGGTCGGAGACATCGAGAGGAGACCTCCATGCGAGGGATGCACCCCCGACAGGCCGCCGCCGTGCGCGCCTGGTTCGCACCCGGCCCGGACGGACCCCGGTCCGAGCACCGTCAGCACCACCCCGGCCCGGGGTTCCGCGGCGGCTTCGGCCCCGGCGGCGGGCCGTGGGCGTGGGCGCGTGCCTTCGGCTTCGCCGGCCCGGGCGGTCCCGGCGGCCTGGGCGGCCCCGGAGGCTGGGGCGGACCACGCGGTCCCCGGGCCCGTCGCGGCGACGTCCGGGCGGCCGTGCTCGTCCTGCTCGAGGACGGCCCCCAGCACGGCTACCAGCTCATCACCGAGTTCGAGCGGCGCACCAACGGCCGCTGGAAGCCCAGTCCCGGGTCGGTCTACCCGGTCCTCCAGCAGCTCGCCGACGAGGGCCTGGTCCGGCCGGAGGAGGTCGACGGCCGCCGGCTCTTCCACCTCACCGACGCCGGGCGCGCCGCCGCGACCGAGGCCCGCGAGCGCCACGGGGAGCGCCTGTGGGGCGACGCCGACGAGCCGACCGGTGCCCAGCCGCCGCTCGTCGACACCTTCGTCGGCCTGGCCGGCGCCGCCTGGCAGGTCCTCCAGACCGGCGACGACGCTCAGGTCGAGCGGGCCCGTGAGGTCCTTGACGAGACCCGCAAGGCGATGTACCGGATCCTGGCCGATGACCCGACCGAGGACCCGGCCGCCGACGGGTGACCCGACGCCCCGGTACCGTCCCTGGGGTGTCCACGCTGGTGGTCGCGGCCGCGATCCTCGACTCCCTCGCCTCCCCGACCCGGGTGGTGAGCGCCCGCCGCATCGCCCCGCCCCGGTGGGCGGGCTGGTGGGAGTTCCCCGGCGGCAAGGTGGATCCGGGCGAGACCCCGGTGGCCGCCCTGCATCGCGAGCTGGCCGAGGAGGTCGGCGTCACGGTGCTCCTCGGCGCCGAGATCCCCGGCCCGTCCCAGGGCGGCGACGGCCGGGTCTGGCCGATCATGCCGGGCCTCGTCATGCGGGTCTGGCTCGCTGAGGTGGCCGAGGGCGAGCCGCGCGCGCTGGACGAGCACGACGAGGTGCGGTGGCTGGGCCCGGCGGAGCTCGACAGCGTGCGATGGCTGCCCGGCAACGTCGGCATCCTCGCCGTCGTGCGACGTCTGCTGGCTTCGCAGTGAGCGTGCCCGCTTCGGCCCAGGCCGCCTCCTCGCCCCCGGCGGCGCCTGCGGGCCGCCGGATGCTCCTGGTCCACGCCCACCCCGACGACGAGAGCCTCACCACCGGCGCCACCATGGCGGCCGCCGCTGCCGACGGCGCCCACGTCACCCTCGTCACCTGCACCCGCGGCGAGCTGGGCGAGGTCGTGGCCGACGACCTGGCCCACCTGCGGGGGGACCCCGAGGCGCTGGCCGCCCACCGCGAGACCGAGCTGGCTGCCGCGGCGGCGGCGCTCGGCGTGACCGACCACCGGTTCCTCGGGGCGGACGCCGGCGTCCGCTACCGCGACACCGGCATGGTGTCGCTGCCGGGTGGCCTGGCCGCGATCCCCGACGACGTCGCGCCGGGTGCGTTTGCCGTCGCCGACCTCGACGAGGCGGCCGGGCACCTCGCCCGGGTGCTGCGAGAGGTGCGCCCGCACCTCCTGCTGACCTACGACCGGACCGGCGGGTACGGCCACCCGGACCACGTCATGGCGCACCGGGTGGCGCTGCGCGCCGTCGACCTCGCGGCCGGGCCGGCGCGCGCCGGGGCCGACGAGGTGGCGGGCTGGCGGGTGCCCAAGGTGTACGCCGCGGTGTGGCCGCTCGGGGTGGTCCGGGCGGCGCTGCGGGCGCTGGCCGACGCCGGGCGGCCGGTGCTCGACCCCGACGGGCCGCTGCCAGGGATGGTCGTGCCGGACGACCAGGTCACCGCCGTCGTCGACGCACCGGAGCACTGGGCGAGCAAGGCGGCGGCGCTGCAGGCCCACCGCAGCCAGCTGCGTGTCGACCTCGACGCCGGGACGACCACTCAGGATGACGGCATGGCCGTCCCCATCGTCGCCACCGAGTGGTATCAGCTGCTGCGCGGCACCTCGGCCCCGCCGTTCGACACCGACGGCCGCGAGACCGACCTCTTCGCCGGCACGGGGGCCTGACGCGCTGGTGCTCAGGCCCGGCGCCGGGACCTGAGCTGCCGTCACGCTCGGACCGCACCGTGGTCGACCTCCGTCAGTGCCTGCCCCCGACGGGGTGGCCCCCGGTCCCGGGCGTCCTCCGGGCGGCTCAACGAGGCCCCGGCCCTTCCAGGCCCCCGACCGACGATCCCAGGATGCCGTCGACCCCGGGCCCGTCGCCCGCCCTGGCCGTCCCGTCCGCGACGGTGGTCCGCGCCCCGGCCGCGACGGTGGTCCGCGTCCCGGCTGCGGCGGCCCTCCGCGATCCGGCCGACGTCGGTCGCACCCGGGAGCGGCAGCGGCAGCGGCGCCTGCTGCGGATCGCGGTCGTGCTCGCCGTGCCCCTGGGCTGGTTCTGGGGACGGCTGCTGGCCGGCGAGCCTCCGCTGCCGGGGCTGCCGCGGGTCGACCCCTTCCTCGCGGTCATCGTGGTGTTCTTCACGCTCATGCTCGTCGTGGTGCTGGCGACGACGGTGGTCGCCGGGCGCAGCCCGCACGTCACCTATCGGCCGGAGGACCTGGACGTCGGGCTGAATGACGTGGTGGGACTGGGGCCGGTGCGCGACGAGGCGGTCCGCACGGTCGACCTGTTCCTCGCGGGGCGGACCTTCCGGCGCGCCATGGGCGGCACGCCGCGGCGCGGGCTGCTGTTCGAGGGCCCGCCCGGGACCGGCAAGACCTTCCTGGCCAAGGCGATGGCGCGGGACGCCGGGGTGCCCTTCCTGTTCGTGTCGGCGACGTCGTTCCAGTCCATGTACTACGGGGCGACGGCACGGCGGATCCGGTCGTACTTCGCGGCGCTGCGGCGCGCTGCCCGGCGGGAGGGCGGGGCGATCGGCTTCATCGAGGAGATCGACGCCATCGCGACGGCCCGAGGTGGCCTGCGGCCGGCCCCGGCGACCACGGTCGAGATCGGGGGGTGCGGCGGGCTGGTCGGGCTGCCGACGACGGCCCTCACCGGGGCCGACCCGCCCGGCGCCCGGGTCGAGCGGGCCGTCGTCGCCGAGGGAGTCGGCGGCGTCGTCAACGAACTGCTCGTCCAGATGCAGTCGTTCGACGCGCCCGCGGGATGGCACCGCGTCCGTGCGGGACTGGTGGACACGGTCAACCTCGTCCTGCCGCACCACCGCCGCCTGGCCAGGCCGCGGACCGAACCCGCGGAGATCCTCCTTGTCGCCGCCACCAACCGGGCCGACGCCCTCGACCCGGCCCTGCTGCGGCCGGGCCGCTTCGACCGCCGGCTCACCTTCGACGCCCCGGACCGCCACGGGCGGCGCGAGGTCCTCGACCACTACCTGGCCCGCAAGGCCCACGACGCCGGGCTCGCCGGGGACGCCGCCCGCGACCAGCTGGCCTCGCTCACCACGGGTTACACGCCGGTCATGATCGAGAACTTGCTGGACGAGGCGCTGGTCCAGGCCGTGCGCCGCGGCGCTCCGGCGATGTCGTGGGACGACGTGGTCCGGGCCCGGCTGCTGGTCGAGGTCGGCCCCGGCCGCCCGGTCCGGTACACCGAGCGGGAGCAGCGGCTCATCGCCACCCACGAGGCCGGCCACGCCGTGGTGGCGTGGCGGCTCGCGCCGCAGCGGCGGCTGGAGGTGCTGAGCATCGTCAAGCGCGGCCCGGCCCTCGGCCTGCTGGCGCACGGCGACGCCGACGATGTCCACACCCGGTCCCGCTCGGAGCTGGAGGCGCTGATCGCGATCGCGTTCGGTGGCCTGGCCGCCGAGGAGGAGTTCGCCGGCGAGATCTCGACCGGGCCGGCGAGCGACCTGGCCTACGCCACCCGGCTGGCGGCGCAGATGGTGGGAGCGGCCGGGATGGCGGGGTCCGCGGTCTCCGTGGCCGCGGCCGGGGGGCCGGGCGGCGGGGACCTGGTGAGCCGGGTGCTCGCCGACTCCCGGGCCCGGGAGTCGGTGGAGGGGCTACTCGCCTCGCAACGGGCGCGTGCCCGGGAGGTGGTGGTGCGGGATCGGCACCTCGTGGTGGCGCTGCGGGACGCCCTGCTGGAGCGGCACGAGCTGGTGGG
>JBHJOS010000013.1:0-5760 GCA_050329415.1 Kineosporiaceae bacterium
GGAACACGTAGCGCTGGTCGGTCCCGGCGAGGTTGAGGACGCCCTTGCTGCGGAAGATGTCGGCTCCCTTCTCGGCGAGCAGCTGACCCAGCCACTTGTTGAGCCGCGGCACGTCGACCGTGCCGTCGATCTCGACACCCACGCTCGTGACGGACTGGTCGTGCTGGTGCTCGGCGTCCGGGTCGAGGAACTCGGGCTCGTCGGCGAGCACGCGGTCGAGGTCGAAGGCGTGCACGTCGAGCACCTCGGCGAGGTCGACGTCGCACCGCACGGCGGGGGTGACGGGGACGCCTGCGTTGATCGCCCGGACCCGCGAGGTGACGAGGTCGACCTGGGCGTCGTCCACGAGGTCCCGCTTGTTGAGGATGATGCGGTCGGCGAACGCGACCTGCTCGACGGCCTCGTTCTCGACCCCGTCCGGCTTGACCTCGTCGAGGTGCTCGAGGACGTGCCTGGCGTCGACGACGGTGACGATCGCGTCCAGGCGCAGCTGCGAGCGCAGCGCGTCGTCCATGAAGAACGTCTGGGCGACGGGAGCCGGGTCGGCCAGGCCGGTGGTCTCGATGAGGATGGCGTCGAAGCGGTCCTTGCGCCGCATGAGGGCGCCGAGGATGCGGATGAGGTCGCCGCGGACGGTGCAGCAGATGCAGCCGTTGTTCATCTCGAACACCTCCTCCTCGGCGTCGATGACGAGTGCGTCGTCGACGCCGACCTCGCCGAACTCGTTCTCGATGACGGCGATCCGGCGACCGTGACGCTCGGTGAGAATGCGGTTGAGCAGCGTGGTCTTGCCCGAGCCGAGGAACCCGGTGAGGACGGTCACCGGGATTCGGTCGTCAGCCTGCTGGTCAGTGGTCATGGTCGTCTCCTGGAGCGTCGTCGGGGCGGACGAGGTCGACGACCATGGCGTCGTCGATCTCGGACAGGGGGTGGTGCAGCGTCCAGCGCCGCGGTGGCGTGCCCAGCACGGCGATCACCGTCTCGATCGGCGGGCAGCCGGGCTCCCGGCAGGCGAGCTGCTGCACCGTCACTGCGCTCTCGGGCGGCAGGGCGAGGTGACGGTGCACGAGGTCGGCGATCTCGGCGGCGCGCCGCCCCCGGGCGGGGTCGCGCGAGCCGGCGACCAGGGCGTCGAGAGGTCCGGACAGGGTGGGCTCCTGGCGTCGGGGTCGGGAGGGCACCAGTGAAGCGTTGTTGAGAATCATTTTCAAGTCGAGTGACCTCCCGCGTCGCCTCCGTGGCGGGGCGTCCTCGACGTACTGGACGGTCCGGCGTCGAGCGGCTGTCTCGCCGTGATCTGGGGCCGCCGACGCGGCTGTGGTGATCATCGATAAATCGACGATCCGGAGGCGACACGCCGACGAACTTCACGAGATCGTCGACAAATCGACGATCTCGCTCGGCCAGCGGGGGGGGGACGACGCTTCAGGCGGCGGTGGCCACGTCCGTCCGCGCGGTCGGCGTCGCTGTGCCATCGACGAACTACCGCCACGCCGCCACGGCTCCCAGCACCCCGAACGCGGCACAGCCCACGATCATCGACGGGTAACCCAGTGTCCCGGCCAGTGCCACCACGACGCCCGTCCACACCAACGAAATGATCATCGAGGCGCTGGCCATCACGGTGTAGTCGGTCCCGGCGCTCGACCGGCGGCACAGGTCCATGCACACCGTGTACACGACGGTCGAGGCGGCGGCGTACGTGGCCATCACGACGCACAGGGCGGCGACCGTCGGCGCCGTGGGAGCGATGCCCGACGCCAGCGGCAGCAGCAGCGGGATGGCCAGGGCCTGCCGGCGCGCGAAGACGATGAGTGCCCGGCGGCGTCCCCACCGCGCCACCAGCGGCCCGGCGACCAGGGCCCCGGCGATGGCGGCACCCCCGGCCACGACGTTGAGGACGATCCCGACGGCTGTGAGGGACCACCCCGCATCGACGAGCATGGGCGTGACGAGACCGTAGGCGCTGGCGACGCCGCAGAAGAAGAGCGGCATGACGACGAGGACCCAGCGGGCGACCCCCGGCCCCCGGAACACCGTGCCGAGCGCGGCGAAGCCCGCGGTGAAGTCGATGCGCTCGCCGGTCCCGCGGGGGGGTTCGGCGAAGCGGGCCACCTGGATCAGCGGCAGCGCGGTGGCCACAGCCAGCGTGACCAGTGCCGTAGCCCACCCCAGCTGGTCGTAGACGACGAGGACGACGCCCGCGCCCAGGACGTTTCCCAGGAAGCCGGCCGCGGTCTGGATGCCGTTCGCGGTCCCCCGATGGCCCGGATCGAGCAGCCGGACGGCGATCGCGTCGGCGGCGATGTCCTGGGTGGCGGAGAGCACGACGACGACACCGGCGACGAGGAACACCAGACCGCGGTCCGCCACCGGATCCACGGGCAGCAGCACGAGCAGGCCCAGGGCGTTGAGCGGCTGGAGCACGAGGACCCAGGCCCGGTAGTGACCCGACCGTCGCGGTCCGACGCGGTCGACCACCGGAGCCCAGAGGAACTTGAGGGCCCACGCCACACCGAGAGCGTTGACGAGGGCGATCTCCTCCAGCGGCACGCCCCCGTCCCGGAGGATGGCGACCAGGGCGGGGCGCCCGCGCTGCGGCGGGAGCGGGTCGTCGACACGGCCGTCGCCATCGCCAGGAGCGAGGGGATCGGCGCCGTCAGCATGCGTCGAATTGCCGACGAGCTGGGCAGCGCCCCGATGTCGCTGTACCGGCGCGTCGCGACCGCCACGACCTGCTGTTGGCGATGCTCGACGAGGTAGCCGGGGGCCTGGTGGTGCCGCCGCAGCTGCTGCTGGACGGCGTGCTCGGGGGAGCGCGGGCGGAGACCCCCGGCTGAGGTCACCACGACGGGCCTTCCCGGACGCGTGGACGCCGTCGCCGACCTGACCCGATCAGGACCGCGCCCTCGGGCTGACCGGGTGGGCGGGTCCGGGAGTGCAGCCGGACCAACGCCTGCCGCAGCCGGTCGCCCCGGCCCACCGCCGCACCCACGACCAGCAGGGCCACGGTGGACAGCGCGATGGTGGCGCCCGGCGGGGTTGCCAGGTGGTAGCTCAGCGTGAGCCCGCCGAGGGACGCGACGACGCCGAGGACCGCGGCGATGACCGTGATACCGGTGGTGGTCCGGCCCAGGAGTCGCGCGGTGTTGGCCGGCACGACGAGCATGGCGATCGCCATGAGCAGGCCGACCGTCCGCAGGCACACCGTGACCGTGAGGGTCACCAGGATCAGCATGACGACGTCGAGCAGCCCGACCCGGACCCCGACCTGGCGGGCGTGAACCGGGTCGAACGTCGACAGCTCGAGGTCGCGGAAGCACACCAGCACCAGGCCGACGGCGACGGCCCCGATCACCAGGGTGAGCAGGAGCTGGGGCCGGGTCACGGCAGCGATCTGGCCGAACAGGAAGTGACTGATGTCGACCCCGAACCGGCCGGCGCTGATGAGCAGGACCCCGAGGGCGAACAGTGTGACCGAGCTGATGCCGATGGCTCCGTCGACGGCGATGGCCGGCTGGCGCCGAAGCGCCCAGATGCCGCCGGCCATGAGCAGGCCGGCTGCGAGCGCGCCGACCACGACGTCGACCCCGGCCAGGAAGGCCAGGGCGACACCGCCGAGGGTGCCGTGACTCATGGCGTCGCCGAGGTAGGTCATGCGGCGCAGCGCCACCCACACCCCGACCATCGGTGCCACGACGCCCACCACGACCGCGACGACCGCGGCCTCCCGCATGAAGGTGAGGCTGTAGGGCTGGACCAGCCAGTCGATCATGCTGCCAACGGTTCGGGTGCGGTGAACACTCGTTCCATGGTGGCGACGTCGAGCCCCTCGGCCGCCGGCCGGTCCGCCACGACGGTCCCGTTGAGACCGATCACGCGGGCGAAGTGGCGGCGCACCAGAGCCAGGTCGTGGGTCGCCACGACAACGGTGCGCCCCTCGGCGGCCAGCTCGCCGAGCAGGTCGAGCAGCGCCGACCTGGCCAGGGCGTCGACACCGGACAGGGGCTCGTCGAGGAGCAGGACGTCCGCCTCCTGCGTCAGCGCCCGGGCCAGCACCACCCGTTGCAGCTGCCCGCCCGAGAGTTCGCCCAGCAGCCGGCGCTCGCAGCGGGCCATGCCCACCCGCTCGACCGCGGTCCGGACGAGGGCTCGGTCGCCTGGGCCGGGTCGCCGCCAGGGTCCGAGGTGGCGGCGCCGGCCGGTGGCGACCAGGTGGCCGACCGTCATCGGGAAGGCCGGGTCGAAGCCGAGCCGCTGCGGCACGTACGCGACCCCCGGCGGCCGACCGTTCGCCACGGGTGCCAGGTCGACCGTGCCGGTGCGAGGCAGGAGTCCCGCGAGTGCCCGTTGCAGCGTGGTCTTGCCCGAACCGTTCGGCCCGACGAGCGCCGTCAGCTGCCCGGGGTGCAGATCGAGATCGACCCCGTGGACGACCAGTCGGCGGCCGTAGCGGACGGCGAGGTCGCGGACGACGACGCTGGGGCTCACCCCCCGCACCGCAACCCCGTGCTGAGCCGTTCCAGGTTGTCGCGCTGGAGGCTGAGGTACGTGGCGCCGGCGTCGATGTCCTCCTGGCTGATGGTCTCGATCGGGCTCAGCAGGTCGGTCGAGGCGCCGATCTCCTCGGCCACGGTCTGCGACAGGTCGGGCGGGAGCACGTCCTCGAAGAAGACCGTGGTGACGCTCTTCTCGCGGGCGGCGTTCGCGATGGACTCCAGCGTGCGCGGGTCGGGCTCCTCGTCCGGGGTGATCCCGGCGATCGAGAGCTGGGTGAGGCCGTAGTCGCGGGCCAGGTACTCGAAGGCGCGGTGGCTGGTGACGATGACGGTGCTCTCGCAGTCGGCCAGGCCCTCGGCGAACTCCTGGTCGAGGCTGTCCAATCCGGCGATGAAGTCGGCCCCGGCGGCCTCGATGTCGGCTTCGGCATCGGGTGCCAGCCCGACCAGCGTCGTCGTGATCTCCTCGACCATGGTGGTGAACATCTGCGGCGACACCCAGGCGTGGGGGTCGAGGTCCCCGGGCAGCACCTCCCCGTCGACCTCGCCCCCGACGCCGGCCAACGGCGGCTGGATCGCAAGCAGCTCGACGACGTCGAGCAGGTTCACGGCGCGGACGTCCCCGTCGAGGCTGTCGACGACCTGTTCCACCTGGGGCTGGAAGCCCGACCCGAGGTAGATGACGGCGTCGGCGGACTCCAGGTCGCCGCGGGTCCGGGGCGTCAGCTCGAGGTCGTGCGGGCTGACGCCGGGTGGCGTGAGATCCACGACCTCGACGGCGTCCCCGGCGATGGCGCGGGCGGCGTCGGCGATGGGGAAGAAGCTCACGGCCACCGTCGCCCGGTCGCCCTCGCCCGCGGTGTCGGCGCTCTGCCCGGCGGCGCCGTCGGAGGTGTCCGCGCCGCACGCGGCGAGGACCAGGGACAGGGGGACGACCAGCGCCAGGGGGATGGTCCGCAGCGGCATCTGGATCTCCTTGGGTTGGGCAGGCTGACCTGTTCGGCGGGGTCTCGAGAGGGGGAAGCGGTCCCGGTTGCCGCGGCCGGCGCCCCGAGCGCTCGCAATTGAGAACGGTTCTCACAAGACCGGACCATACAACGACCTCGACCCGGCGCCCGTCACCTCCTCGGCCCCGGCCTGAGGCGCCCTCGCGTGCTCGCGGCGGCCCGGTGGCGGCGAGGCGGCGGCCCGGCGAGGCGGCGGCCCGGCGAGGCGGCGGCCCGGCTGGCCGGGCGGGTGCGCCTCACCCCGACCTGCTCCG
>JBHJOS010000148.1:0-20733 GCA_050329415.1 Kineosporiaceae bacterium
CCGGAGGTGTCCTCCAGCGTGGTGTCGACGAGGACGACCTCGATCCCGGCGTCGATGGCGGCCTGGATGGGCCGGCGCATCGCGGTGATGTCGGTCGGGGCGATGAGCAGGGCGTCCGGCGCCGAGGCGACCACCGAGTCCACGATCGGGGTCTGCAGGGTGGGGTCGAACTCCTGCGGACCCTGGGTCGTCACGGTGACGCCGAGCTCGTCGGCGGCCGCCTCGATGCCGCACTGCATGGTGATGTAGAACTCGTCGCCTGCGACGCCCTGGACGAAGGCGACCTCGTAGTCCTGGGAATCCTCGCCTGCGGCGCCGTCGTCGGGCGACTCCCCGGCGCCGTCGGTCATCGGCTCCGCCGTGTCGTCCGGGGTACTGGTGTCCCCCTCGTCGCCCCCGCACGCGACGGCGGTGAGGGACAGGGCCAGTACGCCCGCCACGACAGCCACGCTGCGCGCCGTGCGGGTCCTCATGATGGTTGGTGTTCTCACTGCGTCCTCTTCCTCGAGGGTCGGAACCACGCTGCAAGGGCGGCGGGCATGCCGCCCTTGCCGTCGACCGCGGCGCTGCGTCGCGCCTGGTCCACGTACACGGCGGCGATGAGCACCGCCCCGACGACCGCCTGCTGCCAGAACGGCTGGACCCGGAGGATCACGAAGCCGTTCTGCAGGACGGACGGGATGAACACGCCGACGACGGTGCCGCCGATCGTGCCGATGCCTCCGAAGAGGCTGGTCCCCCCGATGACGACGGCCGCGATGGCGTTGAGGTTCGTCGTCGAGTGCCCGGCGATCGTCGTCGACTGGAAGAACGCCAGGTTGAGCAGGCCGGCGAAGCCCGCGAGCAGCCCGGTCAACCCGTACACCATGATCAGGTGACGGTCGACGGCGATCCCGGCGCGCACCGCGGCCTCGGGGTTCGAGCCGATGGCGAAGGTGTGACGCCCGAATCGCGTCCGGTGCAGCACCACGTAGCACAGCAGGATGACCACGAGCGCGATGACCGTGAGCACCGGGATCTGCCCGGCGATCCGGCCGAACCCCACGGTGTCGACGAGCACGGCCGGGGCCGCCCGGCGGTCGATGCCGCTGGTGAGGATCTGCGCGAGGCCCAGGGCCATGCCGAGCGTGCCGAGGGTGACGATGAGGGGCGGAATCCGCGCCTTGGCGATGAGGAACCCGTTGAACAGTCCCCACCCCAGCCCGGAGACCAGCGCGGCGGCCAGCCCGACCAGCGACGTGCCCCAGCCCTCGCCGCCGAGAGCGCTCATGGTGAGCGCGGCCACCACCCCGCTGAACACGAGCACCGCGCCCACGGACAGATCGATCCCGGCGGTGACGATGACGAACGTCATGCCCATCGCGATGATCGACAGGATCGCCACGTTCGTCGCGATGTTGCGGAAGTTGTTGACGGCGAGGAAGGCGTCCGGCGCCAGCGCACTGAAGATCACCACGATGGCGACGAGGACGAAGAAGATCTGCATCGCCTGGGCGGAGAGCAGCCGGCGGACGAGGCCCCGGGGACGGCCGGCGTCGGCGGCGGCCTCGGCGGGGTCGAGGGTGGGGACGGCGCGGGTCGGCTCGGTGCTCACGGGGCCTCCTCGTCGGCCGGGGCGTCGCCGGGGTGGGGGCCCGGCTGCGTGACGGCACCGGTCATGGCGCCGACCAGCTCCTCCATCGAGGTCTCGGACGCCCGGTAGGTGGCGACCCGGGCGCCGAGGCGGAGCACCTGGACCCGGTCGGCCACCTCCATGACCTGGGGCATCGAGTGGCTGATGAGGACGACCCCGATCCCCCGGTCGCGGACCCGGCGGACGAGGTCGAGCACGGCCCGGGTCTGCACGACCCCGAGCGCCGCGGTCGGCTCGTCCAGGAAGATCACCCGGTTGGCCCAGGCGGCGGCCCGCGCCACGGCGATCGACTGCCGCTGGCCGCCGGACATCGCCCCGACCGGAGCCCGCAGGTCCGGGATGCGGGCACCGAGGTCGTCGAACGCGGCGACGGTGGCGGACCGCATCGCCGGACCGTCCATGAACCCGAGCCGCCCGGCCAGTCCCTTCCGCATGATCTCCCGCCCGAGGAACATGTTCTCGCTCGGGTCGAGGTGCGGCGCCAGGGCGAGGTCCTGGTAGACGGTCTCGAGCCCGAGGGCGCGGGCGGTCGTCGGGGAGTCGATGGTCACGGGGCGACCGTCGCTGAGGATCTCGCCCTCGTCGGGCGGGATCACGCCGGAGAGGATCTTCACGAGCGTGCTCTTGCCGGCCCCGTTGTCCCCGATGAGAGCCACGACCTCACCGGCGTGGACGTCGAAGGCCGCCTCGCGCAGGGCACGGACCTGGCCGAAGGTCTTGACGACCCGGCGGGCCTCGAGCAGCGGCGTCGTCATTCGGGGGACCTCCGCGCCTCGCGCCACGGCCGCGCGCGCCCCGCCAGGGCCGCGACGCACGCGTCGAGGCGGGACCGGCCGTGCTCGGACAGGAACGGCGCGCGCTGCGGCCCGTCCAGCGCGACGGCCTCCTTCCAGAACGCCCGGCCCGCGATGAAGCCGGACGCCCCACCCTCGTCGCACGACACCCGGACCGCGTCGAGGAAGTCGTCGAAGGCCACCCCCGCCGACAGGACCGCCCACGGCCCGGTGACGGCGTCGGCGAGGCGGCGGCAGGCGGTGGGCGAGCCCGGGTACTCGAGCTTGAGCAGGTCGCAGCCCAGCCCGTCGAGCAGCCGCGCCGACTCGACGACCGCCTCGGCGCGCGCGTCACCGGCCAGCACGTCCTCGCCGGGCAGCCGGTACACGAGGTTCTCGACCACCGACGGCACCCCGGCGGCGCGGCAGTCCGACACGACCGCGCGGACCACCTCGAGCAGCTCCTCGACGAGGTCCGGCCCGCCGGCCCGGTGCGGGCGACCCACGCGCAGCTGGACGAGGAACTTCAGCGCATCGCCCCCGTGCCCCCGGACCCAGGCCGCGTCCAGCGCCGGGTCCCGGGCGGCCCGGGGCTCGCCCTGCCAGGACTGCTTCTCGGCAGGCTCGGCCGCGACGAGAACGCCGCAGCCCGGTGCCAGCACGCCGTCACCGGCGAGCGCGGGGACACCGAGGTCCGGGTCGACGAGCAGGGCCGAGGCGCTCGGGCTCAGCGCCCGGGCGATGTCCGCCTTGAGGGCGACCATGTCGTCGTGGTCGGGGGTCCGGCCGGCGGCGGTGTACATCCGGCGCAGGGTGTTGCGCTGGTCCATGGCGACGATGGCGAACGTGCCGTCGGAGGTGGCGATCCGGTCGAGGCCGCCGGTGCCGTCGCCGCCGGAGTCGGGAACTGTCACGGGAGTCCTCCTGCGGGGGTGAGGAGCGTGCTGGCGGGATCGGTCGCGGGCGCGCACTGGAAGCGGCGGGCGAAGTCGGCGGCGCGGCCGCGGCGCCCGTCGGCCGCCCAGGCGGCGAGGGTGGCTGCCCCGTAGGCGCCGGCCTGGCGGCGCGCGGAGACGGAGACATCCGGCATGACCAGCGCCTTGGCCGCCCGGACGCTGCTCATCCGGGTCCAGCCGCCGGCCGCCACCACCCGGCGGCGCCGCGTGCCGACCTCGGCGTCGATGCGCTCGGCGAGGGCGGCCACGGCGGCGCTGGTGTGGTCCAGGGCAGCCGCCCAGACCGCGCCCGGACCCACCGGGTCGGCGACCAGGCGGACCGTGACGTCGGTGTCGGCCATGCCCGCGCCGGTCACGACGACCTCCGATGGCCCGCCGGACGGGGACCCGGGCGGGTGGCCCGCGGCGTCCCCCGCAGGTTGCCGCCAGGCGGCGTCGAGCCGGTCCCGCCCGGCCTGGTCGGCGAGCCCGAGCGCGTCCAGCACCCGGCGCAGCACCATTCCGGCCCGGGTCGGCCCGGACACCACCCATCGGCCCTCGAGCACGTGGCTGCCCGAGGTGAGTCCGAGGCCGACGAGGCGCCGCCGCTGGTCGCCGGACAGCGGCGACGACACCGACCGCAGCACCGACTCGGCGGTGCCGAACGAGTCGAAGAGGTCGTCGTCCTCCCAGGCCCCGGCCCCGACGGACGCGACGGGATGGTCGTGGCCGGCGACGACGACGTGGGCGCCGGACAGCGCGGGCAGTGCCGGGTCGCTGACCCGCCCGAGGCTCGTCCCCGCAGCCACCACCGGCCCGAAGAGGTCGGCCGAGGCGCCGACGGCGGCGAGGCCGGCCTGCCACGGTCCCCCGTCCGCCTGGTCGAACAGCCCGGTGCGCGACGCGAGCGAGGGTTCGGTGGCGGGTTCCCCGCCCAGCGTGCCCGCGAGGTGCTCGGGCACGTTGCGCCACCGGCACCCGGGCGTCGGGCCCAGCCCGCGCCCGCCCAGCCACGCCAGCTTGGCCGCGGTGCACAGCGGGCTCACCGCCATCCCGGTGACGGCCGGCAGCGCCGCGAGGACGTCGGCCGGCAGCCGGGCCAGCTCGTCGCCGCCGCGGGGGTCGAACCACCCGACGACGGGGGCGCGGACGGCGCCGGACGGGTCCAGCAGGACCCCGGACTCGGCCATCCCGGTGATGCCGATGCCGATGCCGTGCAGGGCCCGCCCGTGGCGGGCCGCCGCGGTGTCGAGGGCGGCCCGGACGGCGGCGACCATGCCGTCGCGCAGCCGGTCGGGGGTGGTCTCGGCGTGGACGCCGTCGCGCTGCCAGGTCGTCGCGACGGCCGCGTCGGCGAGCTCGCGCCCGTCGGCGCCGACCACGAGGGCCTTGGTGTCGGTGGTGCCGACGTCGACGCCGACGACGACCTCCACCGCGGTCACGGCCCGGCCTCCGCTCCTGGTCGCGGCGCGCCCGCCGGTGGCGCCGGGACCCTGGAGGGCCGGCACAGCACGGCCGTCACCTCGCCCGCGAGCGTCCACGGCCCCACGGCGTGCGGGACGACCACCACGTCGCCGACGGTCACGGGGATCGCCCCGCCGTCCCACGCCAGCGCCCCGGAGCCGCGCACGACGACGGTCACCGCGAACCCCGCCGCGACGGGCACGGCCGCGCCCGGCGCCGGGGCGAGCAGATCGGCCCGGAAGAACTCGTCCGCCTCGCCCGGCAGCAGCCGGACCGGGTCCGCGACCCGGGAGTCCAGCGGCACGTGCCGGTGCAGCCCGACGACCCGATCGGCGCCCCACGCGCGGCGGTCGACGGCCATCAGTGCCTGCGCCGCGCCGAGGCCGAGGAAGGCGTCCTCGGGGGCGGCGAAGCCGGTGTGCTCGACGAGCAGGGACAGGTCCGTCGGCTCCTGCACCTCGACGAGCAGGATGCCGGCCCCGATGGCGTGGACACTGCCCGCCGGGACGTGGATCGAATCGCCCGGCCGCACGTCGAGGGCGTGCATCCGGTCGAGCATCCAGGCCGCGTCCTGCTCGGCGACCGCCCGCGCCAGGTCCGCCTCCGCCACCTCTTCCCGCCACCCGAGGTGAACCTGGGGGCGCTCACCCGAGGTCTCCAGGACGTACCAGGCCTCGGTCTTGCCGTAGCAGGACCCCAGGTGGGTGCGGGCGAACTCCCGTGTCGGGTGCAGATGCACCGGCAGCCGCTGGCCGGCGTCGAGCAGCTTGACGAGGACTCCGGTGTCACCGGGACCGCCCGGCAGAGGGTCCCGGCCGAGCCAGGCGCCGGGGTCGGCGACGACGGCAGCGCGCAGCAGGGTCCCGTCCGGCAGGGTGCTGAGCCCGCTCCGGACCTCGCCGTGGCGCGTGGTCACCGAGCCCAGCCACTCCTCCGGGCTGCGCTCGGCCGGGGCGGGCACCCCGCGCAGCCGCGTGATCCCCTCGCCGCCGAGGTAGAAGTGGGCCAGCCGGTTCGGCGGCATCAGGACGGGGCGCACGGCAGCTCCCCGGATCCGCGGGGCACGAGGTGGACGGGCACGACCGAGGTCACCGGTTCCTCGGCGGCGGTGCCGTCCAGGTGGTCGAACAGCCGACGGGTGGCGCGGGTGGCGACGCCCACGGGGTCCTGGTCGAGGACCGTGACGGCGGGGTCGAGGACGTCGGCCAGCGGGAAGTCGCCGAAGCCGACCACGGCCACGTCGGTGCGGGCGCGGGAGTGCAGGACCGAGACGGCGCCCACCGTGCACCGCATGTTGGACGAGAAGATCGCCGTGGGTGGTGCGTCGGCCGCGAGGAGGCGCTCGACGGCGGCCGCCGCCTCGGGCGGTTGCGGGCACCCGGTGACCACGATCTCGTCGGCGACGGGGACGCCGGCCGCGGCCAGGGCCTGCCGGTACCCGTCGAGCCGGGCCCGGCTGGTGTGGATGAGGGTGGAGTCGCCGAGGAAGGCGATCCGCCGGTGGCCGTGGTCCAGCAGGTGGCTGGTGCCCCGCAGGGCCCCGCCGTGGTCGTCGCCGATGACGGCGTCGAACGGGCCAGCGACCGGGCGGTCGACGAACACCGCCGGGGTGCCGCGGCCGAGCAGCGGGAGGTAGCCCGGCGAGTCGGCCACCGGCACCAGGACCAGGCCGGCCACCTGCCGCTCGAGGAACAGCTCGACGAGGCCGTGCTCGCGCTCGTGGTCACGCCCGCTGGTGCCGATGGTGACGGCCAGCCCGCGCGGCACGGCGAGCCGCTCGACGGTGTCGGCGATGGTCGCGAAGAAGATGTCGGCGAGGCTGTCGACGACGACGCCGATCGTCGCGTCCCGCCCGCTGCGCAGGCTCCGGGCGACCGGGTGAGGCCGGTACCCCAGCTCGGCGACGGCCGCTCGGACCCGCTCCCGGACGTCGGGGCGGACATTGGGCCCCTCGTTGACGACCCGCGAGACCGTGGTGACGCTGACCCCGGCCCGGCGTGCGACGTCGAGCAGCGTGACCCGGCGGGTGGTCACGCCGGGCTCCGCACGGCAGTACGCGCCAGCAGCTCCTCGACCCGGGCGAGGTCGATCAGGCCGGCCCGCAGCCGCTCGCAGGAGGCGCTGGCAGTGGCGACCCCACGCCGGACGGCATCGACCCAGTCCTCGCCGAGCGAACGGCCATGGACCACCCCGCCGACGAAGGAGTCCCCGGCGCCGACCGGGCTCACGACGTCGACCGCGGGGGCGGCGACGGCGACGATCTCGACGGCCCCGGGGCCGCTCCCGCGAGGGTGGGCCAGCACGATCCCGGCGGCACCCACCGTGACGGCGGCCCGCCGCGCCCCGGCCGCGACCAGGCCTTCGGCGGCCGTGGCCGCCCGGGCGATCACGTCGGCCGCGGTGTCGTCCACCTGCTCGACCGCAGGAGCGAGCGCACCGTCCCCGACCGCGAGCACCGCCTCCGCCTCCGCCAGGTTCGGGCTCACGAGGTCGGGACCGGCGAGCAGGGCACCGGCGAGGGCGGCGCGGGCGGCGTCGACGACCACCGCGCAGCCGTGCTCCCGGGCCGCCGCGACAAGCTGCCCGTACCCGTCATCGGGTGCTCCCGGCGGCAGGGAGCCGGTGCAGACGACGACATCCGAGGTCCCCGCGCGATCAACGACGAGCCGCCGGTAGGCCGTCCAGGCTTTCGCGTCGACCGTCGGGCCCGGCTCGTTGACGACGGTGACCCGCCCGCGGTCCTCCACGAGGACCGTGGCGACGCGGGTCGTACCCGCCACCGAGACCTCGGCCAGCTCGGCGCCCTCGCCGGCGAGCAGGCGGCGCAGGCGATCCCCGTCCTCGGTCGGCACGAACCCCGCGACGACCGGGGCGTGCCCGTGTGCCCGCAGCACCCGGGCGACGTTGACTCCCTTGCCGCCGGCGGTGACGACTGCCTCGCGGCTGCGATGGACCGCTCCGACCCGCAGCTCGGGCAGGCTGATCGTGCGGTCGAGACACAGGTTCGGGTTCGCGACAAGCATCGGTCCACCTCCTCGCCGTCGAGTCGGTTCCTGTGACGCAGGACTCTCGTCGCCGTTGGAAACGATGTCAACAGCTCCGTTGATAACGTTTCCATCACAAGCCGCCCCGGCACGCTCGGACTCCCGCCCCCCGGGAAACGGACCCCCCGGCGGACGAATGGGTGGATACGTCCCGGGAAACGGACCCCCCGGCGGACGAATGGGTGGATACGTCCCTCCGGGACGGAGATCGCCCGCGGCGGGCTGGGCCGGGGTCAGGGTCTGCCGAGGACTCCGGAGACGTCGGCCGCGGTGTGGCGTCGGAAGGGGCCCTCGGCCGGCGACAGCGGCGCCTCGGCCCGGGCCGCAGCGGACCGCAGCGCGGCGTCGAAGACCAGGTGGCTCGTCAGGGCCTCCCGCGGGGTGGCGCAGCCGAAGCCCGGCCCCAACGCCCCGGCGCGCTCGGCCAGGAACGACGCCCACATCTGGAGCAGCGCGTCGGCGAAGCCGAACTCGAAGATCGCCCCGGTCACCGTGGGCGCGCTCGACCGGCTGCCGACCTGGACCTCCTGCCACACCTGCTCGCCGTCGACCACCCGCATGACGCGCACCACCTGCGGGCTGCGGGTCGAGAACTCCACCCCGCCCGCCATCCCGACCACGCGCATCGACCAGGTGTTCATCTCCCCCGGCGCGATCCGCTTGGTCTCCCACGTCATGGGGAACTCCCCGGCCCCGGACCCGACCCGGCAGGTCAGCGTCGCGTTGTCCACGGTGTCGCAGGCCATCTGCCCGCCCCGGCCGTCCGGGCGCACCGGGACCAGGTCCTGCAGCACGGCGTGCACCGACGTCGGCGCCCACCCCAGCCGCAGCGGGACGTGCGCGACGTGCATCCCGAGGTCCCCCATGACGCCGATCTGCCCGCAGGTCTCGGTCCGCCGCTTCCAGTTGCCGGGCTTCGCCGGGTCGAGGTCGCTGGAGTGGAGGAAGGCGAACCGCGCCTCGATGATCCGCCCCAGCGACCCCGAGGCGACCAGCCGGTACGCCCGCTGCGCCCCGGGGAAGAACGGCATCTCGCTGGAGCAGCGGGCGAACACGCCGGCCGCCTCGACCGCCGCGACCACCGCCCCGGCCGCGGCCGGATCGATCCCGAACGGCTTCTCGCCCAGGAAGTCCAGGCCCGCCGCCACCGTGTCGAGGTACAGCGCCTCGTGCAGGTGGTGCGGCACCGCGAGGTAGACGACGTCGACCTCGCCGCTGTCGAGCAGCGCCCGGTGGTCGCCGGTGAGCAGCCGGACGCCCGGTACCCGGCGGAACCACTCCCGCGCCGGCTCGGAGACGTCGCACACCGCGGTGAGTTCCGGCGTCACCGGGGAGTCGACGAGCGTCGGCCACCGGCCCACGACCCCGGCCAGCTCCCGGCCCATGAGCCCGGCGCCAAGGACCCCGATCCGGACCCGCGGCCGTGTCTCCCCCGCGCTCACGCCGGGCCGATCATGGCGAGCGCCTCGTCGACACCGGCCCCCCGGTGCAGCACGGCCATCAGCGCCCGGGTGATCCCGGCCGGGTCGCGGTGCTGGATGACGTTGCGCCCGTACACGATGCCGCGGGCGCCCCGGGCGAGGACGTCGACGGTGCGCTGCAGCAGCTCGCGGTCGGGGACCCGCCCCCCGCCGCGGACCAGGACCGGCACGTCCCCGGCGACCTCGATCACCCGGTGGTAGTCCTGCGGGTCGTCGGTGGGGTCGGCCTTGACGAGGTCGGCGCCCAGCTCGACGGCCTGGCGGACCAGGGCGGTGATCCGGTCGACGTCGCCGTCCACGAGGTAGGCGCCACCGGCGTTGTCCGGCTTCATGACCAGTGGCTCGACCATGAGCGGCATCCCCAGCTGCTCGCACTCGGCCCGCAGCCGCACCACGTTCGCCAGGCACTGCCGGCGCAGCTCGGGCTGTCCCGGGACGTCGAAGACGTTGACGACCAGGCACGCGGCGTCGAGGCGGACGGCGGTCTCGGCGGCGCGCTCGATCGTCAGGCTGAACAGCGACGACGGCAGTCCGGCGCCGTAGACGTTGGCCACATCCGATCGCAGCACCAGCGCCGGCTTGTCCCGGCCGGGGCGGGCCTGGAGGTGGCGGGCCTGGCCCGGGGTGAGCTGGACGGCGTCCGGACCGGCGTCGCACAGCACATCGACGGCCCGGGCCAGGTCGGTGATCCCGGTGAGGAACGCCGGCTCGCCGAAGAACCCATGGTCGACCGCCACGTCGAGGCAGCGCCCCGAGGCGCCGTCGAACAGCCGGTTCATGCGGTACACAGACATCGCACACCTCGCGCATCACCATCGACGACCGCTGGGGCGTGCCCACCGTAGGGACGGGGTGAAAACGATGTCAACGGCGAGCGAGCTGGTCCTCGGGATCGACGTCGGGACGACGTCGGTCAAGGTGGTGGCCCGGCCGGTGGACGCCCAGTCCCCGATCGGCGGGACGAGCGGGGCCGGTGCCGTCAGGGAGGACGGGTCGGCCGGCGGTCCCGAGGCCACGGCGCGGGTACCGGTGCCATGGACTCGCGTCCCCACCGGGGCGGAGATCGACCCGCGGGCGCTGACGGACGCCGTCCGGCGGGCGCTGGGTGAGGCGCTGGCCCCGTGGGACGGCGGGCCCGCAGTGCAGGTGGTCGCCATCGGGGTCGCCTCGTTCGCCGAGAGCGTCGCCCTGCTCGACCGCGCCGGGGAGCCGGCCGCGCCGATGGTGGCCTGGTTCGACAACCGCGGCGACGCCGAGGCGCCCGGACTGGCCGATGTCCTGGCGGGCGGCGAGTTCGAGGCGGTCACCGGCCTGCCCGTGTCGGGGCTGTGCAGCGCCGCGACGGTGAGCGCGCTGGGCGCCGAAGCGGACCTGGACCGGGTCGCCCGCGTCCTGAGCGCTGCCGACTGGGTGGCCCACGCACTCGGCGGGGAACCGGCGTTCGACCTCACCCTCGCCTCGCGCACCGGGTGGCTGGACCTCGCCGGGCGGGCCTGGCTGCCGGAGGTCGTCGCGTGGACCGGGTTGCGACCCGGGGCCGTCGCGTCCCTGGTCGGGCCGACCGGTTCCCGCGGGAGGGTGCCGTCCCGGCTCCCCGAGCTGCCGGCGGCGCTCGCCGGGGCCGAGATCGTGGTCGCCGGCATGGACCACCTGGTCGCCGCGGTCGGCGCCGGCGCGGGGACGGCCGGCGCGGTGTGGGACTCGTGCGGGACCGCCGAGGCGTTCCTCCGCAGCACTGCTCCCCTGTCGCGGGACACCGTGGAGGCAGCGGTCCGGCAGGGATTCACTGTCGGTTGGCACGCCGAGGCGCCCAACCAGGTCGTACTCGGGGCGCTGCGCAGCGGGTACGCCTTCGAGCGGGTGCTGCGCCTGCTCGGGGTCTCGTCGGCGGACGACCTGGCCCGGTTCGAGTCGTCCGCCGGCCCGCCCCCGCCGGACGCCGCGCTGCCGCTGGTCGACGACCCCTACGGCGCGTCCTACGCACTGCGAGGACTGACCTCGGCCACCACGCCGGGTGACGTGTGGTGGTCGCTCGTCGACCGGGTCGCGGCCGACGGGGCGGCCCTGGTCGCCGGGATGGACTCCCTCGTGGGCGCGCACGACCGGGTCGTGACCGGCGGCGGCTGGGCGGCGAGCTCCTGGTTCGACCGGGCCAAGCGCGCGCGGTACGCGGTCGTCGAGCACTGCGCCGGTGCCGAGCCGGGAGCGGAGGGCGCGGCGTTGCTCGCCCTGCGGACGGTGCGAGGTCGAGGGCCGGCTCCCAGCCTGCTCCCATGATGAGCGCCGACACTGCGCCGACCCCGGCGTGGCCGGTGTGGCCGGCATCGTCACCCGCACCGCCCCAGCCGCCGCCCCCAGGCGTCAGGACGTCGGCACCCGGTAGTGCCGCAGCACGGACGTCCCGTCCTCGGCGAGCGTCCGCGCCACTCTTCGGCCACCGCACCGTTCGATGACGGCCGCGGAAACCGGGTTCGTGTCCTCGCAGATCACCAACGCCTCCGACACCCCCGCGCGCGCGGCGACGGTGAGCGACTGCCGCAGCATCTGCGCGGCGTACCCGCGGCGCCGGTACGCGGGGCGCACTGCGTAGCCGATGTGCCCGCCGTACCGCTCCAGCCAGTCGGTGAGCCGGTGCCGGATCGACACCCGCCCGACGATCTCGCCGCCGGCCTCCCCGACGAGGTAGGTCGCCGGCACCCAGCCCTCCGGCAGACCGGTCCCCCGCCGCTGCGCCCGCAGCCGGGCGACGAAGCCGGACCACGCCTCGCCGGGGTGGTAGCCCAGCAGGAAGGGGAAGTCCTCGGCGGCCAGTTCGGCGTGCGCCGCCAGGGCCTGCGCCTCGTCGCCGACAGCGAGCGGGCGGAGGCGGATCATCGCCGCCGGACCGGCCTGGACAGCGCCTCCGTGAGCAGGGCCACCAGCGCCTCGAGCTGGACGTCGGCGGTGTCCGCGACCTCCTCGTCGGAGCCGTCGAGGGCCCGCGCCGCCAGGCCCGCCTTGGTGCCGACGAGCTCGGCGATCCGGGCGTCGATGGTCTGCGCCGCGATGATCCGCCAGGCGGTGACGGGCTCGGTCTGGCCGATGCGGTGGACCCGGTCGATGGCCTGGGTCTGCTCGGCGTCGGTCCACGACAGCTCGGCCAGCACGACGTTCGAGGCGACCTGGAGGTTGATCCCGACGCCGGCCGCGGTCAGCGAGCACACCGCCACGGCGACGTCCGGGTCGGTGACGAAGGCGTCGACGTTGCGCTCTCGGACGGTGCGGGTCTGGTCGCCGCGGATCGAGGAGTACCGGATCCCCCGCTCGGCGAACATCCGCTCGGCGGTGTCCATGACGGCGATGTGCTTGGCGAAGAACACCACCTTGCCGGCGCTGCGGGCGAGCTGGGCGGCGTAGTCGGCAGCCAGCTCGGCCTTCGCGGTGCCGATGCGGCGCATGAGCCCGAAGACGTTGCCACCGGCCTCGGTCTGCATCGCCTCCTGCCGCTCCCAGGTCGCCACCCGACGGACGAGGTCGTGGTCGATGCCGTCACCGGTCTCGACCACCGGGCCGGTCGCCCGCGCCACGAGGGCGGACTCGTACCGATCCACCAGACGGCGGGCCAGCTCCTGCTCGGCCGCCCGGATCGAGCGCTCGGCGGCGCCGTCCAGTTCGACCGGCAGGTCAGCGATCCGGCGCGCCGGGATGTCGGCCGCGACATCGACCTTGCGGCGGCGCACGATGCCCATGCCGACCACGCATGCCCGGGCGGCGGGGTAGAAGCGGCGGTCCGCGGGGGTGAGCCCCGTCTCCTCCAGGGCGGCCATCAGGTCCGCCAGCGGTTTCTTGTCGTCGATCCACCCGAGGAACTGCCAGATCGCCCGGAAGTCCTCGATGTCGTTGATGAGCGGCGTCCCGGTCAGGGCCATGAGCAGCGGCCGGGCGGTGCGGGAGCGGAGGCGCTCGGACAGGTGCAGGACGTGCCGGGACCGCTGGGAGCGCACGTTCTTGATGAAGTGCGCCTCGTCCACGACCATCCCGCGGAAGCCGTGATCGCCGAGCCACCGCACGTGCCGGTCGAGGATGTCGTAGTTGACGACGACGATGTCGGCGAAGGCGTCGACGTCCTCGCCGTCACCGTGGACAACGGTCGCCGGGTGGGCCGGGGTCCACAGCCCGGCCTCGCGGGCCCAGCTGGTCTTGACGACGTTGGGCACGACGACGAGCAGCGGGTAGGCGTTCGCGGTCTCGGCGGCCAGCAGCGCCTGGGCGGTCTTGCCCAGCCCCGGCTCGTCGGCCAGCAGGAACGTGCGGTGCCCGGCGCCGGCAGCGCGCACCACCTGGGCCTGGTGGGGCATGAGCGACCGGCCGCCGGCCGCCCGCAGGTCACCCGGCTCCGGCAGGGGCACGCAGGCGGACTCGCCCCCCTCCTCGAAGGCCCGGAACAGCGGTCCCAGCAGCTCCCAGGTGGCCAGGCGCCGGGCCACGGGGCGGCGGGCGTCGGCGACCGAGAAGTCGGGCGGCAGGAACGGGTTGGCCAGCTGGCGGGACACCACCGAGGGCGGGACGACCTGCCGTTCCGGAACCCCCGCGCCCAGGCCCGGCGGGGCCGCGGGCGGGGAGTCCGGGGGCGGGTCGATGCCGGCCCGCCGCAGCATCTCGCGCCTGAGGTCGCGAGCGGCCTCGGACACCGGCGCGTCGTCAGCCAGCAGCCGCAGGACCGACGTGTCGAGCGCGGCCGTCCTGGCGAGGATCGTCGCCACCCCGTCCAGGCGCTTGAGGAGCTCGGCCCGCTCACCCTCGGACAGGTCGGCGTCGGACTTGGCTCGTGCCCGCTCGTCCCGGACCAGCAGCGCGATGGCCTGGAAACGTGCCCGGCCACCGGGCGGGAGGGGGCCGTGGCGGGCGGCGCCCTCGACCTCGCGCACGGCCCGCGCGAGCTGCGGCAGGAGGCCGACGTCGTGGTCGGCCGGGTGGCGGTCATACCGCCGGGCGCGGGGGGCGGTGCCGGCGGCACCGGTCCCGCGCTGGCTTCGTCGAGCCAAGCGCTCCTCCTCCGGGCACGCCCAACAGGCGCGCCACTGCGGGACTGCGGCCGACCCGGTCGAGTCTCCGCCGGACTGCGCGTCCGCCCCGGGAACGGGGTCACCCCGCGACTGACCCGAGTGTAGCGGGAGCCGCGGCCACCACGGGGTCCCCCGGCAGCGACCGGGCCGCCGCCCCTCAGGGCCTGGGGGTCACCGCGGCACCCACAACTCGATCGAACTGCCGTGCCCGGGCCACGACCGGATGACCGCGCCGCCGCCGACCTCGTCCAGGCGGGCCCGCACCGAGTGCCGGATTCCGAAGCCCTCGTCCCGGTCAGGATCGAAACCGCACCCGTCGTCGTGCACGGTGACCTGGACCCGCTGGCCATGGACGGCTACCCCGACGGTGGCCGACCGGGCGCGGGAGTGCTTGGCCACGTTGGTCAGGGACTCGTGCACCGCCCGGGTGAGCGCCTTCACCCGGGCGGTGTCGAGGAGCACCTCCCCGTCCCAGCGGTCGCGACAGGTGAGTTCGATGCCTGCCGCCCGCAGCCCCGGCTGAAGCGTCGCCACGACTCGGGCCACCCTGTCGACGGGATTCTGGCTCGGCTCGTCCGTCTGGTCGGCGAGCACGGCCCGGATGTCGACGGCCTGGCGCCGGGCCGCGGCGCCCACCGACTCCAGCCGGTGCCGCATGGCCAGCTGGTCGTTCTCCGCGGTCAGGCCGATCGCCTCCAGGGTCTGCAGCGCCGTGTCGTGGACATGGCGCAGCGCCTGCACCTGGGCCGCCTTGTGCCCCGCGCGGACCCCCTCGGCGCGCACCTCATCGGTGGCGACCTGCATCACCCAGAGAACGAGGCTTCCCGAAAAGGTCCCCACCAGCAGCCAGGCAGTGCGCCCGACCACCATGCCCACGGCGTCCGCCAGTGACTCCCCGCCGCTCAGCAGCGTCATGAGGACCTGCAGGGGGACCGCCGCCAGCGACAGCACCAGCCCCGCCCGGGAACCGAACCAGGCGCTCCACAGCAGGGCCGTTCCGAGGTACCAGAAGAAGAACAGGTCGTGGTATGGCTCGTTGACCGAGCCGGGGACCATCCAGGCGCCCCAGGTGTTGAGTGCCACCGCGGCGGCCGTGTCCAGCCCGAGCCACGGGAGGACGCGCCGGGTGGACAGGTCCACGTGACGCAGCAGCACGGGGATCATGAGGAAGTTCGCGGTCACGGCGACCGCCCAGACGACGGCGAGCCACATCACGGGCCCGACGACGCCGTAGGCAGCGGCGAGGATGAACAGGGGCGGCAGTGCCGACAGACCGCGGAAGCCGAGGATGCCGACCAGGAAGTAGCTGCGGTAGTGCCCGAAGAGCTCCTCGGGAGCCGGTCGTCGCCAGCCGCGGGCGAATCGCGCCAGGCGTGGCCTCGCCGCCCGAGGTCCACGGCCGACCAGGTGGGGACCCGCCGCGGCCGACGCCCTGGCCGACGTGCCCCTCGTGTCGGGGGGCGGACGACTGCGCCCTGGCATGAACGACCCCACTGGGGACATCTCCCGCAGCACCGGGTTCACGTCGGCCACTATGCGTCACCGCACCACTGCGCATGTGGGTAGAAATGCCTACTTCGTCACCGCTTGTCGGTGGGGCGGCGCCCCGCGGCCAGGAGTCAGTCAGGTCGCGGCCGGCGCCGGTCCGGCGGTGGCCGGGGACGCGGGGCGGGCCCGGACCCGCTCCGCGAGCCACACCCCCAGCGCCAGCGCGGGGAAGACGGCCCCGACGAGACACACCCCGACCCAGCCCCAGACCGGAAAGACCAGGGTCGACGCTGCGCTGCCGATGGCGCCTCCCGCGAAGTACGACGTCATGTACGCCGTGTTGAGGCGGCTCCGCGCATCCGGTCGCAGGGGGTAGATCTGGCCCTGGTTCGTGATGTGGACGGCCTGGCACCCGAGGTCCATGAGAACGACCCCGGCCGCCAGCGCAGCCACGGAGGTCTCGCCGGCGGCGAGCAACGCGAAGGACGCGACCATCAGCAGCAGGTAGGCGCCGGTCGCGGCGACCCCTCGGCCCCGGTCCGCGACCCGGCCCGCGAACCGCGCCGCCACCGCGCCCGCCGCGCCCAGCAGTGCGAACGCCCCGATGGCCGCCTCGCTCCAGCCGTAGGGAGGACGGGCCAGGAGGAACCCGACACTGACCCAGAACGCGCTGAACGACGAGAACGTCAGCGCCCCGTAGAGCATCCGCAGGCGCAGCACGGGTTCCTGCCGGACGAGCTGGACCACTGACGCCAGGAGTGCGGGGTACCGCAGCGACGTGGTGGGGGCCAGAGCCGGCAGCTCCCGCCACAGCAGGACGCCCACCCCGGCCGTGAGAACCGCCCCCAGGACGAACACGGCCTGCCAGCCGGCCGCCGAGGCGACCACCCCCGACACGCTGCGCGACAGCAGGATCCCGAGGAACAGGCCGGTCATGACGGTGGCGACGGCCCGCCCCTGGTGCCCGGCGGCCGCGACATGGGCGGCGAACGGGACGACGACCTGGACGGCGACCGAGGCGAGAGCGACCAGGGCGGCGGCGGCGCCGAACACGACGAGCGACGGCGCGGCCGCCATCGCGAGCTGACCGGCGGCGGCGCACGCCAGCAGGATGACGAGCAGCCGGCGCCGCTCCACGACGTCACCCAGCGGGACCAGGGTGGCCAGGCCCACCGCGTACGCGACGGGCATGACCGTGAGGACCGCCCCGACACCCGACGTCGGGGCGGTGAAGGCCCTCGCCAGCGCATCGGCCAGCGGCTGGGCGTAGTAGAGGTTCGCGATGACCACACCGACGGCCACGGTCATCACGAGGATGACCCGGCCGCTGGCCGCGGATGTGGGGGGCGTCGTGGTCATGGGACTCCGTCCGTCGAGTGGCGGCGCGGACGCCTCGGCCGGCGTCGGGGTGCCCTGCGATCGTCCCGGGCCGAGCGGCCTCGCGGCACCGGGGCATCCGGGGGGCCGGTCGGAGGGCGCCCCGGGGTAGCCGATCGGAGGGCCCGACCGGGAGTCCGGGGGGCTCGCCGGCGCGACGCCGACGGAACACGCCGGGACTGCGCACTCCGGGGCGGACCGGCCGTGCGCCGAAGAGGCAGCTGACGCGTCACGCGCCACGCGGCCTAGCGTCCGACTCGTCACCATTCGACCACCTTCTGTGAGGTTCTCCGTGAGTGACTGGTTTCTCCCCCGACTGGCGGGCTTCGGCTCCGCCGAGGCCGTCGTCCACAACGGGGTGACGACGACCTACGACGATCTGCTGCGAATGGTCGAAGAATGGCGACAGCTCCTGGACCGCCACGAGGTGCGACCGGGCGAGGTCGTGACGTGCGAGGGCGCGCACTCGGCGCGGGCCTGCGCGGGTGTCCTCGCCCTCGTCGAGCGCCGCGCGATCGTCGTCCCCCTCGACACGCTGCCGGCCGCCAAGCGCGCGGAATTCCTCGACGTCGGCCAGGTGGAGGTCGTGATCCGGGTCGACGATGCAGGCGACCACGACGTCACCCGTACCGGCCGGGCGGCCGATCACGAGCTCTACGGCAGGCTGCGCGAGGCGGGCGCCGCCGGGCTGGTGCTCTTCAGCTCGGGAACGACCGGCCGCAGCAAGGCGTCGGTCCTGAACTTCGACAAGGCTCTTGAGCGGTACTCCGAACTCCGGACGGGCAAGCGGATCCTCACCTTCCTCAATCTCGACCACATCGGGGGGATCAACACGGTCCTCCACAGCTTGAGCCAGGGCGGCACCATCGTGACCGTTCCGGAACGGACACCCGACGCGGTGTTCGCCGCCATCGAGCGCCACCGCATCGAGGTGCTCCCCACCACTCCGTCGTTCCTCAACATGGTGCTCGTCGGGGCGCCCTACGAGCGGTACGACACCAGCAGCCTGGAACTGGTCACCTACGGTACGGAGCCGATGCCGGAGCGAACGCTCGAGCGTCTGGACCAGGTGATGCCGGGGGTGCGCTTCAAGCAGACCTACGGCCTGTCCGAACTCGGGATCCTCCCCACCCGCTCCCGCGGCAACGACACCGTCTGGCTCCAGCTGGCGGACAGTGCCGGGTTCCAGCACAAGATCATCGACAACGTGCTGTGGGTGCGCTCCGAGATGGCCATGCTCGGGTACCTCAACGCACCCGCCCCGTTCGACGACGAGGGCTACTTCAACACCCAGGACGTCGTGGAGGTCGACGGCGACTGGATCAGGATCCTGGGGCGCCGCTCGGAAATCATCAACGTCGGCGGCGAGAAGGTCTACCCCAGCGAGGTCGAGAACGTCATCCTCCAGCTCGACAACGTCGCCGAGGTCTCCGTCAGCGGGAAGCGCAGCCCCATCCTCGGCACCGTCGTGCGGGCCACGGTGTCACTCGTCGCGGACGAGGACCCCCGTCGACTGGACGAACGGGTACGCGCGCACTGCGCCGGTCACCTCGAGCCGTTCAAGGTGCCCGCCGTCGTCGAGGTCACCCGGGACAGCCAGCACTCCGAGCGGTTCAAGAAGGTCAGGAGCCGGACGTGAGCGGTGACGGGCGGGTCGCCCTCGTCAGCGGCGGCAGCCGGGGCCTCGGGGCCCACGTCGTCACGCGCCTGCTCGCCGACGGGTGGCAGGTCGTCACCTTCAGCCGCTCCGTCACCGGCTTCGTCGAGGAGATGCAGGCCGAGCACGGCGCGGACTTCCTCTGGGAAGCGGCGGACCTGTCGGACAACGCGAGCCTGCAGGCCGTCGTCACCGCCGCGGCCGGCCGGGGTCGGCTCGAACTCCTGGTCAACAACGCCGCCGCCCTGCCACCGCCGCAGCTGTTCCTCACCGTGCCGGCCGGGCAGCTCACCCGGCTCGTGACGACGAACGTCGTGGGACCCATGGTCCTCACCCAGGCATGCGTCCGGGCGATGACCCGCCACCAGGCGGGCGGGCAGATCGTCAACGTCTCCTCGATCAACGCGATCCGGGGCCACCGGGGAGTCGCAGTCTATTCGGCGACCAAGGCGGCGATCGACGGGCTCGGCCGCAGCCTCGCCCGGGAACTCGGGCCGCTGGGCATCCGGGTCAACTCGGTCGTCCCCGGGTTCTTCGACAGCGACATGACCACCGGCGTCACCGACGCCAACCGCGACCGGATCGCGGGTCGCACTCCGCTGGGCCGTTTCGCCGACGTCCGCGAGGTGGCGGACGCCGTTCTCTTCCTCGCCTCACCGCAGTCGTCGTTCATGACCGGACAGATCGTCACAGTAGATGGAGGGATCACGTGCTAGCCACCAATACCGTCCGCGCCACGGTTCACAGCCAGATCCGGACCCTGCTCGAGGAGTCGGGCCACGCCCGCTCCGAGCTCTCGGGTGACGAGGGGCTCACCGACCTGGGCCTCACGTCGCTGCTGCTCGCCCGCCTCATCGTGCAGCTGGAGGCCGAACTCGGTGTCGACCCGTTCGCCGAGGACGGCATGGTCTTCGACGCCCGGACCGTGGACGCGGTCGTCGCCGTCTACGAGCAGGCCTGCGCGCCGGCCGCCCCCGGCGGTGACAACCATGCGTGAGGACGCGGTGACCGTCGTCGGGGACACCTTCGACGTGTTCCTCGCCAACCCCGGGACGATGGCGGCGTCGGACCTGCTGGCCCACCTGAGGGCGGAGGAGCCGGTGCCGGCGACCATCACCATGGGTCAGGGAATCACCGCCGAGCAGGCCGACGAGATCCGCCATCTCCTCGCCGGCACCGACCGGCTGGCCGCGGCTGCCCCGGCACCCGCCGACCGGCGGCTCACCCACAAGCACGACCGCCGCAACGCCCTCGTCGGCCCCCCGGAGCGGGTCGCCGACGACCACTTCACGGTCGAGCTCATCGTCGACGGCCGCACCGAGACCCTGTCGGACCACATCACCGGCCAGCACCTGCCGGCGATCACACTCACCGAGGCCGCCCGCCAGGCCTGGACCGCCGTCACGGAGGAGTTCCTCCTGGGCGAGATCGACGAGCCCCACCGGTTCGTCGTCGTGTCGTTCCGCTCCGCCTTCGACAACTACGTGTTCCCCCTGGCAGCCACCTTGCACTACCGGCTGCTCACGCATGACCGGACCGGCCTCGGGCACCTGTTCCGCTGCCGGGTGGAGGTGGAGCAGAACGGCGGGGTGGCCGCCGCGGTGGAGGCCGAGTACCGCGTGCTGCCCGAGACCATCAGCGCGAAGCAGGAGTCGCTCGCGGCCCGCCGCGCCCTCACGACCCACCTGTCCGCCGCCCGGGAGGCCTCGGGGGCGAGCACCCCCCAGCCCGCACCCGTGGCCGGCTGAGCGAGGGTCGGATGCTCTTCGCGATCCACTGTCTCGACCTGCCCGACGCCGCCGAGCGCCGGGCCGCCGCCCGGCCCGCCCACTCCGA
>JBHJOS010000135.1:0-13341 GCA_050329415.1 Kineosporiaceae bacterium
CGTGACTCCATGGCCCAGGAGCGGGTCGGCCTCGACGCCGTCGAGGGGTGGCTGGCCCAGCGCCTCGTCGGCTGCTGAGCCACCCGACGTTGCAGCCGGTGAGCCGCCCGGTTTGGTAGTCCGTCCGATCACCGAGGGCCTGGGCGACGTTGCCCCGTTGACCCCCCTCCAGGTGGCGGACGGCCTCCATCTCCTGCCGGGGGACCTGGCGCTCAGCACTTTCGAGGAGAAGCTGGCCGAGCAGTGGTCGGCGACCCTCGCGGGTGGCGACAACGCCGCGGCCCGTGCGACGACGGCCTTCCACCGGCTGGTGCGGGGCGCATCGGACGCCGTCGGGGCGGAGTTGGTCCTGGTGGACGTCGGCCCCAACCTCGGTGCCCTGAACCGATCGGCGCTGCTCATCGCCGATCACGTCGTCGTCCCCCTGGGCGCCGACCTCGTCAGCGCCCAGGCCCTGCGCAACCTGGGACCCTCCCTGCGGCGCTGGCGTGGCGACTGGCAGCGGACCGCGCGACCGCGCATCCCGACGTCCATCGACGCGCCGGCCGGTCGGATGCACCCCCTGGGCTACGTCGTCATGCAATCCAGCAGGCGACTCGACCGCCCGGTCAAGGCCTACCAGACCTGGCTGGGCCGGATCCCTGACGTCTACGCGGAAGCGCTCGGCCACTCGGACGACCAGGACGGGCGGTCGCCCGAGATCGGGACGGTCCGCAACTACCGGAGCCTCATGCCGCTGGCCCACGACGCTCGCAAACCGATGTTCGACCTCCGCCCTGCCGACGGTGCCATCGGCAGCACGCAGCGCTATGTGCAGGTGTGCCGACAGGAGTTCCGCGACTTGTCGAAGGAGATGCTGGCCCGGCTCGATGCGCTCTCCTCCGACTCATCGCCGGGTCAGCGCCGGATCAGGTAGGTGCCGGCCGGGCCTTCCGACAGCTGCAGGCCGGCGTCCGACACCTCGGCGGCCAGATGGTGGCGGTCGAGCACGTGCCAGTGCTGCCGGGCGCTGAAGTCGACCAGCACCCGGTCCTGGTCGTCGGTCACCAGGTAGCTCATCTCCCAGGTCACCGCGTCCTCGCCGGCGGGCTCCGCGCGGGCGGTGCCGGTGTACCGGTGACGGCCGACGGCGACCTCGCCCAGCGGCGAGGCGGCGACGTGCTCGGGCCGGTTCGGCGGGAAGAGGTCCACGACGACGACCCCCTCGGGGGCGAGCCGGTCGGCCGCGAGCTGCCACACCCGGCGACGCTCCGCCGGCGGGAAGTGGCCGAGCACGTTGAGGGCCACGATCGCGCCGAGGCGCGAGGGCAGCTGGGCCGTCAGGAGGTCGTACGGCTCGACCGTCACCCGGGACTGCAGGTCGGGGTCCGCCGTGACGACGGCCAGCAGCGCCGTGCGCAGCGCCCGGTTCGGTTCGACCGCGATGATCTCCGCCCCGGGCATCGCCCGGGCGATCACCCGGGTGCCGAGGCCGCTGCCCGCCCCCACGTCGACCACCGGTCCGGCGGTCGGGTCGAGGCCGTCGAGCGCCGACGCCAGGGCCGGGCCGAGGACCTGCCACGGCGGTCCTAGCAGGACGGCGACATGTTCCGCGGTGCGCTCGTAGAAGTCCTGGTCCGTCACGCGCGCTACGGTACCGGTGTCGAGAACCGTTATCGAAAGGGTGATCGAATGTATGACGCGGTTGTCGTCGGCGGGGGAGCGGCCGGCCTCAGCGCCGCGCTGGTCCTCGGTCGCCAGAAGCGGTCGGTGCTGGTCCTCGACGGCGGGCGGCCACGCAATGCCCCCGCCGCCGAGATGCACATGTACCTCGGGCGCGACGGCCGCCCCCCGGCCGCGCTGCTGGCGGACGGGCGGGCGGAGCTCGCGGCGTACCCCTCGGTCGAGCTGCGCCGGGCGGAGGCGGTCGCGGCATCGGGCGTGACCGGTGGCTTCCGGCTCACGCTCGCCGACGGCGGCGAGGTCGACTCGCACCGGCTCCTGCTCGCCACCGGTCAGACCGACGTCCCGTGGGACGTCCCGGGTCTCGCCGAGCGTTGGGGCTCCAGCGTCTTCCACTGCCCCTTCTGCCACGGCTACGAGACCGACGGCAAGACCGTGGCGGTGGTCGGCAACGGCCCCGACACGATGCTCGCGGCGTACGTCCGCGACCGGTACAGCCCGGACGTCGTCGTGTGCACCAACGGCCCCGCGGACATCCCCGGGCCGGTCTCGGACGCCCTGGCCGCCCTCGGCGTCGCGGTGGTCGAGACGCCCGTGGCCGGCGTCGACGGCGAGCTCGACGCCCTCACCGTCCGCTTCACCGACGCCACGACCCTGCCCCGCGACGCGATCTTCCACCGAGCACCCACCCGGCCCAACACCGCCCTCGCCGCGCAGCTGGGGTGCGTGGTGCTGCCCGACGGGTGCGTCCGGGTCGACGAGTACTCGCGCACCAGCGTCCCGGGGGTGTTCGCCGCGGGCGACGCCGCCCACCTGGAGGCCGTGCCCGAGCCGGCGACCCTGGTCGCGCCGGCCGCCGCCGCGGGCGTCTGCGCGGCGGTCTGGCTGGAGCAGGACCTGTTCCGGTCGCGGCTGCCGGTCCCGCTCGGTTGAGGCCCCGGGGCCGGCTGTCCCCGGGGCTACACCGGCGTCGCGACGAACAGGCTCTGGGCCGGTGTCGACAGGGGCGATCTCGGGTCCGGCAGCGTGAGGAGGGTCCGGAACCCCGCCGCGGCCAGCTCCGCCCGCCAGGCGCGTGCCCCGAGGAACACCGACCCGCCCGCCCGGGCGTCCGACGAGCCGGGCGGGTCCTCGCCGTCCCGCGGCGACAGCAGGAACTGCATGGTGGCGAGGACGATGGGGTGCTCCCGGGTCGCCTCGGCGACGAGCAGCAGGCCGCCCGGCGCCACCGCGGGCCGCAGGTGCCGCAGCGACCGGCCCACGTGGCGGGCGCAGTGGAGGACGTTGACCGCCAGCACCACGTCGGCGCCGCCGGCCGGGACGCCCTGCGACCCCAGGTCCCGGTCGACGTCCACGACGGCGTAGCGCAGCCGGTCACCGAACCGCTCCCGGGCGGCGTCGAGGAAGAACCGTGAGACGTCGGTGAACCGGTAGTCGACGTCGGCCCCGGCGAGGCCGTCGAGGGCGGCACCGGTGCCGCCCCCGGCGCCGGCGCCGAGCTCGAGGACCCGAAGCGGTGCGGGCCGGGTGGCCGCCGCCCGGGCGAGCACGTGACCGACGGCGCCGTGCAGGTAGGCGTTGCTGACGTTGAGCCGGTCCTTGCTGAGCGACGTCCCCAGGTCGCCGCCGGGGAACAGCAGGGCCTGCGCCGGGACCTCGTCCGACAGCAGCTCGGGCAGCCGGTGCAGCGCCTCGCGGAAGAACCGGGCCATGTCGGCGGGGTAGCCGAGGTCGGCGCACGCCCGGTCCAGCAGCGGCCCGTCCGGGTCGAGACCTCGCCGGGGCCGCACGGTGACCGCGCCGAGGACGGCCTCCCAGCGCCCCACGATCCACTCGTGCCGGGGCGCCGCCACGGGCCGGCCCCCGGTGAAGCGCCCGGCGAGGGCCTGCAGCGCGATGGCGTCCAGCTGGGCGACGGCGGCCGGCAGCCGGGCGAGTGCGGCATCGTTCACGACGACCTCCCCGGCGCCCACCATCAGCCGCCCCGCCCGGTCGGTGGCCGCCGCCTCCTCGGCCACGGCGCCGGCGGCGTGGCCGCCACCGGTCGGCACCTGCCCGACCACCGTCGCGGGCAGGGACCAGCCGCCCCGGCGGGCGAGCCGTCGCGCCGTCTCGACCAGGCATCCGCGGGCGAACGCCGCGAGCGGCTCGTGGGGATGCCCAGGACCGGCCACGGCGGCCGGGGCCAGCGCCCCGGCCGCGGCGGGAGCGGCCACCGCCAGCAGGGTCGGGTCGTCCGGGTCGAGCAGCACGGCCGCGCCGGTCCCGGCCAGCAGCGAGCGAAGCTCAGCACCGGTGACGGCACCCGGCTGGTCGGGGAGCAGCAGCCGGTTGGGGATCCCCGTCACGCGGACCGGTTCGCCCCGCCGCACGGCTGCCAGGAGATCGTCCGCGCCCCCCCAGGCCAGCACGTCGGGTTCGGCGGCCAGCCCGGCCGGCCCGGCCAGCCCGGCCAGCCCCGCCGCCCCGTCCGGGCACCCGGTCCGCAGGACGGCGTCGAAGCGGTACCGGGCGAGCTCGGTGTCCGTGGTCAGGGTCTTGGCGTGCAGCGTGAGGCGCAGGCCCGGCCCGGCGCCGGCCACCGCGGCCGCCAGCGTCGGCGGGTCGATCAGCAGCTCCTCGTCGGTCTCCGGGCGCCGTCCCGCCCAGCGCGCGAACTCGTCGAGCAGGCCCGCGTGGCGCATGTCACCGACGACCACCGCCCCGCCCGGCGCGAGCCCGGCCAGCGCCTCGCGGAGCACCGCGGCCAGGTACGACACGCTCGGGAAGCACTGCGTGACGGAGTTGAGGACCACGCAGTCCGGCGCCCGCCCGGCGAGGGCCTCGCTCACCTGGGGGGCTCGCGCCTCGTGGGCGGCCGCGTGGACCACGCGGGCCCCGGGCGGGGTCTCGGCCGCCAGCCGCGCGCTGGCGTCCGGGGCGATGTCGGTGCCGACGTAGGCCACGACGTGCGGGTGCAGCCGCCGCATCAGCATCCCGGTGCCGCAGCCCAGCTCCAGCACCACCCGAGGCCCGGTCGAGAGGATCAGCTCGGCGGTGCGGTCGGCCCACTGCGCCATGTGGTCGGCGGGCAGCGCCTCGCCGGTGTCGCTCGCGCGCCATCCCGCGAGCTCGGAGGCGGTGGCGGCGTACGTGAGGTCGTACACCTCCGACCAGTGGTCGAGGTGCTCCGCGACCAGCGGGCCCGGTGGCGGCCCGGCCGCGAGTGCCCCGGCGGCCGCGGTCACGACGAGCCGGTCCTCGCCCTCGGGCCGGTCGACGCGCGCGACGAAGGGGTGGGCGAGCAGGTCAGGCATGGGCGGCCTCCTGGGGGACGAGGTCGGCGTCGGCGACCCGCAGAACGCGGTCGGCGCGAGCGGCGAGGGCGGGGGAGTGCGTGACGGCCAGGACGCCCGGCCCACCGGGGCGGTTCCGCAGCTCGTCGACGAGGTCGAGGATCCGGGCGGCCGTGGCGGCGTCCAGCGCCGCAGTGGCCTCGTCGAGCAATAGGACATCGGGGCAGCCGGTGAGCGCCCGGGCCAGGGCCAGCCGCTGCCGCTGCCCTCCGGACAGCCGGCCGGGGCGACGGTGCAGCGTGTCCGCGGGCAGCCCGACCGCGGCGAGCAGGGCGATCGCCTCGGTCTGCGCCGCGCGTCCCCGAAGGCCACGCAGGGTCCGCAGGGGGCGCAGCACGGCGTCGCCCGCCCGCCGGGCCGGGTTGAGCTCGGCCCGCGGGTCCTGCCCCACCAGGGCCAGGGCCGCCGGACGGGCCCGGCGCCGGGCCGGCCACGGCACGGGCTCGCCGGCCACCTCCAGCACCCCGCTGCCGGCCTCGGGGGGGTGGAGCCCCGCGAGGGCACGCAGCAGGGTGGACTTGCCCACCCCGGACGGGCCGAGCACGGCGACCAGCTCGCCGCGGCCCACCCGGAGGTCGACGTCGCGCAGCAGGACGGAACCCCCCGGTGGCTGCGCCACCGTCACCCGCGTGGCGGCCAGGACGGCCGTTGCCGCCGGATCCCCGGCGTCCCGGGTGGACGGCGACTCCCGCCCGGTGCGGGGCGGGTGCCGACCCGTCGTGGCGCCCGTGTTGTCCCCGAGCCGGACCACTCGGTCGGCGAGGCCCGCGACCAGCGTCTCGTCGTGACTGACGACCACCGTCGCCCCGGGGTGGTCTCCGCGCCGCCGGGCCAGCACGGCAGCGACCACGGCCGCGGAGTCGGCGTCCAGGGCGCTCGTCGGCTCGTCGAGGACCAGCAGTCCCGGTCGTGCGACGACGGCCCGGGCCAGCGCGACCCGCTGCGCCTGGCCGCCCGACAGCTCGTGCGGGCGGCGGGCGCCGTGCTGCTCGGCGTCCAGGCCCACCAGGTCCAGCGCTGCCCTGGCCGCCTCGCGGCGGGCGTGCGGGCGCAGGCCGCCGGTGGCCCCCTCGGCGACCGTGAGCAGGGCCGGACGCAGGGGATGGAGCGCCGAGCGCGGGTCCTGTGCCAGGTAGCCGACCGTCGCGCGCCGCCAGCGCCGGGGCCGGCGGAGCGGGGAACCCTGCCACGACACCGTCCCGGCGACCTGCCGCAGACCGTCGGGCAGCGCGCCGAGGACGGCCAGCAGGGCGGTCGTCTTGCCGGTGCCGGACGGGCCGACCAGGGCGACCACCTCGCCGGGACCTGCCCGCAGATCGAACCCGGCGAGGACCTCCCGCCCGGCCCGGTCGGTCACGCGCAGGCCCGCGACATCGAGGCCGGCACTCACGTGCGGTCCTGGGACGACAGCACGTGGGCGGCGCCGGCGACGCAGGCCGCGAGCCCGGTGAGGGCCGCGGCGGGCGCGAGCACGGCGGCGGCGTTGAGACCGGCCCCGGTGAGGTTCTCCCGCAGCATCGCGGCCCAGTCGGGCGCCGGGGGCGGTGGGCCGAAGCCGAGCACCGCGAGGGCGGCGGCCAGCTGCAACGCGACGACGAAGCGCAGCGCGAGGTCCGCGCCGACCAGGCCGGCGTGGGCCGGCAGCACCTCCCGCAGCAGCACGGCCGACGCCCGCTCGCCCCGGCCGAGGGCGGCCTCGACGTACCCGGCTCGCCGTGCCCCGCGGGTCGCGTCGGCCACCACCCGCATGGTGAGCGGGGCGCCACCCACCACGGTGGCGACCGCGACCGCGACCGGCCCCGGCAGGCCACCCGCCGCAAGCAGGGCCACGAGCAGGAGCGGCACCGCGAGCGCGAGGTCCGCCAGGGCACCGGCGGCCCGGGCGGCGCGCCCGTCGGTCCACCCGCTCCACAGCCCGGCCGCCGTGCCGACCGCGGTCGTGGCGACGGCTGCGGCGAGGGCCGTCAGCGCCACCGTGCGGCCACCCTGCACCGTCCGGGCCAGCACGTCGCGGCCCAGCGCGTCGGCGCCCAGGGGCAGTCCCGGGCCGGGCGGTGCCCACGGGGCGGCCACCACGCGGACCGCGGCGTCCTCCCCGCCCGGCAGGACCGCGCCGCCCGCGACGGCGAGCACCAGGGCGACGGCGGCGGTCGCGACGACCGCGCCCCGGGCCGGTGTCACCGGGGCGCCTGCGCCGTCGGCTCGCCCGCTGCGGGTGCCGCGCCGCGCCCGGCGCCCCGTCGGGTGCCCCGTCCGGTGCCTTGTCCGGTGCCTCGTCCGGTTCCGTGCCCGGTTCCGGGTGAGATTGCCGCCGCCAGCAGGTCGGCCACGAGCATGCCGACGACCACGACCGCCGCCCCGAGCAGGGCGACGGTCTGCACGACGGGGGCGTCCCGGGCACCGACGGCGCTGACCAGCAGCTCGCCGAGACCGGCCATCCCGAAGAGCACTTCGGCGAGGGCGGTCCCGGCCACCAGGGCGCCGGTCACCACGGCCAGCACCCGCAGTGCCGCCGGCGCCACGCCCGGCAGGACGTACCGGAGGGCGACGGTCGCGGCGGGCACCCCCCGGACGACGGCGTCCCGGACGAACTCCCGGGCCGTGACGTCCTCCCACGCCCCCCGGACCAGCCCCGCGGCGAAGGCCGCGGAGGGCAGCGCCAGGGTGAGCACGGGCAGCACCAGCAGGTCGGGGCGCGCCCACGGCGACACCCCGACGGGCAGCAGGGAGACCGGCGGCACGAGGTCGAGCACCCCCGCCAGCAGCACCGCGAGCAGGACCGCCACGACGACCTGGGGGACGGCGGCGGCCCCTGCCGTCGCCGCCGTCACCACGGGGCGCAGGACTGCCGGTCCCTCCGCGGCGAGCCATGCCGCACCCGCGGCCAGCGGGACGGCGAGGAGCAGCGACGCCAGCAGGAGCGTGCCCGACACCGGCAGCCGCTCCGCGACGACGTCCGCCACCGGGCGGCCGGTGACGAGCGACTCCCCGAGGTCCCCGTGCACCAGGCCGACGACCCAGTCGAGGTAGCGCTGCGGGAGGGGACGGTCGAGGCCCGCCTCGGCCCGCAGGTCCGCCAGTTGCGCCGGATCCACCCGCCCGCCGCTGCGGACCTCCACGGCGTCGCCCGGCAGGGCTGCTGCCGCCAGGAAGATCACGAGTGAGGCGGCGGCCACCAGGACCACCGCCCGCACCGCGGCGGCGAGCAGCCCGGCGGGCACCTCAGCCGACCCGCTGCACCTGGTCGACGAACCCGGAGGCGAACCCGATGCCCTCGGGCACGCCGGTCACGCCGGGGGCCGCCAGGTCGAGCCGGTCGCTGAGCGCCCACACCGCGTAGCCGCCCTCGTCGCGCAGCCGGGACTGCAGGTCGGCGAGCAGGGCGCGGCGGGCCTCGGCGTCCGACTCGGCGAGCGCGGCGTCGAGGTCGGCCGACCACTGCGGGTCGTCCCACGCGGTCTCGTTGGTCGGCGACCCGGGAGTGAGGGCGACCCGGACGACGTCGAGGAACGGGATCCCGCCCAGGTAGGAGACGTAGAACGGCTCCTGGGCGTAGACGTCGACGAAGTACGTGTCCGGCGGCGCCAGCTCGACCTGCGCCTGGATCCCGATCTCCGCCACCTGCTGGGCGATGAGCGTGGCCGCGGTGTCCATCCCGGGAAAGGCGGTCGTGGAGTGCAGGGTGACCTGGACACCGTCGGCGAGTCCGGCCTCGGCCATCAGCCGGCGCGCCTCGTCGACGTCGCGCTCGCGCTGCTCGACGTCGGCGGGGCTCGTCGGGTCCTGCGGTGTCAGCAGGTCGTTGCCCACGTCGCCGTAGCCGAGGAAGACCGTGGCGAGCAGCTGCTCGCGGTCCAGCACCAGTCGCACCGCCTGCCGCACCCGCGGGTCGTCGAACGGCGGCGTTTCGGTGCGCATGACGAGCGGGTACAGCGTCGCGCCCGGCCGGGACACCACCTGGACCCCGTCGTCGGTCAGGCCCTCGACCGCCGCGGGCGGCACCGCGCCGGCCAGGTCGGCCTGGTCCGACAGCACCGCCTCGGCGCGGGCCTGGGGGTCGGGGATCGCGGTCACCTCGATCCGCTCGCTCGGCGGGGTGGGTCCCCACCAGTCGTCGTGGCGTTCGAAGGCCGCCGTCTGGGCGTCGCCGGCCACGGGGACGAACGGACCCGAGCCGGGGACGGGCTCGGTGAAGTCGTCGCTGCCCTCCGGCACGACGAACGTCGCGCCCTCCAGCGCGAGGCCGACCTCGGCGTAGGGCTGGACGGTGACGAGCTCCAGCGTGGTCTCGTCGACGGCACTGGAGGCCGCGAGGTCGAACATGCCCAGGCGGCCGAAGTTCTCCGCCGCCTTCTCGCCCATCCGGCGCAGCGAGAACAGGGCGTCCGCCGCGGTGACGGGGGACCCGTCGGAGAACACGGCGTCGTCCCGCAGGGTCACCGTCCACCGGGTGAGCGTCTCGTCCGGCTCCCAGGACACCGCCAGCCGGGGCTGGGTCTCGCCGTCCGCCCCCGGCACGGTCAGCGGGTCGTAGGTCAGGGCCATCCGGACCACGTCGCTCTCGCCCGGCAGCAGGCCGTGCGGATCGTTCGTGGCGACCGTGGGCGAACCCTGGGCGGCGTAGCGGAAGGTCTGTGCGACCTCGCCGGACGGGTCGGCGCCGGTTCCGGCGGCCGGCGAGGCCCCCGGGGACTGCGTGGAACCGGAGTCGCCGGTGGAGCAGGCGGCGAGCAGGGTCGCCGCCAGGGCGGCGGCGAGCAGGGCGGGTCGGGTTCGCATCGGTGCCTTTCGTGAACGGGTGGTGGTGGGCCGGCGGGAGCCGGTGGGCTGTCAGGTGACGTGCGGCGCCAGGGCCGCGTCGAGGAGGCCGGCGACCGCCGGCAGGGCCGGGGGGTGCAGCAGGCCGTAGTGGTGGGTGTCGACCCCGACGACCCGCAGCCCGCCGGCGAGGTGGCGGCCCCACCCGAGGTCGGCGAGCCGGTCCGGCGGGGTGTCGTCGACGCCCATCCCGATGCCCGAGTTGCGGGGCGAGGGGCGGTCGGCGCGCACCAGCAGGGTCTGCACCCGGTCGTCGGTGAGGCGTCCGGGTTCGTGGTCGGCGAGCGCTCGCAGGTGCCGGGCGAACACGGCGAGCCGGGCCGAGACGTCCTCGCCGCGGCCGAGCAGCCGGTGGGCGCGCAGGCGCTCGGCGGCCGCGACGGCACGTGCCTCGGGCGGGGCCGCCGCCACCGCCGCCGCGTCGAGGTCGATGCCGAGGAAGGCCTCCAGCGCGTGCAGGTGACGCAGGGTCACCCCGAGGGCCACCTCGTCGGCGGTGTCCCCGGGCACGGCCCGGATGTAGGTGGGGTCGTTGGAGTCCAGCATGACGAGCAGGGCGACGCGTTCACCCGCCTCGTGCAGCTGGCGCGCCATCTCCTGTCCGACGGTGCCGCCCATCGACCAGCCGCCGAGCAGCCAGGGCTCCCGCCCACCCGAGCGGGCCAGGGCCCTCATGTACTGGGCGGCGATCCCCGGCACCGACTCCGGCCCCGGACCGGTCACCCCGGCGAGCTCGGGGTCGGTGAGCCCCACGACGTCGACCCGCTCGTCCAGCAGGCGGGAGAGCTCGGCGTAGCACAGCACGTCCCCCCCGGACGGGTGGGCGAGGTACAGGGTCGGGCGCCCGCTGCCCCGACTCCCGCCGCCCCGGGTTCCACTGCGCAGGGTGAGGACGACATCGGCCGCGTCGGGGTCCTCGGTCAGGGACTCGGTGGGCGGGGAGTTCTCGGTCAGGGACTCGGTGGGCGGGGAGTCGGTGGGCGGGGACTCGGTGGGCGGGGATCCGGCGGGCCGGGCGTCGCTGGTGTCCCATGCCGTCTCGTCGCGCGCCAGCGCCCGGACCCGGGCGGCATGGTCGGCGACGGCGGCGTCCAGCGCGTCGTCCGGCAGTGCACCGACGAGCACGTCCCACTGGAGGCGGAGTTCGCCGCGGTGCTCGAGGACCTGGTGGTCGAGCCAGGTCTGGGGGGTCTGGGCCACGGCGTGGACCTGCTCGCCGGCCCACTCCAGCGCCCCGGTGCCCTCGACCATGTCGTGGACCCCGAGTGCCCCGGTGAACACCACGGGGACCGAGCGCAGCTGCCCGGTCCGGGACGCCCGCTCGGCCAGCAGCTCCAGCGCCGAGTACTCGCGGTGGTCGAGGTCGGCGAAGAGGCGCTCCTGGGTCGCGGCGGCGCGCTCGGCGAACGAGGCCGGTGCCTCGGCGGGCACGTCGTGCAGGACGAGGGAGGTGAAGTCGCCGACCACCCGGTTGACGGCCGGGTCGACGGGCGGGCGGTCGAACAGCGTGAGGGTGACCGCGAAGCCCCGCGACCCGGCCCAGTCCGCGAGGACGTCGGTGTAGACCGTGAGCAGCGCCGCGGTGGGGGTCACCCGGTGCCGGGCCGCCGCGCCGAGCAGCGCCGCCCACTCGGCGGCGGCGATGCGGACCGTGCGGCGCACGAAGCGGGGCGGCCCGTCGGGCTCGGCCACGGGCAGCGCCGGCGGGCCGGGCACCGCGTCGAACCGGGACCGCCAGTAGTCGGCCGCGCGACGACCGGCCGGCCCCTGGCGACGGGCCTCCAGGGCGGCGGCGCAGACCGCGGGGTGCGGACCGGGCCCGGGCAGGTCGCGCCCGTCGTAGTGGGCCTGGAGTTCGGCCTCGACGATCCACCAGCTGGCGGCGTCGCAGACCAGGACGTCGACCCCGAGCAGCAGGCGTGTCCGGCCCCCTGGCAGCAGCGCCGCCTGGACCTGGACCAGCGGCCAGCGGTCGGGCGGCCCGGGCCGGGTCGTCATCCGCTCCCGGAGGGTGGCCAGCCGGGCGTCGCGCGCGGCCTCGTCGTGACCGGTGAGGTCGTGCCGGCGGATTCGATACCACGGGACCGTCGCGAGCTCGCGGAAGCGCCCGGTGGGGGTCGTGACCGAGCGCAGCAGCGGGTGCCGGGCCACGACGGCGTTCCACGCCCGCTCGAACCGGTCGAGGTCGAGGTCCGGGCAGTCGTACTCCAGGTAGAAGTGGCAGGGCACCCGCCCCCATCGGTACCCGCCGTCGCGCCCGACCCAGTAGGCGTGCTGGACCCGGGTCATGGCGAAGGTGCCGTCGGAGTCGAAGGCGGGCACCTCCGGGTCCGGCTCGGCGCCGGACCCGCCGGCCACCGTCCGTGGTGCCGGCCCCTCGCCGCCGCCGGCCGCGGTGATCCGGGCGGCGAGCTGTGCCACGGTGGGCGCCGCCAGCAGGTCCCGCAGGCTCAGCCGCACCCCGAGCCGGTCGTCGCAGGCGGCGAGCATCCGGGTGCCGAGCAGCGAGTGACCGCCGAGGGCGAAGAAGTCGGCGTCCGGCTCGACCGACGCCAGCGCGAACAGTTCGCCCCAGATCTCCGACAGCGTCCGTCGCACCGGGTCCGGCTCCTGGTCCCCGGCCGCCGGACCCCCGGGGCCGGTCGCCCGCCGGGGCACCGAGGCGGCCGCCACCCGGGCGGCCACGTCGGTGGTGGACACCGCGACCGCGGGCGGCGCGCCGCGAGCCGCGACCGCGGCGAGGAGGTGGCCCAGGGCGGCGGTCCCGGTGGCCGCGTCCAGGGCGTCGCCGCGGACGACGGTGTCGACTCCCACCTGCCAGCCGTCCCACCCGGCGGCGACCCAGCCGGGGTCGTCGGCCGCGAGGGCTTCCATGGCGGCGTTGGCGGCGGCGTAGGCGGACATCCCCACCCCGCCGACGGCGGTCGTGAGGGACGACATGAGCAGCACCGTGGGGCGCCCGGCGCGGTCCGGGAGGCCGTCGAGGGCCTCCCGCAGCGCGACGGCACCGCCGAGCTTGACCCGGAGGTGGTCCTCGACCTCAGCGGCGTCGAGGCGCTCGAGCCGGGACAGCCGGGCCTCGGCGACCACTCCGGCCGCGTGGACCACCAGGGCGAGCGGCGCCTCGGCGGAGAGCTCGCGGACCAGGTCGGCGGTGGCCGTGGCATCCGTGGCGTCGACCCGGCGGACCTCGACCCCGGGCGGGGCCTCGCCGGTCCGTCCCCGGGTCGTCACCACGACGCGGTGACCGCGGTCTCGCAGGTGGGTGGCCACGGCGCGGCCGACCGGCCCGGTGCCGCCGGTCACGAGCACGGTCCCCCGGCCGCCGTTCCCGACGCCGTCCCCGGTCGCGCGGCCGGCGGCGGGCGCGTCCCACGGAACGTGCCGGCGACGCCAGCGGGTCCGGCCGCGGACGGCGAGCTCGGCGCCCGGGTCCACTGCGCCGTCGGCGAGCCCGGCGACCACCGACCGCACGACGGCCGCGTCGGCGGCGGGACCGGCGGCCGGCTCGCGGCCCGCCGGCTCG
>JBHJOS010000153.1:0-36356 GCA_050329415.1 Kineosporiaceae bacterium
GTGCACCAGTAGACGTCGGTCTCCGGCTGGAGGTCGAAGACCGCTCGGTGGGTGTACGCGACCTGGGTGAGGTAGCCGCCGGTGGTGTGGAGGATGCCCTTCGGCTTCCCGGTGGTCCCCGAGGTGTAGAGAATGAACAGCGGGTGCTCGGAGTCGAACGCCTCCGGCGTGTGCTCGGGCGACGCCGACCCCACCACGTCGTGCCACCACACGTCCCGGCCATCGGTCCAGGCGGTGTCCTGCCCGGTCCGCCGGACCACGAGGACGTGCTCGACGGGGGTCGACGTCCCGTCGGCGCCGGGCCGCAGCGCGGCGTCGACGGCCGGCTTGAGGGCGCTGGCCGCCCCCCGCCGGTACCCGCCGTCGGCGGTGATCACCAGCTTGGCCCCGGCGTCGAGGATCCGGCTGCGCAGCGCCTCGGCGCTGAAGCCGCCGAACACCACCGAGTGGGTGGCCCCGACCCGGGCACACGCCAGCATCGCGACGACGGCCTCGGGGATCATGGGGAGGTAGACCGCGACCCGGTCCCCGGCCCCGACCCCGAGCGATGTCAGCGCGTTCGCCGCTCGGCACACCTCGGCGTGCAGCTCGGCATAGGTGATCGTGCGGGTGTCCCCGGGCTCGCCCTCGAAGTGGATCGCGACCCGGTCCCCGCGGCCGGCCGCGACGTGGCGGTCCACGCAGTTGACGCAGGCGTTGAGCCGGCCACCGACGAACCACCGGGCGAACGGCTTGCGGGACCAGTCGAGGACCTCCGTCCACGGCTGCTCCCACGTGATCAGCTCGCGCGCCTGGCGGTCCCAGAACGCGAGCCGGTCCGCCGCGGCGGCGTTGTACCAGTCGGCCGTCGCCACGGCGGACGCCGCGAAGGCCGGGTCCGGGGGGAATCGGCGATGCTCGTCGAGGAGGTTCTCCAGAGCGGGAGCGGGGGCCGGCAGGGACTGATCGGTCGTCATCTCGTGCTCCTTCGCGCGACTGCGACGGTCCAGGGGTCTGCTGCGACGGGTCGGTCCTGGGTCCGAGGACGACGGTAGTGAGTGCGGCCGGTCCGGGCGAGCCGCCCCGACCGCCTCCCTCGGTACCCCGTGATCATCGACCTGTCGACGATCACCCCACCGCCGGTCAGTGCGTGGCCGCCTTCTCGGCGCCGGCGCCCGTCAGCGCCCGCACCTCCATCTCGGCCTGCTTGGTGTCGTGCTCGGCGGACGGCCGGCCGACGTACGTGCCGATGATCCCCAGCAGGAAGGCGGCGGGGATCGACACGATGCCGGGATTGTTGAGCGGGAAGAACGAGAAGTCCGCCCCGGAGACCATCGAGGTCTCCGCACCCGACACCACGGGGCTGAACACGATGAGGCCCACCGCCAGGGCGAGGCCGCCGTACATGCTGAACAGGGCTCCGGTCGTGTTGAAGCGCGGCCAGAACAGCGAGTACACGATGGTCGGCAGGTTGGCGCTGGCGGCCACGCAGAACGCCAGGGCCACGAGGAACGCGACGTTCTGGCCCTGCGCGGCGATGCCGCCGACGATCGACACGACGCCGATGACGACCACGGTGATCCGGGCGACCCGGACCTCGCCGGCCGAGTCGACCTCGCCGGGCTTCTTGATGACGTTCGCGTAGATGTCGTGGGCGAAGGACGCCGCCGCGGTGATGGTGAGACCCGCGACGACGGCGAGGATCGTCGCGAACGCGACCGCCGAGATGAAGCCGAGCAGCAGGGTGCCGCCCAGCTCGAAGGCCAGCAGCGGGGCCGCCGAGTTGCTCGCGCCGGGCGCGGCCAGGATGGTCTCCGGGCCGACGAGTGCCATGGCACCGAAACCGAGGACCAGGGTGCACAGGTAGAACAGGCCGATGAGGGCGATCGCCCAGACGACGCTGCGGCGGGCCTCCTTCGACGTCGGCACCGTGTAGAAGCGCATGAGGACGTGCGGCAGGCCCGCCGTGCCGAGGACCAGCGCCAGGGACAGCGAGATGAAGTCGAGCTTCGACAGGTCCGTCGCGCCGTACAGCTGCATCGGTTCGAGCAGGGCCGGGTTGCCTGCCCGGGCCACTGCGTCGCCGAGCAGGGCCGACAGGTTGAACCCGGACAGCGCCAGCACCCACACCGTCATCACCACGGTGCCGGCGATGAGCAGCAGGGCCTTGATGATCTGGACCCAGGTGGTCCCACGCATCCCGCCGACCAGCACATAGACGATCATGAGCAGGCCGACCACGGCGATGACGATGCCGACCCCGATGGCCGAGGAGACACCGAGCAGGAGCGCGACGAGGCCGCCGGCGCCGGCCATCTGGGCCAGCAGGTAGAAGAAGGACACGGCGAGGGTGTTGGTCGCGGCCGCCACTCGCACCGGCCGCTGGCGCAGCCGGAACGACAGGACGTCGGCCATCGTGTACCTGCCCGTGTTGCGGAGCAGCTCGGCGACGAGCAGCAGGGCGACGAGCCAGGCGACGAGGAAGCCGATGGAGTAGAGGAACCCGTCGTAGCCGTTGATCGCGACGAGCCCCGCGATGCCGAGGAAGCTCGCGGCGGACAGGTAGTCGCCGGCGATGGCGGTGCCGTTCTGGCGACCGCTGAAGGACCGCCCCGCGGCGTAGTAGTCGGCGGCCGTCCGGGTGGCCCGGGAGGCGCGGAAGACGATGACGAGGGTGACGAGGACGAAGGCGCCGAAGATGAGGATGTTGACGAGCGGCGAGCCGACGGCGGTCGCCGGCGCCGCAGCGGCGAGCGGGTTCACGAGGACGACCCCCCCGTCACCTGGGTCCGGGTCGCGGGGCCGGGCCCGGCGCGCTCGGCGACGGCCGTCTCGACCTCGTGCCGCATGTGATCGGCGGCGGGGTCGAGGTGACGGTCGGCCCACCTCACGTAGGCCCAGGTGATGAGCGCCGTCGACGCGAACTGACCCAGTCCGAGGAGCAGGCCGACGTTGATGTTGGTGCCACCGATCTCGGTGCCGAAGAAGTCCGTCGCGTAGGCGGCCAGCAGGACGTACGTGAAGTACCAGACGAGGAAGGCCGCGGTCAGCGGGAACACGAAGCGGCGGAAGCGTCGCCGCAGGGCGGCGAACTCAGGGGTGGCCTGCATCTCCTCGAACGGTGTCGGCGGGTGGCCCGGCGACTGGGCCGATCCGGGGCTGTGGGTGCTCACGGGACCTCCTCGTTCCGGCGCCGGCGCGCCACATCGTCGTGATGCGCCGTGCCGTCACTGTGGGGCGGGCCAGGTGCCGGGAGCCGGGCGCGGGTCGCCGCCCGTAGCCGAGCGGTGCGATTCGTGCGACGAGCGGTCGGTGGAGGTCAGCGGCCCAGGCCGGGCTCCGGGCGGTGGAGCAGCGCCACCGGGACGGCGGCAGGTGCCGGGGGGCGGCCTCGCCGGGCCTCGGCGAGGGAGCCGCCGACCATGACGCAGACCGCCAGCGGCACCGACCAGGCCGCCGGCTGGGCGAGTGCGCCGGCCACCACCGGTGACAGCAGGTCCGCCAGGCCGCTGATCGTGGCGGCCGCGGCCAGCGCGGCGGCCGTCCCTCCGACGGCGACGCCGGCCAGCGCGGAGGCCCGGCGCAGGCCCTGCCACCACAGGCCCAGCAGCAGCAGCGGGGCGAAGGTGGACGCGGCCAGCGCGAAGGCCAGTCCCACGGTCTCGGCCAGCGGCACCTGGACGCCGCCGGCGGCCAGGGTGGCGGGCAGGGCCAGCGTGGCCACCGCGGCGGCGCGGAAGGACCGCGCGGGGGCCGTCCGGGCCGGCCGGGGGCGCAGCCGCAGGTCCCGCGACAGCACGCCGGCAACCGAGACGGTGAGTCCGGACGCCGTGGAGGCGAACGCCGCGAACGCCCCCCCGAGCGCGACGGCCGACAGGACGGCGCCCGCGGTGCCCGGCACCACCAGGGCCGGGAGCTCGACGACGACGGCGTCCGCGCCGCTGCTCGCCAGCCCGGGGGCGTAGACCAGGGCGAGCACGGCGTACACCGGCGGCCACACGTAGAACAGCCCGAGGAGGCCGATCACGGCGGACGCGGTCCGCCGCGCCGCCGCACCGTCCGGGTTGGTGTAGAAGCGAACGAGGACGTGGGGCAGTCCCATGGTGCCGAGGAACAGGGCCAGCAGCAGCGAGTACGTGCTGTACAGCTCGTGGGGCGCGGTGCCGGGCAGCGTCCAGGCCGGGTCGGGAACCGTGGGAGCGGGGGAGCCGTCGGCGCGCCAGACCACGACCATGACGGCCGCCGGCACCGCGATCGCCGCCAGCTTCAGCCAATAGTGCATCGCCTGCACCAGGGTGATCGACCGCATTCCGCCGCCGTACACCGAGACCCCGACGACGACGGCGACGACCGCGACGCCGATCCAGCCCGGCAACCCGGTCACGGCCCGCCAGGTGACGGCGGCCCCGACGAACTGCGGCAGCAGGTAGAGCAGGCCGACGACGGCCACCACGACCGCCGCGCCCCGGCGGACCGCGGCCCCGCCGAGACGCAGCTCGGCGAAGTCGGCCAGCGTGTAGGCGCCCGACCGACGCAGCGGGGCCGCCACCAGGGTGAGCAGGAAGAGGTAGCCGACGGTGTAGCCGACGGGGAACCACAGCGCGTCCACGCCGTCGACGAGGACGAGTCCCGCGACGCCGAGGAAGCTCGCCGCCGACAGGTACTCGCCCCCGATCGCCGAGGCGTTGACCCATGGCCGCACGGTCCGGCCGGCGACGTAGAAGTCGCTGGTGCGCCGAGCCCGCCCGCTGGCCAGCGAGGCGACGCCCAGGGTGAGCGCGGCGACCACGGCGACGGCCACGACGGCGACCGTGGGCGTCACCCCGGCCCCTCGACGGTGTCCCGGTAGTCGTGCTCGGTCCGCTCGGCGCCGGCGACGTACCAACGGGACGCCAGCCACACCAGTGGGTAGACACCGACGCCCAGCAGCAGCCACGGCAGCGGCACGCCGGCGACGGCGGCCGTGCCCAGCCCGGGGACGGCCAGGACGGCGAGCGGCCAGCCGAACAGGGGCAGGGCGACGACGGCCAGGGTGACTCCTGCCCACCGCAGCAACGCCCGCCGCAGGCCGGCGTCGTAGACCCGGGCGACTTCGTCGGCCGGGCCCGGGGGTGTCGGCGGGGGCGCCGCCTGGGCGCCCTCCGGCCGCCCTCCGTAGGGGATGGACCGGGTCACCCGGACCCGGCGCGGCGGTCGATCGGCCGTCATGCGCCGACCCCCTCAGGGCCGTCGAGGGCTTCGGCGAGCGCGGCTCGCAGGTCTCGCGCCTGGCGCCGGCTCACCGGAAGCCGGTCCCCTGCGGTGGTGACGACCGACCAGCGGCCGCCGTCCGTGCGCACCTCCCGGACGTGGCCGAGGTTGACGAGCACCGACCGGTGGGCGCGGGCGAACCCGGCCCCTGCCCATCGCTCCTCGAGCGCCCCGAGGGCGACCCGGACGAGGTGGCTCTTGCCGCCGACGTGCAGGCGGACGTAGTCGCCCTGGGCCTCCGCCCACTCGACTGCCGACCGCTGGACGAAGCGGGTGACCCCGCCCAGGTCCACGGCGATCCGCTCGTCGGGGCCGGTGGCCGCGCCCGGTGCCCCGGGGGGCGGGACCCGGACCCGGCGCAGCGCCTCGGCCAGCCGCTCCGGGCGCACCGGCTTGAGCACGTAGTCGGCGACGTCGAGGTCGAAGGCCGCCACCGCGTGCTCCTCGTGGGCGGTGACGAAGACGACCGCGGGCGGGCGGGCGAGCCGGGCAACGGCGCGGGCGAGCGCGAGGCCGTCGAAGCCGGGCATCTGGACGTCGGTCAGGACGGCGTCGAACCGTCCGGTCCCGAGGTGGCGCAGCGCGTCCCCGGCGTTGGCTGCGGCGACGACATCCATCACCGAGACGTCCCGCTCCACCAGGTACACCAACTCGGCCAGCGCGGGCGGCTCGTCGTCCACGACGAGCACCCGCAGCCCCGGCCCGGGATCCCTGCCCGGCCGGGGTGCACGCCCCGGCATGACCTGAGGGTAGTGGCCCGTGGTCGCGGCCCCGCGCCGGCCGGTCCGAGTGCTCCCCGCCCTTGGGGTCAGCCCGCCCGGACCCCTGCCGCGTACTTGGGGACGCGGAACACCACGCGCGTGCCTGCGCCCTGGGCGGTCTCGACCGCGAGACCGGCTGCGTCGCCGAAGGCCCGGCGCAGCCGGGAGTCGACGTTCGGCAGACCCACCGAGGGCGAGCCCACCACGCCGTCGAGCACCGCGCGGATCTCCTCGGGATCCGCCCCGGCACCGTCGTCCTCGACCGAGATCACGGCGTCCTCGCCGGCGTCCACCGCGTCCACCCGGACCGTCAGGGGCCGCTCGGCCATGCCGTGCCGCACCGCGTTCTCGACCAGCGGCTGCACTGTCAGCAGCGGGATCGTGACCGGCAGCACCTCGGGCGAGATTCGCAGGTCGACGGCCAGCCGGTCCCCGAAACGGGCCTGCTCGAGGACCAGGTACCGCTCGACGTTGCGCAGCTCCTCGGCGAGGGTGGTGAACGCCTCCCGCCGGAACGAGTACCGGGTGAAGTCGGCGAACTCCAGCAGCAGCTCGCGGGCGCGGTCCGGGTCGGTCCGCACGAAGGACGCGATGGCGGCCAGGCAGTTGTAGACGAAGTGCGGACTGATCTGGTCCCGCAGGGCGCGCAGCTCCGCCTCCGCCGCGCGGGCCCGCTCGGCGTCCAGGCCGGCCAGCGCCACCTGGCCGGCGACCCAGCGGGCGACCTCCTCGGTCGCGCGCACCAGCTGCACCGACGGCACCGTCGCGGTGTAGGCGAGCAGGACACCCTCGCGCACCCCGTCGACGACGACGGGCGCGGCGACCCCGGCCACCAGGGGGCAGCGGGCGTCGGGGCAGCGCAGCGCGCGGCCGGTCACCACCTCGGTGCGGCCGGTGCGCAGGGACCGGGCGGCGTCGGTCACCGCCCGGTCGCCGTGCGAGGACGCGCCCCCGTCCCAGGCCAGCAGCCGCCCGTCGCCGACGACCGCGACCGCCGTGGCGCCGAGCAGCGCTCGCAGGTGACGCGCCGCGGGGCGGACCCCCGTCTCGGTGAGGCCCTGGCGCAGGCTCGGGGCCGCCAGCGTGGCCTCGTGGAGGGCGGTGAACGCCGCCCGGTCGGCGTCGCTCGCCAGGCGGCGACGGGACAGCCACCACCCGGCGGCGACCAGCAGGACCGCGAGGGTGAGGACCAGGGCGACGGCGGCCACCTGGACCCCCGAGGGTCCCGGCACCAGCGGACCGGCCACCGTGGTCGGCACCCAGGCAGTATGGCGACCATGTCGGCCATGTCGTCGCTGGCTCCGCGGCATCGTCCGGCCCTCCCGCTCGTGGGCGCCCTCGCAGTCGCGGCGGTCACCCTCGGGATCGGGTTCGCTCACAAGTTCCCCTGCCACGACGGCGTGCCGGTCGAGGGGGAGCCGTGGGTCCACTCCTGCTACAGCGACATCCTCCCGCTGTACGGCGGGCGCGGGCTCGCCGAGGGCCTCCTGCCTTACCTCCAGGCGGACCTCGAGTACCCCGTGCTGACCGGCGCCCTGATGGCGGCCGTCGGGTTGCCGGTCCACGCCCTCGGCGAGCGCGGCCTGCTCGGGGGTGCCGACGCCGGCGTCGTCTTCTACTGGGCGACCGCCGCCGTGCTCGTCCTCCTGGCCCTGGTCACCGTGGCGGCGGTCGCGCTCATGCGCCGCGACCGGCCGTGGGACGCCGTCATGGTGGCCGTCGCGCCCGGGCTGGCGATCGGCGCCGGGATCAACTGGGACCTGCTCGCCGTTGCCCTCACCACCCTGGCCCTGCTGGCCTGGCAGCGGCGGTCGCCGGTGGTCGCGGGCGCGCTGATCGGGCTGGCCGCGGCGGCGAAGTTCTACCCCCTGCTGATCCTGGGACCCCTGGTCCTGCTGTGCCTGCGGGCCGGGACCCCCGCGGGGCGCCGGGCCGCCGGCGGCGTCGTCGGGTCCGCGGCCGCGACCTGGGCCGCGGTGAACCTGCCGGTGGCGCTGGCCGCGCCCGAGGCCTGGGCGCGCTTCTACCGGTTCTCCTCCGAGCGTGGCGCCGACTGGGGGTCGCTGTGGTTCGTCGGTGACAACCTGCCCCTGGGGTGGACCCCCCTGGGGCCGGCCTTCGACCGGCTCGTCGGGGACGTCGGGCTGCTCAACGTCGCAGCCCAGGTGTCGTTCCTCGGGTGCTGCGCCGGTATCGCCGCCCTCATCTGGTTCGCACCGACGCGGCCGCGCCTGGCGTCGGTCGCGTTCCTCGTCGTCGCGGCCTTCCTCCTGACGAACAAGGTGTGGTCGCCGCAGTTCGTGCTGTGGCTGCTGCCGCTGGCGGTCCTCGCCCGCCCCCGGTGGCAGTGGTTCCTGGTGTGGCAGGCCGTCGAGGTTGCCTACGCCGTCAGCGTCTTCCGGGTCTTCCTCGACGAGGCCGGCAGCGGCCCGGCGCTGGTGCAAGCCGCCGTGGCCCGCTGGCTGGCGGTGGCGGTCCTCGCCGGCCTGGTCGTCGCGGAGACCCTGCGACCGCGGCTGGACGTCGTCCGCGGTCGCGAGGGCGCAGCTCTCGGGACCGACCCCGACGCGGGGGTCCTGGCCGAGGACGTGGCCCCGCCCGCGCGGACGGGGCCACCCACCGGCCCCCGGGCCGGACGGCGGGTGCTGTGAGCGGAGCGGACGAGGTCGCGGCCGCCTACACGGAGCTGCGCTGGCATCCCGCGCTGCGGCGGCGGGCTGACGAGGTCCACGCCGAGGCACTCGTCCGGGCCGCCTCGGCGTCGGCCGCCGTCGAGGGGGCCCGGGTCCCGGTCGACGTGCTCCGCCGCACGGACGTCACCGTGCCGGAGGCGGGCCGCGACCCGGCCCTCGGCGTCGCCGTGGCGGCCCTGCGGGCCATGGCCGCGGTCGATCGGGCCGGGGGCACCCTCGTCCAGGCGCCGGCTCAGGTCCTCGCGCGGGTCCACGCGGCAGCCGCCGCCGGCCGCCTGCCGACCGCGTCGCTGGGCCGGCCGGCACCGGGCTCGCAGGCGACGCTGGCCCGGCTGCGAGACCTGCTGACCGCCGTCCGCGGCGGATCGGGCGCTCCGCTCGCCGGGTCCGCGGCGGATCTGGCCGGCGAGGTCCACGCCCTGATCCTCACGGCCGACGCCGTCCCTCCCGTCTCCGGGATCGCCGCCCGCGCGCTGGCCCGGGGGGTGCTGCGAGTGTCCGGACTCGACCCGCTCGGCGTCGCCGTGCCGGAGCGGGCGTGTGCGGCGGACCCGGCCGAGTACCTCTCGGCGTCGCGCGGATACGCGAGCGGGGACCGGGCGGGCCGGGCCGGGTGGCGGGCGTGGTGGCGGTCGGCGCTGCTCGCGGGCGCCGTCGAGGGCCGCGCCGCCGCGGACCGCGTCATGCGCGGGGGGTGACCCCGGGGCCGAGGTGCCGGGTCGGGCGGGGCGACCGATCCGGGGCGACCGATCCGGGGTGACCGACGGTCAGGGGGAGCGTCGGCGCCGACGGGCCACGACGACGGCGGCGGAAGCGGTGAGCACGGCCACTCCCACGGCTCCGGCGACCGCACCGAGAGCGGTGGCGCTCGGGCGGGCGACGCGCAGCAGCCGGGTGACGGCGGCCTGCGGTGGCTCGAAGTGGAGCACCGGCCAGCCGTGGACCTGGGCGTGCTCGAGCAGCCGCCGGTCGGGATTGACGGCGTGGGGGCGGCCCACGGCGGCGAGCATCGCCAGATCGGTGAAGGAGTCCGAGTAGGCGTAGCAGTCCTCGAGCCGGTAGCTGCGCTCCGCTGCGAGCGTGCGGATGGCCTCGGCCTTCGCCGGCCCGTAGCAGTAGAAGTCGACAATTCCGGTGTAGCGGCCGTCCGCGACGTCCATCCGGGTGGCCAGGACGTGGTCGATGCCGAGGCGCTCGGCGATGGGACGGACCACCTCCTCGGCGCTGGACGTGACGACGGCCACCTCGCGACCGTTCTCGCGGTGCCAGCGAATGAGCTCGGCGGCCTCCACGTGCAGCAGCGGCATGAGCACGTCGTCCAGGGCCGCCTCCACCGCCTTCGACACGACCGCCACGTCCCAGCCGGTCACCAGCTCGGTGAGGAACTGCTTCATCCGCTCCATCTGGACGTGGTCGGCGCCCCGCAGGACGTAGACCGCGTGCGCGTAGGCCGAGCGGGCCGCCGTCCCCGCGCCGACGAGCCCCATGTCACGGAAGGTCCGGCCGAGAGCCAGCGTGCTGGATGCGGCGAGGATCGTCTTGTCCAGATCGAAGAAGGCCGCCACCCGGTCCGACACGGGAGACCACGCTACCGACCCCGCGGGTCCGGGGACATTCGAGGCATGAAGGGAGCCGGGCAGCCGGGCAGCCGGTCGATCCCTCGCCGGGGGAGTTGCGTTGCCGGGCTGGGGGGAGCAGACTTCCAGTAGGGCTTCCCCCCAGCCCTAAAGAAGCCGGACTCTCCCCCCCGAGTCCTGGCTTCGGCGGCCCCGGCTCCCCCCTGCCGGGGCCGCTCTCATGTCCGGGCATCGGCGGTCCCGCGCAGTCGTCCACAACCCGACCCTGCGTCGTCCGTCCACAGCCCGACCCAGGTCGTCGAACGCGCGCCGGGGTGTCGGGTCCCTACTGGCCGTGTGACCCGAGACCCGTTCCCCTCTCCGTCCCCGGGGCCCTTCCGGCCCGACGTCGCCGTCGTGACCGATCGTCCGGACCTCCGGGCGGTGGTCGCCTCCGCCGCCGCGGATGTGCCGGGCTGCCGGGTGGTCGGGGTACCTGCCGCCGAGGCCGCCGCTGTGCCCGGCCGGTTCCACGCCGCGGTCCTCGGCGTCGATGCGCTGGCCGTCCTGGCTCCCGCGGGACGGCCCGGGGGCACCTGCCGCATGGCCGCGGTCGCGGCACAGGACGACGACCTCGATCCCGCATGGCCCGCGGCGCTCGCGGTCGGGGTCGAGCTCGTCGCCGGCCCCGGACGGGGCGACCTCGCCGGATGGCTGCGCCGTCTCGCCGCAGGGCCCGCGGGCGCCGTCGGCGTCGTGGGCGGCCGGGGCGGTGCCGGGGCCAGCACCGCGGCGGTCGCCCTGGCCCGCGCCGCTGCCACGGCAGCCGGCGGCGCGGTCCTCGTCGATGCCGACCCGGTCGGCGGAGGCCTCGACCTCGCGTTGGGCGCCGAGGCGGCGGCCGGGCTGCGGTGGCCGGATCTGGGCGACGCCCAGGGGGCTCCGCCGGCGGGCCTGCTGGCCGCGCTTCCGGTGCTCGACGGCGTGGCCGTCGTCTCCCACGGCCGCGAACGCAGCGACGGCGGCCACCGACCGGACGTCGCCGTCACCGCCGCGGTGGTCGATGCCTGCCTGGCAGGTGGTCGTCCCGTGGTGGTCGACCTGCCACGCCGCGCCGACGACGCGACCCGTGCCGTCCTGTCGCGTTGCACCCTGCTCGTGGTGGTGGTCCCGGCCGAGGTCCGCGCCTGTGCTGCGGCGGCCGCGCTCCTGGACGAGCTGGGGGTGGCGGTCCCGGACGTCCGCCTCCTCGTCCGCGGCCCCGCTCCGGCGGGGCTGACTGCCGAGGACGTCGCCGCCGCAGTGGGGATTCCGTCGTTCGCCGAGGTCCGCCCGGAACCTGGTCTTGCTGCCGCGCTGGATCGGGGCGAACGGATAGCCGCCTCTGCCCGGTCGCCGTTGCGGACCTGGGCGGCCGGCGTCGTCGCGACGGGACCGGGTGCACGGTGACGCGCGCTGCGCTGGGACCGCTCACCCCCGTCGTCACCCCCGACGTCACCGACGTCCTCGTCAACGGCCCGGGACAGGTGTGGGTCGACGGCCGCGGGGGCCTGCGCCGGGTTGCCGTCACTGCGCTCGACACCGAGGCCCAGGTGCGCCAGCTCGCCCAGCGCCTGGCTGCGGCGGGTGGGCGCCGGCTGGACGACGCCTGTCCGTACGCCGACGTCCGCCTGCCCGGCGGGATCCGGGTGCACGCGGTGCTCGAAGCTCTGTGCCGGGGCGGCACCCACGTCAGCCTCCGGGTGCCGAGGCCCGTCCCGCCGCGGCTGGCCGACCTGGCGGACCAGGGCGGCCTCGACCCGGGGACGGCCGACGTTCTCGCGGGCGCGGCTGCCGCGGGCGAGGGAATCGTCGTGAGCGGCCTCACCGGCAGCGGCAAGACGACCCTGCTCGCCGCCGCGCTCGCCCACGTCCCCGGCGACCGTCGAATCGTCGTCGTCGAGGACGCCGCGGAGCTGTCCGTGGCCCATCCGCACGTCGTGCACCTGGAGGCGCGACAACCCAACGTCGAGGGCGCGGGCGGGGTCGGCCTCGACGTCCTCGTCCGGCAGGCGCTGCGGATGCGACCGGATCACCTGGTCGTCGGTGAGGTGCGCGGCCCCGAGGTCAGAGACCTGGTGTCGGCACTGTCCACCGGTCACGCGGGCGCCACCACGGTGCACGCCGCAGCGCCGGACGCCGTGCCGGACCGAATCGGGCAGCTGGCCGAGGCGTCCGGCATGGACGCGGCGGCGGCGGTGCGTCGGTTCCGCGCCGCCATGGGGCTCCTGGTGCACGTCCAGCGGGACGAGTCGGGTCGCCGGCAGGTGGCCGGCGCCTGGGGCTGGGGCGCCGGGGCTCGGCTGCATCGCCGGGACGGCCGGGGATGAGCGAGGCCGGCGGGACGGTTGTCGGGGTGCTGCTGTCGACGATGGCCGTCCCGCTCCTGGTGGTGGCCGCCGTCCTGTGGGCTCCGGGACCACCACTGCAGCGTCTGGAACGGCGGGTGCGGCGCCGGCCGGTGCCGGGGGTCGACGACGGCCCAGTGACCGCGATCGGGGTGGCGGCCGTCGCCGACCGTCTGGCGGCCGCCGTCGAGGCCGGCTTGCCGCTGCCCGCGGCCTGGGCCCACGCGACGGGACCCGCAGGGTCGATGACGATCGACTCGGCCGATCCTGTGGATCGCCAGGCGGCGGCCGGGCTCGAGGTCGCGCTCCGGCTGGCCGGCGACCATGGTCTGCCCGCGGCGGAGGTGGCACGCGCCGTCGCCGATGCCGCCCGCGACGTGCGGGCGGCGGACACCGCTCGGGCGGCGGCGAGCGCCGGTCCGCTAGCGGCTGCTCGCATCGTCGCCGGACTCCCGCTGGCGGGCCCGGTTCTCGCCGCGCTGCTCGGCGTGGACGTCGCCGCCATCCTGTTGGGGACGACCTGGGGGAGGGCCTGCCTCGCGGGCGGCCTCACCCTGGTCGCAGTCGCAGCCTGGTGGTCGCACCGGCTGGTGGTCCGCGCGCGCACCGAGTCGAGGGTCGACTCATGAACGCAGCGGACGGGACGGGGACGCTTGCGCTGGCCGCCCTGTTCGCCGCCGCCGCCGGGTGGACGGCCCACGGTCCTCCGGTCGGGCTGGGCCGGCTCCGCTCGCCCGCGGACGTCTGGCCCGGCTTGTCCGACCTCGCTCTCGTCGTCGATCTCGTCGCGGCGGCGCTGCGCGCGGGACTGCCGCTCCCGCTCGCCCTGCGGGCTGTGGGCGAGGCCGCTCAGCCCGCCACCCACGACCGGCGCCGCACCCGGGGTCCCGGGACCGGCGCCGGACTGGAACGCCTCGCGGACGTCCTGGCGACGGGGGACGACGTCACGGCCGTGGCGGTCCCGCCCGGGCTCGCGCCGCTGGTGGACGCGGTGGACTTCGCCGCGCGCACCGGTGCCCCGCTCGCGCCGCTGCTGGCCGAGGTCGCGCGCTCGGTGCGCCGGCGGCGGCGCGAGGCCTCGATCCGCGCCGCCGGTCGGCTGTCGGCGTCGCTGGTGCTGCCGCTCGGGCTGGCCGCCCTGCCGGGCTTCCTGTTGCTCGGGGTCGCGCCTGTGGTCGTCCGGCTCATGACTGCCCTCGGCTGAGCGATGTCCACAGGCCCCCGGTGGGTGACGGGTCCACAGGCGGCGACGCGGGAGGACCGGTCCCACGGCGTCGCCCCGGCAGCGTTCCCGTCGTTCCGCCCGACCGGGCGGGCTCCTCTCACGGAAGGACCCCTCGCATGACCACCTTCATGGCCCCCCGCCCCGGCGACGAGCCCGACGACACGTCCGAGGACGGCCTGGACCACCGGGACAGCGCCGGCGACGGCGCAGCCGGCGACCAGATCGCTGACGGGACCGGGGCTGCCCGGCCCCGGCGGATCCCCCGTCCCGGCCGACCCGCTGACGAAGGGATGGCCACGGCCGAGTACGCCGTCGCGACGCTCGCGGCCGTCGGCTTCGCCGGGCTGCTGCTCACCGTTCTGCGCAGTGGCGAGGTACAGGAGATGCTCCTCGATCTCGTTCGCCGCGCCCTCGCGGTCGCCGGATGACCTTCGTCCGAGGGCAGCAGGGCAGCGTCACGGCGGAACTCGCCGTGGCGCTGCCCGCCCTGGTCCTCGTCATCGCCACCGTCACCGGTGCGGGCGCCGTGGCGCGGGCGACCGCGCGCTGCCACGACGCCGCGTGGACCGGGGCCCGCCTCCTGGCGAGGGACGAGGCCCCCACGCAGGCCCGGGCCACCGCGGCCCGCGCTGCCCCGCCGGGTGCCGAGATCCAGCACGCCGTCTCCGGAGGCGAGGTCACCGTGCTGGTGTCCGCCGAGGTCCAGCTCGGTGCGGGTGACATCGGACGGCTGCCCGTCCGGTGCCGCGCGACGGCCCCGCTCGAGAATCCGGAGGGCGGGTCGTGAGGCCGCCCGGGCGGGCGGCGGACCGTGGGTCCGGGACCGCGTTGGTGCTCGTCCTGGTGGCAGTCCTCGTCCTCACGGTGACGTCCGTCGGAGTGATGTCGTCGGCCGTGACGGCCCGGAGCCGGGCCGGGATCGCTGCCGACGCGGCGGCTCTGGCCGGTGCCGGTGCCTACGCGGGCGGTCCCGTCGCGACCTGTGACGCGGCCCGCGTCCTCGCTGCCCGAAACGGTGCCCGGGTGACCGCCTGCCGACAGTTCCCCGCGGGAGTCGTCGAGGTCACCGTGGCGGTCCAGGTGGCGGGCGCCCCGGGTCCGTGGCGTGGCCTGGCCGCCCGGTCGACGTCGCGAGCGGGCCCGGTACCAGCGGACACGGGAACCGCCGCCGGAGCCGACGAGGGCCCGGACACTTCCGGGGACGAAGGCGCGGGTACTGCCGGCAGATCTCTTGGGTCAGGCCCGGTCGGCATCCCCCGTGGTCTTGCGGTCCGCGGCGGCCGGTCCGGAGGCGCCCGGATCGAGTCCGGGCGAACCGGCTCCGGCGGCGCCGGGTCCGGCCGCGTCCGGGGTGTGCCGGCCCCCGCCGAGGTCCTCCTCCCGCTGGAACGGGCGCATGACCCGCGTCTCGTCCACCACGGGAGCATCCTCGTCATGTTCGCCCGCTCGATCCGCGGTGCGCCCGCCCGCCGGGGACACCGGGACGACAGGTGCGCCCTCGGACTCGTCCCCCGGACGGCCGTCGGCGCGGCGCGGGGACGACGCCGACAGCTCCGCAACCTGCCTGGCCTCGACCTCTGCCTCGATGCGGCGCAACCGCTGGATCTCGGCCCGGGTCCGGGCGGCGCGGACCGCCCCCCATCGGATCATCCACAGGCCGCCCAGCAGGATCAGCATGGCGAGCGCTCCGGTGAGGAACACCACCAGCGCCGACGTCGTGACGTCTATCCCGAAGGCCCTGACGGTGACGGTGGCTTCGTCGCCGGTGCTGCCGCCGATCCCGACGAAGGTGACCACCACGAGAGAGGCGACGGCCAGGGCGATTCCAAGAATGATCATGTACCCTCCTCGGGTTGCGGATCTGGACCGATGGTCGAGATCCGTCCGGTCGGTCACGTTAGCGACCGAGTCGTTCGACGGCCTTGCGACGCGCGGCGCGGGTGTCTGTCGGCGTGCTCAGCCGTCGGCGGAGACCAGCAGGTCATGCGCCGCTGCCTTGTCGAGCCGACTGTTCGCCCGCTCGCAACCGGGCTGGACGACGCAGGACGGACATCCGGCTGCGCACGGGCACTCGGCGAGCCGGGCAGCGGCAGCCCGCGTCCAGTCGCGCCAGCGGCCGTGGGCCCGTTGGGCGTAGCCGGCTCCGCCGGGCCAGGCGTCCCACACGGTCACGGTCCCGCCAGGTGCTCCGGGTCCCCGGGCCTCGCCACGGCCGGCGATGTCCGACCGGTCGCAGGGCACGACGAGCGGCAGCAGTGCGACCAGGAGGTGCTCGGCCGCGTGCAGGCCGCCGTCAGTGGCGGCCGCACGGTCGGTCCGCCACCAGACGGCCCGCGTCGTCATGGTCCGTCCCGGCAGGTCCAGCGGGTGCTCCCTGAGCACGGCACCGGCGGGGTCGAGCCGGACGAATCCGGTCACGGTGGTGGTGACGGCGACCGTGCCGTAGGCCAGGCGGCCGCCTCCGGCGGACCGCCACGCGTCGACCTCCAGGTGAGCGAGGTCCGTGCGCTGGCGGGCCGAGGTCGTCCAGCCGGGGTCCTCGGCGTGGAGCAGCGCCACGCCGTCGTCCAGGTCGAGCTCGTCCACGACGTAGGTGTCCCACCGATGGAGATACACCGCGCCCGGATGCACCGTGCGACAGGCCCGTTGCTGGTCGACGGTGCCGAGGACCCGCGCGGTGCCGGATTCCAGCAGGGTGACCGCGCGTCCGCCGGCGGCGGCCCGGAGGTCGGCCGCCGCCGGCGGCGCCCGTCGGGCCCAGAACCACCCCGCGGGACGGCGGCGCAGGTCCCCCCTGGCCTCCATAGCCGTCACGACGCCGCGTGCGGTGGGCCCGAACAGGGCGAGGTCCTCCTCGGTGAGAGGCGACTCCAACGCGGCCGCCGCCAGGTGGGGGGCGAGCACGTAGGGGTTGTCCGGATCGGTGACGGCGGCCTCGACGGGTCGGTCGAGCACGCGGTCGGGGTCTACGGCCACGTGCGCGTCCACCGGGTCGTCCCCGAGCACCACCACGGCGGTGCCGGGGCGTCCGGCGCGTCCGGCCCGTCCGGCTCGCTGGTGCAGCGAGGTCACGCTGCCGGGCCACCCGTCGAGGACCACCGCGTCCAGGCCGCTGAGGTCCACGCCCACCTCCAGGGCCGAGGTGGTGGCGACACCGCGCAGGCGGCCGTCCCGAAGGGCCGCTTCGACGGAGCGCCGCTCGGAGGCGAGGTGGCCCCCGCGGTAGGAGGCGACCATGGCCGCCGCGTCGTCCGAGGTGACGCCCCTGTCCTCGATCTCGCGTCGGGCGCGCCGGGCCATCGCCTCGGCGCCTGCGCGCGAGGCGGTGAACGCCGCGGTCTGGACCCCGCGCTCCACACACCCGGCGAACAGGGCGGCGGAGGCCACGGGCCGCCGCTCCATGGCCCGAACCATCACGAGGGCGGCTCCCGGATGAGGGGCTGCGTCGACGTCGATGACGACTGGACGGATGCCGCTGAGGCGCGCCACGAAGGGTCCGGGATCCACTGCCGTGGCGGAACAGGCCACGACGACGGGCTCGGCCCCCCGCAGCCGGGCGGCCCGCAGCAACCGGCGGAGGACGGCGGCGACGTGCGAGCCGAAGACTCCACGGTAGGCGTGGCATTCGTCGACGACGACCAGGCGCAGCCGCCGCAGCACCCGACCCCACTCGGCGTGACGCGGAAGCAGCGCGTGATGCACAAGGTCGGGGGTCAGGTGGACGACGTGGGCGTGGGCCTTGGCCCACTGCCTTTCGTCCCGCGGACTGTCACCGTCCAGGTGGGCGACGCCGACGCCGGGAACCTCCAGGCGGCGCAGTCGATCGGCCTGGTCCGCGCCGAGCGCGGTGGTCGGGCTCAGGTACAGCGTGGTCCCCCCGTCCACGACCGCCGCGGTCAGGGCGGGCAGCTGGTAGGCCAGGGACTTGCCGCTGGCCGGGCCGGTCGCCACCACCACGTGGCTGCCGGCCCACGCATGGTCGGCAGCCTGCGCCTGGTGCTGCCATGGCTGGGTGACGCCCGCCGCACCGAGGGCGGCCACCACGCGGGAGTCCGTCCAGGGTGGCCACGTCACCGCGATCCCCTCGCGTGGCGCCTGATAGCGGATGGCGCTCACCGCTGCCAGTCCCGCATGCCCGACCGCGTCGAGGACCGGGTCGAGCACCGGTCGGAAGACCTCGTCGAGGCCGGGGTCGAGGGCCGACTCCCGGTGCGTGACGAACCCCGGGGTGTCGGGCCACCCACCCCGGGAAGGCGACGGGTTTCCTGGCGCCGACCGGTCCGTAGCTCCGGCCGTCGTCACCCTGGGTGACATGAGGTCGGGGCGCATCGGGACCAGGGTGCCATTCACGTGCCCGGAGGATGGTGATTCGTAGCACGTCGGCAGGCGCTGTCGCGTGAACCGCCGGTGGTGACCCCCTAGACTCGCCCCGCTCACCCGGTGTGCCTGCCGATCGTCGCCGTCGACGTCGCGAGAGAACGAAGCCGGCGAGCGACGTACCAGCCGAGGAGTCAGTCGATGCCGCTGTTCACCGCCGCCTCCACGGGCGGCGCTGCCATCACCCTGTCCAGCTCCAACACGATCATCGTCGCATCGGTCGCCGGCGTCGGGCTGCTCGCCCTGGGGGTGGCCGTCGTCTTTCGCCGCCAGGTGCTCGCCGCCGACGAGGGGCCGGAGGCCATGAGGCGGATCGCCACGGCGATCCAGGAGGGGGCGGCCGCCTATCTCAACCGCCAGTTCCGCACGCTCGCCGTCTTCGTGGTCCTGGTGGGTGCCTTGCTGCTTGTCCTGCCGGGTGACTGGGACGTTCGCGCCGGCCGCAGCATCGCGTTCGTCGCGGGGGCGGTCGCGAGCGCCCTCATCGGGTACCTGGGGATGTGGCTCGCGGTGCGCGCCAACGTCCGGGTGGCCGCGGCAGCCCGGCACGAGGGTGGACGCGAGGAGGGCATGCGCCTGTCCTTCCGGACCGGTGGTGTCGTGGGCATGGGCACCGTCGGCCTGGGCCTCCTCGGCGCTGCGGTGGTCGTCCTGATCTTCCAGGGCGAGGCGCCGGGCGTGCTCGAGGGCTTCGGCTTCGGTGCGGCCCTGCTCGCGATGTTCATGCGGGTCGGCGGCGGGATCTTCACCAAGGCCGCCGACGTCGGCGCCGACCTCGTCGGCAAGGTCGAGAAGAACATCCCCGAGGACGACCCCCGAAACGCGGCGACCATCGCGGACAACGTCGGCGACAACGTCGGCGACTGCGCCGGCATGGCCGCCGACCTCTTCGAGTCGTACGCCGTCACCCTGGTCGCCGCACTCATCCTCGGCCGCGCGGTGTTCGGGGAGTCCGGGCTCGTCCTGCCGCTGATCATCCCCGCCATCGGGGCTGTGACCGCCGTCGTGGGTGTCCTGCTCGTTCGCGCCCGCCCCGGACGCAGCGGCCTCGCCAGCATCAACATCGGCTTCTATGTCTCGGCCCTGATCTCCGCGGTGCTGAGCACGGTCGCGGTCTACCTGTACCTGCCGGACAGCTTCGCCGAGATCGCGGGCGCACCGGTGCAGATCGCCGGACTCGACAGCGACCCGCGCTACATCGTCACCCTGGCGATCGTCATCGGGATCGTGCTGGCGGGCCTCGTCATGTGGCTCACCGGGTACTTCACCGGGACGGAGAGCAAGCCGACGAACTCCGTCGCCGACACCTCGCGCACCGGTGCCGCGACCGTCGTGCTGTCCGGCGTCGGTGTGGGCCTGGAGTCCGCCGTCTTCACCGTCGCCCTCATCGGCGGCGCCGTGTACCTGCTCTTCCTCCTGGCGGGGTCGTCGATCCTGCTCGCCCTGTTCCTCATCGCCATCGCCGGCACCGGCCTGCTCACCACCGTCGGCGTCATCGTCGCGATGGACACCTTCGGCCCGGTCAGCGACAACGCCCAGGGCATCGCCGAGATGAGCGGTGAGGTCGACGAGCGCGGCGCCGGGATCCTCACCGAGCTGGACGCGGTCGGGAACACCACGAAGGCGATCACCAAGGGCATCGCCATCACGACGGCCGTGCTCGCGGCCACGGCGCTGTTCGGCTCCTACACCGATGCCATCACCGCGGGGATCAACGACCTCGGAGTGGCCATCGATCCGCAGACCCTCACCAACCTCCAGCAGAGCTTCCTCAACTTCCAGGTGATCGCTCCACCGGTGCTGGTCGGCGTCGTCATCGGGGCCTGCGTCGTCTTCCTCTTCTCCGGCCTGACGATCAACTCGGTCGGCCGGGCCGCCGGCGCGGTGGTCTTCGAGGTCCGCCGCCAGTTCGCCACCCACCCCGGGATCATGGACGGCACCGAGAAGCCCGAGTACGGACGCGTCGTCGACATCTGCACCCGGACCTCGCTGCGCGAGCTCGTCACCCCGGGCCTGCTGGCCGCGCTGGCCCCGATTGTCGTGGGCTTCGGTCTCGGGCTCGCCGCACTGGGAGGCTTCCTGGCCGGTGCCATCGCGACCGGAGCTCTCATGGCCGTCTTCCTCTCCAACGCGGGTGGCGCCTGGGACAACGCGAAGAAGATCGTCGAGGACGGCCGTCACGGCGGGAAGGGGTCCGAGGCCCACGCCGCGACCGTCATCGGCGACACCGTCGGCGACCCCTTCAAGGACACCGCCGGTCCCGCCATCAACCCGCTGCTCAAGGTCATGAACCTGGTCGCCGTGCTTATCGCTCCGGCGATCGTGACGTTCAGCTTCGGCCCGGACGCGAGCCCCGCGGTGCGCTACGGGATCGCCGGCGGCGCCCTGCTCATCATCGTCGTGGCCGTCGGGGTGTCCCGGTCGCGGTCGGTGGCCATGGGTGACGACGGTCCGCCATCGGTGGTGGGGAACGAGCCCGTCGCCACAGGCCCGGGCGAGGCGGTCACCGCCGACCTGGACGACGGTGACTCGGGCAGGGCGCGGCCTGCGGAGAGCGACGAGCTGAGCGCCGCAGACCGGAGCTCCTGACCCGGGGACGACGGTCGGCGCCGGACGCCCTGCCGCCTGTCGGGTGGCAGGGCGTCCGGGCGGTGTCCGGGGGGATCAGCTGCTCAGCCGGGCCACTTGGCGCATCTTGTTCGTCGCGTCGAGGGCTGCGACCTTGTACGCCTCGGACAGGGTCGGGTAGTTGAGCACGGTGTCGACGAGGTAGTCGACCGTCCCGGCGCTTGCCATGATCGCCTGGCCGATGTGGACGAGCTCGGTCGCTGCCGTCCCGAAGAGGTGGACGCCGAGCAGCTCCCGGGTCTCGCCGTGGACCAGCAGCTTGAGCATTCCGTAGGAGTCGCCGACGATCTGGCCCCGCGCCAGCTCGCGGTAGCGGGCGATGCCGACCTCGTAGGGCACCGTGGCCGCTGTCAGCTGCTCCTCGGTCCGCCCGCAGTAGGAGATCTCCGGGATGGTGTAGATCCCGATCGGCTGCAGGTCGGTCATGGCGTGGGCGGGCTCGCCGAACGCGTGATAGGCCGCCAGCCGGCCCTGGTCCATGGAGGTGGCGGCCAGGGCGGGGAAGCCGATGACGTCGCCGACCGCATAGATGTGGGGCACTGAGGTCCGGTAGTGGGAGTCGACGGCGATCCGGCCCTGGGCGTCGGTCTCGATCCCGACCCGATCGAGGAACAGCCCGTCGGTCTGCCCCTGTCGCCCCGCCGAGTACATGACGGTGTCCGCGGCGATCCGCTTGCCGGACGCCAGCGTCGTGATCGCGCCGTCCGGGCCCGTCCCAACCGAGGCCACCTCCTCACCCAGCCGGAAGGACACGGCGAGGTCGCGGAGGTGGAACTTGAGGGACTCCACCACCTCCGGGTCGCAGAACGGCAGCATCGTGGGCCGCTTGTCGACGACGGTCACCCGCGCGCCCAGGGCGGCGAAGATCGAGGCGTACTCGATGCCGATCACCCCGGCGCCGACGACGAGCATCGTCGTCGGCACCTCGGTGAGCGACAGCACGCCGTCGCTGTCGAAGACCCGGACGCCGTCGAAGTCGACCGTGGCGGGGCGAGCCGGTCGGGTTCCGGTCGCCAGCACCACGTGCGCCGCCGTGATCTTCGAGGTCAGCTGGCTCTCGTCGTCGTCGATCCCCACCGTGTGCTCGTCGACGAGGTAGCCGGTGCCGTAGCGCAGGTCCACGTGGTTGCGCTGCAGCTGGGCCCGCACGATGTCCGTCTCCCGGTCGATGACGTGCTGGGTCCGGGCGAACAGGTCGGCGACGGTGATCTCGTCCTTCACCCGGTAGCTGGCGCCGTAGACCTCTCGCTGGGCCATGCCCGTGAGGTAGAGGGCCGCCTCGCGCAGCGTCTTGCTGGGGATCGTGCCGGTGTTGAGGCAGACCCCGCCCACCATGTGGCGGCGCTCGACGACGCACACCCGCCGGCCGAGCTTGGCCGCGGCGATGGCCGCCTTCTGCCCGCCCGGGCCGGAGCCGATGACCACGAGGTCGTAGTCGTGGTGGGCGCGCTGGCCGGGAACCGCAGGACGCTCGGGCGAGGACGGGCGGGAGGGCTTCGTCACCTCGCATGCATCGGCTGCCCGGACGCGCCCCCTGAGAGGGGCGTCCGGGTGAGGCGGTGCGGCCCATCACCGCTCGTGGCGTTAACGTGTCGCCCCGTGGCACGCCGGAAGGACCCGACGGGCCGGGCCCTCGTCATCGTCGAGTCCCCGGCCAAGGCCCGCACGATCGCGGGCTACCTGGGCGACGACTACGTCGTCGAGGCCTCCATCGGCCACATCCGCGATCTGCCGCAGCCCAGCGAGCTGCCCCCGGAGATGAAGAAGGGGCCGTTCGGCAAGTTCGCGGTCGACGTCGAGAACGGGTTCCAGCCGTACTACGTCGTCGACGCCGACAAGAAGAAGAAGGTCGCCGAGCTCAAGCGGGCACTCAAGGACGTCGACGAGCTCATCCTCGCCACCGACGAGGACCGCGAGGGGGAGGCCATCGCCTGGCACCTGCGCGAGACTCTCCAGCCCACCGTCCCGACCCGGCGGATGGTCTTCCATGAGATCACCCGGGAGGCGATCGGCCGGGCGCTGCAGCAGACCCGTGACATCGACGGCGCCCTCGTCGACGCCCAGGAGACCCGGCGCGTCCTCGATCGGCTGTACGGCTACGAGGTCAGCCCGGTGCTCTGGCGCAAGGTCCGCCAGGGCCTGTCCGCGGGCCGGGTCCAATCCGTGGCGACCCGCCTCGTCGTCGAGCGCGAGCGCGAGCGGATGGCGTTCGTCCCCGCGGGCTACGCCTCGGTGACGGCCACCTTCTCCGCGGGCGAGGGAGAGCCGGAGTTCGATGCCAGGCTGGTGTCGCTGGACTCACGGAAGGTGGCCGTCGGGCGCGACTTCGACGACCGGGGCCGGCTGACGAACGCCGGCGCGGTCCACCTGGACGCGGCGACGGCCCAGGCGGTGGTGGACGCGCTGGCGGGCGCCGAGTACGCGGTGTCGAGTGTCGAGGAGAAGCCGTACACCCGCCGCCCCGCCGCCCCCTTCACGACCTCCACCCTGCAGCAGGAGGCCTCGCGCAAGCTGCGCCTGGGGTCGCGGCAGGCGATGCGGGTGGCCCAGACCCTGTACGAGGGCGGATACATCACGTACATGCGGACGGACTCCACGGCCCTGTCGGCGGAGGCGGTCGCCGCCGCCCGCGCCCAGGCGCGCGACCTCTACGGCGCGGAGTCCGTGCCGGAGTCTCCCCGCGTCTACACCGGCAAGGTCAAGAACGCCCAGGAGGCCCACGAGGCGATCCGCCCCGCCGGGGACACCTTCCGCACCCCCGCGCAGGTGGCGGGTCGGCTGCGGGGCGAGGAGTTCCGGCTGTACGAGCTGATCTGGCAGCGGACCGTGGCATCCCAGATGGTCGACGCCCGAGGCACCACGGCGACGGTCCGGATCGCCGCGCGGACGTCCGACGCGCGCGCCGTGGAGTTCGGCGCGTCGGGGACCACGATCACCGTGCGCGGGTTCCTCGCCGCCTACGAGGAGGGCCGGGACGCCGACCGCCACCGCGAGGCCGGAGAGGGCGGCGAGGCGGCTGCCGGGCGCGGTGGCGACGTGCGGCTCCCGGTGCTCACGATCGGCCAGGCCCTGGCGGCGCTCGCCCTGGCCACCGGTGCGCACACGACGAGCCCGCCGGCCCGCTACACCGAGGCGTCACTGGTCCGGGCGCTGGAGGAGCGGGGCATCGGCCGGCCGTCCACCTACGCCGCCACCATCGGGACGATCATCGAGCGAGGCTACGTCCGCCACCAGGGAACGGCGCTGGTCCCAGAGTGGCTGGCGTTCGCCGTCACCCGGCTGCTGGAGGAGCACTTCCCCCGCCTCGTCGACTACGACTTCACCGCTGAGATGGAGGCCGACCTCGACCGGGTGGCGACCGGCAAGGTGCCCGGCTCGCAGTGGCTCTCCCGGTTCTACTTCGGAAGCCGGGGCGACGGGAACGCCGGCGGCCTGCCCCCGCTGCCGGGCGGCGCCGGCCAGGGGCTGGCGGGGCTGGCTGAGGGCCTCAAGGGCCTCGCCGAAGGTCTCGGTGACATCGACGCCCGGGCCGTCAGCACGATCCCGATCGGTGACGGGTTGGTGTTGCGGGTCGGCCGCTACGGCCCCTACCTCGAGGACGAGACCGCCGAGGATGGCGTGCGCGCCGGTGTGCCAGACGACATCGCGCCCGACGAGATGTCCGTCACGAAGGCGCGGGCGCTGCTCGACGAGGCTGCCAAGGGTGACCAGGTGCTGGGCCAGGACCCCGACACCGGGCACGACGTGGTCGTCAAGCCCGGCCGGTTCGGCCCCTACGTCACCGAGGTGCTGCCCGAGGGCTCGAAAGGCAAGCCGCGCACGGCGAGCCTGTTCTCGTCGATGAGCGTGGACACGGTGACCCTGGACGACGCGCTTCGGCTGTTGTCGTTGCCGCGACTGGTCGGGCGGGACCCGGAGTCCGACGCGGAGATCACCGCCCAGAACGGTCGGTACGGCCCCTACCTCAAGAAGGGCAGCGACTCCCGGTCCCTGGAGTCGGAGGACCAGATCTTCGACGTCACGCTCGAGCAGGCGTTGGAGATCTTCCAGCAGCCGAAACGCGGCCGCGGTCGGGGGGCGTCGGCGTCGCCGCTGCGCGAGCTGGGCCCCGACCCCGTGAGCGGAGCCGCGATCACCCTGCGGTCGGGCCGCTTCGGACCGTACGTCACCGATGGCACGACGAACGCCACCTTGCGGTCGGGGGACGAGCCGGACTCGGTGACCCCGGAACGGGCGGCGGAGCTGCTCGCCGAGAAGCGGGCCGCCGGCCCGGCCAAGAAGGGCACGCGCAAGGCTCCGGCGAAGAAGACCGGGTCGACGGCCAAGACCTCCCAGCCGAAGGCGTCGCCGAAGAAAGCACCGAGCGCGTCCCGCTCCTGAGCCTGTGGACGGCCACCGCGGCCGCGCCCCCGGAACGGCCAGGCTCACGGGATGCTGTCCCGCCCTTCCCGGATCGAGTCGGACGTCTTCGTCGGCTCGGCGGCGGTCGCGGCCGGTCTGGTCACCCGGGCCGAACTCTCGGGACCCCGATATCAACGCGTCCTCCACGGGGTGTACGCCGACTCGCGTGTCCCTCGTGATCACCTCCTGTTCTGCCGGGCGGCCGCGCTGGTGGCCCCCGCCGCGGTCGTGTCCGGGCGGTCAGCGGCATGGCTCTGGGGGGCACGCACCGGGGTTGCCAAGGGCGACGACGTGTCGCTCGTCCTGCCGCCGGGGACGTCGAGCCGGTCGCGGCGCGGGATCTCCGCCCGTCGGGTCTCGCTCGGGGCAGGGGACGCGATCGTCCATCGTGGGCTGCGCCTCACCTCGGCGGCACGGACCGCGTGGGACATCGCCGCAGTCGATTCGGACGACGTGGCCGTCCCGGTGCTCGACGAGATGCTCCACCGGCGGGTGGTGGCTCCCGACACCTTGGCGGCATACGCGGCCGCCCGCACGGAGTCGCCCGGGTCCGCTCGGGCCCGCTCGATCCTGGACCTGCTGGACGGGCGGTCCGAGTCCCCGCCGGAGAGCCGGGTGCGGCTGGCGCTGGTCAAGGCCGGGCTCGCACCGAGCGCCCAGGTCGACGTGGTCGATGACCAGGGTCGATTCGTCGCCCGGGTCGACCTGGCCTTCGTCCGCGAGAGGGTGGCGGTCGAGTACGACGGTGGCTGGCACTCCGAACCCGGTCAGCTCGCACGGGACCGGGACCGCCTCAACCGGTTGCAGGCGGCGGGCTGGACCGTGCTCTTCGTGACCGCCCCCGACCTTCGCGACCTGGACGTCGTGGTCGACAAGGTCCGCGGTGCCCTCGCCCGCGCCGCCATCCGCCTCTGACGACCCTCCCACCGGCTGCATTTGTCGTCACTCGCCGGGGGGGCTGGTCCGCTGGGCTGCGTTTGTCGTCACTCGCCGGGGGGGAGGGGTCCGGTCGAGCGGCGAGTGGCGACAAATGCAGGATCAGGGGGGAGGAGGGGGCGAGTGGCGGGTGATGATGACTTCGCTGGCGATGGGGACGAAGCCGGTGGCCAGGAAGGCGCGCAGTGAGCGGGCGTTGCCCGGGGACACGGCCGCGAACACGGCTCGGTCGGCAGGCACCAGGCCGCGCGCGTCCGCCACAAGGCTCCGCCCGGCCCCGGTCGACGCGCCCGGGGCCGCCTCCACCGAGATCTCGCACCGCCCGGCCAAGCCCTCCGACACCGTCACCAGACCCCGGTCGTCGCCGTGCACCCGCACGTCGCGGCGGAGACTGCGGGCGAAGTTCACGCGAGGGTGGTTGTCAGGAGACCACCGCAGCCCGGCCGTCCGGCAGCGACGGGACATGGGTGACGCCGCCGTCGACCCGGGGGAACCGGCCGGCGGCGGCGTCGAGGAGGTACGGCAGCAGGGGATGCACGACGTGAGCGCGCCCTCCCCCGGTGGTCAGCGGTCGAGCCGCCGGGCCACGTGGGCGAAGGCGCGCTCCCGGCTGACCGTGGGTGCGTGCGGGTCGATGAGGAGGTCGACGACGTGGCTGTTGAGGCCGGCGCCGCGGGCGGCCACCGCCAGCTCGACGAGCTGCGGGACGGCCGCCTCGGGGCCGCGGTCGGCGACCAGCGTGGCAAGATCCCCGAGTCGGCGGCGGGTCCAGGCCGCCGCGCCCCGGGAGGCGCCCTCACGGCGGGCTGCCGTGCCGGGCTGGAGCAGCGAGGTGTTCGTCATGCCAACCACGGTAGGCGGAACGATCGATAAGTAAAAGCGATGGTTCGTGATCGAATCGATCGCCTACCATGATGGACATGGCTGGCTTCGCGGACGTTGACATCCGCCACCTCCGGGCCCTGCGCGCGGTCGCCAGCGAGGGCTCGTTCGGGCGCGCCGCCCGCAGCCTCGGCTTCAGCCAGGCGGCCATCAGCCAGCAGATCGCCGCCCTCGAGAAGGCGCTCGAAGTCACCCTGTTCGACCGCCCGGGCGGCCCGCGCGCTGTCCGGCTCACCCCGGCAGGCAGCCTCGTGTTGCGCCACGCCGAGGCCGTGCTCGACCGGCTCGGCACCGCGACCGCCGAGCTGGCGGAGCTGCGGGCCGGCACGGGCGGCCGCTTGATCGTCGGCACGTTCCAATCGGTCGCGGTGCGCTTGCTCCCGGGGCTCGTGGCCCGCCTCAAGGCGGAGAGCCCCGACCTCGACATCCGGGTCGAGCAGGTGGACGAGAACGAGGCCGTCGTCCGCGGCCTGCGCGACGGCACCCTCGACGTCGCCTTCGTCGAGGCAGCCGTCGACGACCCCGACATCGCCACCGACCTCGTGCTGCGGGACGCCTTCGTCGTGCTGCTCCCGGCCGACGACCCGACAGCGGCGGACCTGGGCCCCGGCCGGCCCTACCCGCTGGAACGCCTCGCCGACCGGCCGATGATCGGCCAGGGGCACTGCTCAGCCGTCCGCCAGCTGGAGGCATCCCTCGACATGATCGGTCTCGTGCCGCGGTACGTGTTCCGGACCATGGACAACGGCTCGATGCAGGCGATGATCAAGGCCGGGGTCGGGGTGGCCGTCACCCCGCTGCTGGCGGTCGACGAGTCCGACCCGGGCGTCGACGTCCGCCTCACCGACCCGCCGCTGCCGATGCGCGACGTCCTCGTCGCCCGCCGCACCGGGGTGCATGCCGTCGCGGCGGCCGACCGGCTGGCCGCGCTCGCCGTCGAGGCGGGAGGCGGGCGGGAGCTGGCGCCCGACACCATGCACCGGCTCGCGATGGTCGGGTGACGGCCGGACCAGCCCGGCGGCCAGGACTGCCACCTGCTCGACACGGTGTCTACCGTGGGGACGTGAGCACGCCAGCGACCCCGGCCGACCCGATCGCGACCCTCGTCGGCACGGGCCTGCTGGACGACGTCGAGACCGACATCCAGCACACCGTGCGCCGCTTCGCCGACGAGGCGCTGCGCCCCCACCTCGCGGAGTGGTACGAGGCCGGCACGATCCCGGCGCGCGACCTCGGCAAGCAGTTCGGCGCGATGGGCCTGCTCGGCATGCACTTGGAGGGCTACGGCTGCACGGGCACCAACGCCGTGAGTTACGGCGCCGCCTGTCTGGAGCTGGAGGCCGCGGACTCCGGGCTGCGCAGCTTCGTGTCGGTCCAGGGCTCGCTGTCGATGTACTCGATCCACCGCTGGGGGACCGAGGAGCAGAAGCAGGAGTGGCTGCCCCGCCTGGCGGCCGGCGAGGCGATCGGCTGCTTCGGCCTCACCGAGGCCGATCACGGCAGCGACCCCGCCGGGATGCGCACGGTCGCCCGCCGGGACGGGTCGGACTGGGTTCTCGACGGCTCCAAGATGTGGATCACCAACGCGCCGGTCGCCGACGTCGCGACGATCTGGGCGCAGACCGACGAAGGGATCCGCGGGTTCCTCGTCCCGACCGCGACGCCCGGATTCGCCGCCCACGAGGTGCCCCGCAAGATGTCGCTGCGGGCGTCGATCACCGGCGAGATCGTGCTGGAGGGGGTCCGGCTGCCGGCCGACGCCGCCTTCCCGGAGGTGCGGGGCCTCAAGGGTCCGCTGTCGTGCCTCAACGAGGCCCGCTTCGGCATCGTGTGGGGGGCGGTCGGCGCCGCCCGGGACTGCCTGGAGACCGCGATCGCCTACGCCACCGCGCGCGAACAGTTCGACCGGCCGATCGCCGGGTTCCAGCTCACCCAGCAGAAGCTCGCCGACATGGCGCTCGAGGTCGCCAAGGGTTACCTGCTCGCGGTGCGGCTCGGCCGGCTCAAGGACGACGGCCTCGCCCGGCCGGAGATGGTGAGCGCCGCCAAGCTCAACAATGTCCGGGAGGCGATCGAGGTCGCCCGCACCGCGCGGACGATCCTCGGCGGCAGCGGCATCACGCTGGACTACCCGGTGATCCGCCACGCCATGAACCTCGAGTCGGTCCTCACCTACGAGGGCACCAGCGAGATCCACACCCTGGTCGTCGGCAAGGCCCTCACCGGCCTCGACGCCTTCCGCTGAGCGGTGCGGCCGGAGATCAGGAGGGCAGGGTCGGCGGTCCGGACGGGTACACCGGCGGCGTCGCCGAATACCGCACGGGATGCCTCACCTGACGCGAGGCCACGGTTCCGGCGCCCGCGGGGAGGTCGATCACCGGGTTCAGGCCGAGCAGGGCGGCCAGGCGCACGGCCTCCGCCACGTCGTTGACCGGCCCGCACGGCACGCCGCGGGCGACCAGCCGCTCGACCCACTCGCCCACCGGTGCCGCGGCCAGTGCCTCCGCGAGCAGCCCGGCCAACTCGTCCCGGTGCGCCACCCGTGCCGGGTTGGTCGCGAAGCGCGGGTCGGTGGCGAGACCTGGGCGCTCGACCTCGTCGCACAGCGCGGCGAACTGCCGGTCGTTCCCGACGGCGAGCGCCAGCACCCCGTCGGCGGCGGGCAGGGTCTCGTACGGGGCGATGGACGGGTGCCGGTTGCCCATCGGCCCCGGCACCACGCCGGCGTCGAGGAACCCGGACGCCTGATTGACCAGCGCCGACAGCAGGGACGTCAGCAGCTCCACCTCGATCCGCTGCCCCTGGCCGGTGGCGTCCCGGTGGCGCAGCGCGGCGAGGATCCCGGTCACTGCGTGCAGGCCGGTGACGACGTCGACCAGGGCGACCCCGACCTTCGTCGGGTGGTCGGCGTCCGGCCCGGTGACGCTCATGAGGCCGCCGACGGCCTGGACGAGAAGGTCGTAGCCCGGCATCGCGGCGCCCGGGCCCGCCCCGAAGCCGGTGACGGAGCAGTAGACGAGCCGGGGGTTGAGCGCCGACACCGCCTCCCACCCGAGCCCCAACCGGTCCAGGGAGCCGGGGCGGAAGTTCTCCACCAGCACGTCGGCGCGGCGCACGAGGTCGCGAGCCGCCGCCAGGCCCTCCGCCGTCGCCAGGTCCCAGGCCACCGATCGCTTGCCGCGGTTGACGCCGCGGAAGTAGGTGCTGACCCCGTCGGAGTACGGCGGACCCCACTGCCGCGTGTCGTCCCCGTGCCCCGGCCGCTCGACCTTCACGACCTCGGCCCCGAGGTCGGCCAGCAGCATCGTGGCGTACGGCCCGGCGAGGACGCGGCTGAAGTCCGCGACGACGATCCCGGTCAACGGCGGCGGGGCCGCCGTGACCGGCTCGTTCGGCCGCGACCACGGCGGGGACGCCACGGCGAGGATGGTGCCAGGCCGACGCCGGGTCCGCGACGTAGCCTGCCACCGTGAGCGGCGTTCCGGTGGTCCCCCCGACCTCGGTCGACCCCGTCGGCCCGGTCGACGAGGCCCCGGACCACGACGTCCGGGCGGTGCTCGCGATCGCGCCGTTCCGCCGGCTGTGGGCGGTGCTCGCGGCGTCGTCCTTCGGCGACTGGCTGGGTCTGCTGGCGACGACGACCCTGGCCGCCTGGCTCGCCGGACTGCAGGAGGGCGCGAGCACCGAGGCCGGGCTGGCGGTGGCCGCCGTGCTCGCCCTGCGGCTGGCCCCGGCGCTGCTGCTCGGGCCGGTGGCCGGCGTCGTCGCCGACCGGGTCGACCGCCGGGTGGTGCTGGTCGCCGGGGACGTCCTGCGGGGGCTGCTGTTCCTGTCGATCGTCGCCGTCGGAGAGCTGTGGTGGCTGCTCGTGGCCACCGTGCTCATCGAGATGGTGGGGATCTTCTGGCTGCCTGCGAAGGACGCCATGGTCCCGACGCTGGTGCCCCGGCACCGTCTGGAGGCCGCCAACCAGATCGGCGTCGTCGCGACGTACGGCACCGCCCCGGTGGCCGCCGTGGTGTTCGCCGGCATCGGCGCCGCCGTCACCGCGGCCCAGGGCGAGGCCGGCCGACTGCTGGCGGTGGACATCGCGCTCGTCGTCAACGCCGTGACGTTCCTCGTCGCGGGCGCGGTCGTCGCCACCCTGCCGTCACCCGCCCGCCGCGAGGTCACAGCCGGGCAGTCCGTCTGGGCGGACGTGGTCGAGGGCTGGCGATTCATCGTCGGGACGCCGCTGATCCGTGGCCTCGTCGGGGGCATGGTGGGGGCCTTCGCCGCCGCCGGGACGGTGATGGGCCTGGGCATCCTCTACGCCGACGCCCTGGGCGCCGGCCAGGCCGGCTACGGAGTGCTGTTCGGAGCCGCCTTCCTCGGCATGGCACTAGGGGTGTGGCAGGCACCGCGGTCGCTGCGCGGGGTCGACCGGCGGCGGCTGTTCGGCACGGCCATCGTCGTGGCCGGGCTCTTCCTGCTGCTGGCCGGGTTCAGCCCGCACATCGCCCTCTCCGCGCTGGCGGCAGCCGGCCTGGGGCTGGGGGCCGGGACGGCCTGGGTCACCGGCCTCACCCTGCTCGGCGGGGAGGTCGACGACGCCGTCCGGGGCCGGACCTTCGCCTTCGTCCAGACGGCGATCCGGGTGGTCCTGCTCGCCGTGCTGGCGGCGGCCCCGGCCTTGGCGGCGCTCATCGGGGACCGGGAGGCGGGCCGGTTCAGCTACTCCGGGCCCGGGCTGGTGCTCGCCGGTGCGGGCGTGCTCGCCGTGGTCGTCGGGGTTCTCACGAGGGCCGCCATGGACCGCGCCGGACCGCGCTCGCCCCGGGGCCGGCCCGGTCCGGCAGGCCCGCCCCGGCGCCGGGGAGCGGCCGGGCCCGCCGTCCGCCGCCCGGCCCGGGCCGCCGTCCGTCGACCGGCCGGACCCGCCCCGCGTGCCCGTCGTGTCCGGTCGATGTCGCCGCCCCTGGCGGGGACACCGGCCCGGCCCGTCGATCGCGGCCCGGACGGCACCGGGTTCTTCGTCGCGATCGAGGGCGGCGACGGCGCCGGCAAGTCGACCCAGGTCCAGCTCCTCGTCGACTGGCTCATCGAGGAGATCGGCCACGAGGCGGTGATGACGCGGGAGCCGGGCGGGACCAACCTCGGCCGGGGCGTCCGGGCACTGCTGCTCACCTACGCCGACGGCAACCCGGAGCCGCGCGCCGAGGCGCTGCTGTTCGCGGCCGACCGTGCCCAGCACGTCGACACGCTCGTGCGCCCCGCCCTGGCGCGCGGGGCCGTGGTCGTCACGGACCGGTACGTCGACTCCTCACTGGCGTACCAGGGGGCACGCGGCGAACTCGAGGTCGCCGACGTTGCTGCGCTCTCCCGCTGGGCCACCGGCGGGCTGCGCCCGGACCTCACGGTCGTCCTCGACCTCGACCCCGGGACGGCCGCCGCTCGCCTCGCCGACCGGAGGGCCGTCACCGGCGCCGGGCGGGACCGGATCGAGACCGAGTCGCCGGAGTTCCATACCGCGGTCCGCGACACCTTCCTGCGGCTGGCGGCCGCCGACCCCGACGGCTACGTGGTCGTCGACGCCGACCGGCCGAGCATCGAGGTCGCCGACGACGTCCAGCGGGCGGTCCGGCCCCGGCTGCCGTTGTCCCGGCACCAGCGGGCGGTCCTGGCGACCCGCCTCGCGGCCGATGCCGACGCCAGGGAGGCCCGCGAGGCGGCCGTCGTCGCCGAGGCGCAGATCTGGCTCAACCAGCTGGACGCGCGGCTGTGAGCGTCTGGGACGCGGTCGTCGGTCAGCAGCGGGCCGTCGCCCTGCTCCGCCGCGCCGTGACGCGGCAGCACGAGGCGCCCGGGCTCGCTCACGCCTGGCTGGTCACCGGACCCCCCGGGTCGGGCCGGTCGGTGGCCGCGCGGGCGTTCGCCGCCGCGCTGCAGTGCCCGGACGGCGGGTGCGGCCGGTGCCCGCAGTGCCGGGAGACGCTGGCGGGCGCACACCCGGACGTCACCGTGCTCGCGACCGACGAGATGCAGCTGCGCAAGGACACGGTGGTCGGGCTGATCCGGCGGGCCAACGCCGCTCCCGCCAGGGGACGCCGGACGGTGGTGATCGTCGAGGACGCCGACCGGCTCCAGGACGTCGGCGCCACGATGCTCCTCAAGGAGATCGAGGAGCCGCCGCCCCGGACGGTGTGGGTCCTCTGCGCCCCCTTCCCGGAGGACCTGCTCCCGACCATCCGAAGCCGGTGCCGGCTCGTCACGCTCGGCATCCCGTCCCCGGCGGCGGTGGTGGAGTTCCTCGTGACGCGGACCGGGGTCGGCGCCGCCGAGGCCGGGTGGGCGGCCGCCGCCAGCCAGGGTCACATCGGCGTGGCTCGCCGGCTCGCCGTCGACCACGATGCCCGGCGGCGGCGCCGCGACGTGCTGCGCCTGCCGTCGTCGCTCACCGGGGTGCCGGACGCTGTGCAGGCGGCGTCCGACCTGAGGGAGATCGCCACCGAGGACGCCGCCGCCGAGACCGAGCGGGTCCACGAGGCGGAGCAGGCGGACTGGCTGCACGCCATGGGGGTCGAGTCGGCCGACCAGCTGCCCCGCCAACTGCGCACCCAGTGGAAGGACCTGTTGACCTCGCAGAAGCGGCGGGCCCGGCGCAGCGTCACCGACGGGCTGGACCGGGCGCTGCTCGACCTCACGGGTCTGTACCGGGACGTGCTGGCGGTGCAGTTCGGCGCCTCGGTCCCGCTGGTCAACGCCGACCTGCGTGCCGAGGTGGAGGAACTGGCCGCGCGCCACGACCCCGCGGCGGTGCTCCTGGCGGTCGACGCCATCTCGCGCACCCGGACCAGACTGACGCAGAACGCCGCCCTTCCCCTGGCGCTGGAGGCGCTCGCGGTGCGGATGGTGCCGGCCTGAGGCGTGGCGGCCCAGGACGGTGGCGGCGGGCAGTATGGCCCCGTGACCGCTCCCTCCGCGCCCCGTCCGGTCCGGGCGTCCGCCGTCGCGCTGCTGGCGGCGACGGTCGTCCTCGCCGGGTGCACCGTGGCCCGGGACGACGCGTCCGCCGGCGGGACCAGTGAGGAGCCGCGCCCGTCCGCGGCCGCCTCGCAGTCCGGTGCCTCGGCGACCGCTCGTCCCACCACGCTCGAGGATTACCTGACCCAGACCGTCGAATGGGGGTCCTGCGACGAGTTCGAGGCCCCGCCAGGTGCCACCTCGGACGGGTTCGAGTGCGGCTACCTGCTGGTGCCGCTGCGGTACGACGACCCGGCGGGCGACACCGTCGAGATCGCCGTCAACCGCCGGCCGGCTCGCGGCGGCGAGGCTCGCGGCGCCCTGGTCGTCAACCCCGGGGGACCGGGCGGGTCCGGCGTGGACCATGCGTTCGGCGACACCTTCACGGCGTCGGCGGCGGTCGTCGCCGAGTACGACCTCGTGGGGTTCGACCCCCGCGGCGTCGCCCGGTCCGAGGGCGTGGACTGCCTGGACGACGAGGAGGTCGACGCCTACCTCGCCGCCGACCGCACCCCCGACATCGCCTCCGAGCGGGCGGAGTACCGGGGCCTGCTGGAGGACCTCGCGCGGGGGTGCGCGGGCGAGACGCCCCTCGTCGCCCACATGGGAACCGAGGACGTCGCGCGCGACGTGGACGTGCTGCGGGCCGCGCTCGGCGAGGACCGCCTCAACTGGCTGGGCAAGTCGTACGGGACCCAGCTCGGGGCGGTGTACGCCCAGCTGTTCCCCGACCGGGTGGGCCGAATGGTCCTCGACGGCGGGGTGGACCCCCGCTCCGGTGTCACCGGGTCGCAGGCCGCGGTCGAGCAGATCGCAGGTTTCGAGCTGGCCCTGGAGTCGTTCGTCGAGGACTGCCTGGCCCGCGCCGGCTGCCCGCTGACGGGAACCACGGACCAAGGGGTCTCCCAGGTGGTCCGCTTCGTCGAGCGGCTGGACGCGGCGCCCCTGCCGACCGGTGACGAGGAGCGGCCACTGACCCAGGGCCTCGCGGTCTACGGCGTCTTCGCCCCGCTGTACCAGCGGGACGCCTGGCAGCTGCTGCGCGAAGCCCTCGGGCAGGGGTTCGAGGGCGACGCCTCGACCCTGCTCGTGCTCGCCGACCTGTACAGCCAGCGCGAGGGCGACGGGTCCTACCGCGGCAACGCCGTCGAGGCGATGCCGGCGGTGAGTTGCCTGGACGTCGACCCGGACGCACCCGAGGAGGACCCGGTCGAGGTGCAGCGCGCCCTCGAGGCGGCCGCCCCCGAGCTGGGTCCGCTCTTCGACTCCCGTTTCGATGCCTGCGACGACTGGCAGGTGCCGGCCCGCGGCCTGCCCGAGATCGCGCCGGAGGGCCTGCCGCGGGTCCTCGTCATCGGCACCACCCGGGACCCGGCGACCCCGTACGAGTGGTCGCAGCGGCTGTCCGAGGCGCTGCCGGGATCGGTCCTGCTGACGTTCGACGGGGACGGGCACACCGCGTACCTGCAGACGGGTGCCCAGTGCATCGACGAGATCGTCGACGAGTTCCTGCTCGACGGGAGCATGCCGCCGCCCGGCACGACCTGCGAGGCGGACTACGAGTGAGACGGCGAACGCCGCCGCCCCGGGTGGGACGGCGGCGTTCGCACGGGCCGGGTGAACGACCCGGTCAGGGTGTCGAACCCGGTCTCCGTGTTCGACTCGGTCCGGGGCGTCACGTGAACCGTGACGCCGTCACGACGGGCGGGGTGCTACGGGGTCATCTCGTCGTCGGTCATGCTGTCGTGAGTCATGCTGTCGTCGGTCATCTCGTCGTCGGTCATGCTGTCGTCGGTCATCAGGTCGTCCTCGGTCATGAGGTCGTCGTCGGTGAGGGCGTCCGTCTCCTCGACGGCGGGGATCTCCGTCTCCTCGGTGGTCGAGTCGTCCTCACCGCAGGCAGCGGCGCCGAGAACGAGGCCGGCGGCCGCAGCTGCGGCCACCATGGTGCGTCGGACAGTCGAGAGGTGTCGTACGCGCATGGGCGACGAAGCTAGGAAGCCTCCCTGACCGTCCCCCGGGAGTGAGGTCACGGAGAGGTCACGGTGGGCCGTGGGTACGGTGAGCATCCTCACGCAACCTGAGGGGCGGCTCAGGCGTGCGGCGGAGCCGCTGGGCGTCGGGGGTGCGTGGCCCGACGAGTCGGTCCGAGCTGTCGTCGCCCCGTATGATGCTGCGGTCGCGCCGCCCCGGTGGCGTGCCCGCCGCCTTAGCTCAGTCGGCCAGAGCGACGCACTCGTAATGCGTAGGTCGTGGGTTCGATTCCCACAGGCGGCTCC
>JBHJOS010000182.1:0-10637 GCA_050329415.1 Kineosporiaceae bacterium
CCCGGTCGCGGTCGCTGCCGTGGACCTGGGTGCGTCGAGCGGGCGGGTGATGCGGTGCGAGGTGTCCGCCGACGCCGTCCACATGACGGAGGCGCACCGGTTCCCCAACCGCCCGGTGACCGCCGGCGGCACCCTCCACTGGGACGTGCTTGCCCTCTACGCGGGGATCCTCGACGGGCTGCGGATGGCTGCCGAGCCCGCCGCCCGGCTGGACTCGGTCGGCATCGACTCGTGGGCGGTGGACTACGGGCTGCTGGACGCCACGGGGGCGCTGCTCGGCAACCCGGTCCACTACCGGGACGGTCGCACCGCGGGCGTCATGGAACAGGTCACCGCCGACGTCGGCGCACAACGCCTGTACCAGGTCACGGGGCTGCAGCAGCTCCCCTTCAACACCTTGTACCAGTTGGTCAGCGCGCGCGGGACGCCGGCCCTGGCCGCCGCTCGCACCCTGCTGCTCGTCCCCGACCTGTTCGCGTACTGGCTGACGGGGGAGGTGGGCGCCGAGGTCACCAACGCCTCCACCACGCAGCTGCTCGACGTCTCGACCCGCACCTGGGCGACCGCGCTGGCCGAGCAGGCGGGCGTGTCGGTCGAACTGCTGCCACCCCTGCGACGGCCGGGTGACCACGTCGGTGCCGTGAGCCCCGCCGTGGCCGCCGAGGCCGGGCTGTCGCCGGGACTGCCGGTGCTCGCGGTCGGCTCCCATGACACCGCCTCGGCCGTGGTCGCCGTCCCGGCCCGCGGCGAGCGCTTCGCCTACGTCTCGTGCGGGACGTGGTCGCTGGTCGGTGTCGAGCTGCCGCAACCGGTGCTCACCGAGGCGGCCCGGCAGGCGAACTTCACCAACGAGGCCGGGGTGGACGGGACCGTCCGGTTCCTCCGCAACGTCATGGGACTGTGGCTGCTGCAGGAGTGCCGTCGCGAGTGGGCGCGGCGGGGGGACCGCACCCCCCTCCCGCTCCTGCTGGCCGCGGCCGGGGCCGAGACCCCGCGGCGCTCCCTGGTCGACGTCGACGACGCGGCCTTCCTGCCCCCCGGGGACATGCCGGCCCGGCTGGCCGAGGCCTGTCGCCGTCTGGGCGAGCGAGTCCCGGAGACGCCCGCCCAGGTGGTCCGCTGCGTCCTCGACAGCCTCGCGCTGGCCTACCGGCGGGCGGTGCGGGATGCCTCGGTGCTGTCCGGGCTCCCGGTCTACGCGGTCCACGTGGTCGGCGGCGGGGCGCGGAACGAGCTGCTGTGCCGCCTCACCGCCGACGCCTGCGGCCGTCCCGTCGAGGCCGGCCCCGTCGAGGCGGCCGCCTTGGGCAACGCCCTGGTCCAGGCCCGCGCTCACGACGTCGACCTGCCGACCCTCGCCGACATGCGGCGGCTGGTCCGCCGGTCCCGGACCGTGCACCGCTACGAACCGGGCGACGATCCCGCGGTGTGGGACGCCGCCGAGGAGCGGGTCCACGGCCGGGTTCGGGCGACCTCGGTGAGGGGCCCGGGCTGAGGGGCGCGCGGTGCGGGACCCTGACTGGACGAGGCTCCGCGCCCGAAGGCTTCAGGTGGTCTCGCTCGATGTCCGAGCCTGCTCGGTCGGTTCCTGGTCGACCACGCGGCCGGCGTCCAGCACGACGACGTGGTCGGCGAGGGCGACCACGTCGGCCGGGTCGTGCGTCACCAGCAGCGTCGCTCCGGGGAACGACGTGAGGTGGGTGCGCAGTTCGGTCCGGACCTGGGGCCGGGTGCTCGCGTCGAGTGCCGCGAGCGGCTCGTCGAGCAGCAGGGCGACGGGGTCGCTCGCCAGGGCGCGGGCCAGAGCGATCCGTTGCTGCTGGCCGCCGGACAGCCGGCCCGGCCGGGACCGGGCGTGGTCGGCCAGTCCCAGGCGTGCCAGCCACCGGCCGGCGTCGGCGCGGGCGCGTCGGGCCGGCACGCCGCGGCTGCGGGGCCCGAAGGCGACGTTCTCCAGGGCCGACAGGTGGGGGAACAGGAGATAGTCCTGGTGGACGATGCCGAGCCGGCGGCGCTCGGGCGGGACGAGGAGGCCGGGTGGGGCGTCGAGCACTCGCCCGGCGACCACCACCCGCCCGGCGTCGATCGGGACGAACCCGGCGACGGCCCGCAGCAGGGTGGTCTTGCCCGCCCCGTTGGGTCCGAGGACCGCGGTGACCGTCCCGGCCGGGACCTCGAACGCGACGTCGAGGTCCAGCGTGCCGAGACGGACCCGCACCTGGGCCGACATGCCCCGCTCTCCCGAGGACCCGGTCGCCGTCACCTGCGCCCCGCCCACCGGCCCCGCAGGGCGACGATCACGGCGAGGGAGACTGCGACGAGGACCAGGCTGAGGGTCACGGCGGCGTCGGGGTCGGTCTCCAGCCGGAGGTAGACCTCCAGCGGCAGGGTGCGGGTGCGACCCTCGACGTTGCCGGCGAAGGTGATGGTGGCGCCGAACTCGCCCAGGGCCCGGGCCCAGGCCAGGACCGTGCCCGCCACCAGCGACGGGGCGACGAGCGGGAGGCTGACCCGCCGGAACACGGTGAGGCGCCCGGCCCCGAGGCCGGCTGCGGCGTCCTCCAGCCGGAGGTCCGCCTGACGCAGGGCGCCCTCCACCGTGATGACGAGGAAGGGCATCGCGACGAACGTCGCAGCGAGCACGGCTCCCGCGGTCGAGAACGTGAGCTGGACACCGAAGGTCTCGTGGAGCCACCCCCCGAGGGGGCTGCGGCGGCTGAAGGCCGCGAGCAGCGCCACCCCGCCCACCACCGGGGGCAGCACCATCGGCAACAGCACCAGGCCCCGGACGACGTGGCGGCCGGGGAAGTCCCAGCGGGCCAGCACCCAGGCCAGGGGCACGCCGAGGACGACGCACAGCAGCGCCGCCGAGAGCGACGTCACGAGGGACAGCCGCAGGGCCGCCGCAGCGGCCGGGTCGGTGAGGTGTTCTGCGAGGTCGGCCCAGTCCGCCCGCTGGAGGAGACCTGCGAACGGCAGGGCGACGACGAGGACGGCGAGCGCGGCGACGGCCAGCAGGGGCGCCGGGGGCACCCGGTGGGCCGGACGCCGGGGCCGGGCCGCGACCGTCATGGGGCCGGCCCGAAGCCGTGGTCGGCGAGGATCCGCCGGCCGGGCGCCGAGAGCACGAACTCGACGAACGCAGCGGCGACGGCTGCGTTCCGGCTGTCCGCCAGACCCGCGACGGGGTAGCGGGCCACGGCGTCGATCCCCGCCGGGAAGGCGATCACCTCGACGTCGTCGCCGGCGGCCGCCGCGTCCGTCCGGTAGACGACGCCGGCGGCCGCGTCCCCCCGGCTGACGGCGGCCAGGGTGGAGCGGGCGTCCTCGCCGCGGGTCACGCTGGTCTCAGGGATCTCGACCCCGGCCGTGTCCAGGACCTCCTGGGCGAGGACGCCGCACGGCACGTCCGCGCCGCACAAGGCGACGGTCCCGGAGTCGGTGAGGTCCTCGACGCCGGCGATGCCCTCCGGGTTGCCCGCCGGGGTCACGACGACGAGGTCGTTGGTGGCGAAGACCTGCGGCTGCCCGGCGACGGCGCCCGCCGCGGCGAGCCTGTCCATGGTCACTTCGCTGGCGAACGCCGCCACGTCCGCCGGTGCCCCCTCGACGATCTGTGTCGCCAGTCCGGACGAGGGGCCGAAGCTGAAGATGACGTCGGTGCCCGGGTTCGCGGTCTCGAACGCCGCCCCGATCTCCTCGAGGGCGTCGGTGAGCGAGGCGGCGGCCAGCACCACGACCTCGCCCGCGATCACTGTCGGGTCGTGCCCGGGCGCCGCTGCGGGCGGGGCGTCGCCGGACGGCTCCGCGCACCCGGCGAGCATCCCGGAGACGATGGCCAGCAGTGCCGCGCCGGCCCGGCGAGCCCAGCTCACCGGTCGCCTTCGGTGTCGGCGGGGACCCTCGGGGCGGCCTCGACCACCACCATGGTGGCCTTGACCGCGGCGACGGCCAGGTCGCCCGGCTCGAGGCCGAGTTCGTCCGCGCCGTCGCGGGTCATGAGGGACACGATCCGATGACCGCCGACCTGGATCTCGACGACGGCACTCACTCCGTCGCGCTCGACCCGGGTGACGACCCCGGTGAGCCGGTTGCGGGCGGACTGGGCGGGCAGCCACGAGGGCTGCGGCGGATGCGGACGCGACCGCAGGTGACGGGCGAGCTCCGCGCCGGAGACGACCCGGTGCCCGCCCGGTGTCCGGGTCGTCGCGAGGGTGCCGTCGTCGCACCAGCGCCGGACGGTGTCCACGCTGACCTGGAGGACCTCGGCCACCTGTCCGGCCCGGTAGCTCGTCGCCATCGCCCCGAGTCGACCATGAGAAACCCGCATTGTCGAGGATTCTGCGCCATTCACCTCCTGATGGCGAGTCTTGTCGTCGCACTGGGGTGAGGATGCCCTGCGCCCACATCGGGGGATGTGACACCCTGGCGGCCGTGCGTGAACGGGAACCGCTGGAGCGGGCGGTCCTCGACGTGCTGTGGCAGTCCTCCGGTCCGGTGACCGCGACCGAGGTGGCGCGACTGCTGCCCGGTCGTCCCCGGGCGGCCACCACGGTCCTCACCGCCCTCGACCGGCTGCGGCGCAAGGGTGTCGTGATCCGCTCGGACGGTGGCCGACCGCACCGGTGGCAGGCCGTCGGCACCAGGGAGCAGGCGGCTGCGGCCGCCATCCTCGACGTCCTGCGGGAGAGCGCCGACCGGGGACTCGTGCTGTCGCGCTTCGTGGCCGAGGCGGACGAGGCGGACGTCGCGGCGCTGCAGCACGCGCTGCGGGAGCGCTCCGGCGGCGGCGCCGCGGCGGCTGCGCCGACGTCCGGATGACGAGCTGGCTCCAGGGGCCGGTGGCCCTCGACGCGGCCCTGCTGGCGACCCTGCTCGCCGTTCTGTCGGGCCCGCTGCCGCAAGCGGTGGCTCGGTGGTCGTGGCCGCGGGCGTCTCCCCGGCTGGGGCTGCTGCTGTGGGCCGCGGTGAGCTGGGCGTGGGTGTTGTCGCTGGTTGGGCTGGTGCTGGCCGTCGCCCTCGCCCCGTTCGGCAGGCCGCTGATCCCCGCGCTCCTCGCGGCCGGCGCGGCACCCGCTGCGCTGCCCGCGCCCGCCCTGGCTGGCACCCTCGTCGCCGCCGTCGTCCTGGTGGCGCTGCCCGCCCTCGCCGTCGGCGGGTGGGCCCGGGACGCCCGCCGCGGCAGCCGGCATGCCGCCCGGCTCGCCGTGCTCGGCGGCGGCGACCGCGTGGGAGACCTTCTCGTTGTGCCGGCCGGCGCCCCGCTCGCCTTCACCCTGCCGGGGTGGGGGCGCGGGCGCGTCGTCGTCACCCGAGCGTGCCTCGACGAGCTCGCGCCACTGGAGCGGGAGGCCGTGCTGGCGCACGAGCGGGCCCATGCGACCGGCGCTCATCACGCGGTGCAGGCCTGGTTCGCCGCCTGGCGGCGGCTCGCCTCGCTGCCCGGGCCGCGAGCGGCCGAGATCGCGGTCGCGGTCCTGCTCGAGGTGGTCGCGGACCAGGCCGCTGCCAGGGCGGCTGGCCGGGCCGCCACGGCATCTGCGCTCTACCGCCGGTGCGCCCCGCCGACCGGGGACTGGCGGCCGCAACCGGCGACGCTGGTCCGGCTGCGCACCCTGGCCCGGGCCGGTTCCGCCGTCCCGCCGCTGGTCCGGGTCTCGATGCCGTCCCTGGCAGCGGGCCTGCTGGTGGTGCCCGGGCTGCTGCTCGGCCGCGCCTGAGCCCGGATCTCGCAGCCGACGTCTCGGAACACTTCGCCCCCCGGACCGGGAGGAGGTCGCCGCGACGCAGGATCCCTGGCCCTGGTCGTTGCACGGTGCAACTTGCACGGTGCAACGACCTGCAGGCGCATGCCGTCGGGCGCCGGGCCGAGGACTTCGCGGTGTCAGTCCGCCGGTTCGAGGGCGACCGTCTCGGCGCGGCGAGGTGCCTCGGGGACCGTCGCCGAACAGGTGAGCCGCGCCGATCCGGCGGCGCTCAGGCGGAACCGAAGGACGTATCGCCGGCCGCGGTGCTCGACGAGCGCGCGGACGCGCCCGTCGGCGCCCGCGGGAGTCACCGACCGGACGGTCACCGCCCCGTGCCGGTCGTCGTCCAGTTCCCGGGCGGCGAGGGCCTCGGCCGCCTGGACCACCGCGGGGCGGCCGACGCGTCCCCGGTGGTGCCGCGGATCCAACCGCCCTGCCCGCCACGCGGTGACCGCCGGGCCGGCGGTCGCCGCGTCGAGGCCGCCGAGGGTGTCCCCCGTCGGCAACAGCACGGTGTTGCCGGCGAACCGGCAGCCGCCGAGGTGGGTGGACTCCCAGACGTCCAGGCCGGCCGCTCCCGAGAGGGCCGCGGCGACCGGGCGGCCGCGGACCGCGCAGCACACGTCCCGGCTGCCGTGGGTGCAGACGAGCGCGACCTCCTGTGGTCCGCTCGCCCGGGCGGCCTCGGGGACGACCTCGGCGCGCGGGTCGAGGGCGGCGAGGTCGCGGTCGGTCCGCCAGGCGCCCCAGTGCACCGCCTCGATCCCGGGTCGGGTGTCGGCCAGTGCCCAGCGGTGGGGGTGTACGCGGTCGGCCGGGTGCCGCCCGGGCCGGCGGATCAGCAGCAGCCGCGTTCCCGCGGCGTTCGCGACGGCCTCGAGTGGGCGGACGACCGTCGGGTCGAGCCGGGTCCGCGGGTCGCGCGGCCACGGACCGGGGAGTTCGACGAGGAGGAAGCGGATCGCCGGGACCGCGGTGGCAGCGAGGTCGTCGCCGCGCTCGCGGGCGGCGTCGGAGCACCGGTACGCCGGTGCGCGCCCGCTCAGGGCTCGGCCGGCACGGCCATCGCCTGCCGGAGCAAGGTCGTGGCGGCCTCGAGGTCCGGCCCGAGGTCGGCAGCGGCCACAAGCTCCCCGGTGAGCAGCCGGGTCAGCGCCGGCGCGGCGGCAGTGGGCACCCGAGCGGTCGCCTCGACGGTGCGCACCTCGAGCGCGTCGCCGTCCGGGACGACAGCGGCGCGCAGCCCGCGCCGCCATCGGAGCGCGGTGGAGCCGTCCAGTGCGGCCAGTGCGGCCTGCTGGCGCAACGGCGGGACCGGTTCGGCGCGGACCGCCGAGGCGGCGGTGCGGCCCAGGTCGTCGGCCACCCGCCGGGTGAGCTCCGAGGATCCGCGCAGCGCCTGGAGGCGGGAGACCAGGGTCTCGAGCGCCAGCCGGACCTCGCCGTCGAGGTCGTCGGGCGAGGCGATGTCGACACCCATCGGCAGCGCCCGCCGCAGCGCCTCGTCGTCGGCGAGACCGGCGAGCACTCGCTCGGCGACGTGCCGTCTCGTCCACGGGTGGATGCCGAGCGTGAGGTGGGCACTGACCTCGCCGAGCGCCGTCGCGGCGTGGACGAAGCCGCGGGGCAGGTACAGCGCGTCGCCGGGCTCGAGCACGACGTCGAGCGCCGGAGGCGCCGCGACGGCAGCGGCCACGTCCTCGCGGTGCTCCGTCCACGGCATCCCGGGTGTCGGGGGCGCCGCCACGGGGTGGTGCACGACCCACCGCTTGCGCCCGGCCACCTGGAGGACGAAGACGTCGTGGGTGTCGTAGTGGGGGTCGAAGCCGCGGGACTGCGGCGGAGTCAGGTAGGCGTTGATCTGGACCGGGTGGCCGAGGTCGGCCGCCAGGTCCTGCGCGAGGTCGAGCAGGGGTCCGTGACTGCGGTGCAGCCCCTGCAGCACCAGCGTCGAGCCTTCGGCGAACAGCCGGGCCAGCCGGTCGTCAGCCACCTGGTCGCCGACCGTCGCCCCGATGCCGCCGCCGCGGGTGAAGGCATCCGCGCCCAGGGTGCGGCCGTCCCGAGCGACTCGCAGGAATGGGGTCCGCAGTCCCTGGCGGGACAGCAGCCGGTCGACGTCGTCGAGACTCAGCAGGTCGGCGAAGCCCTGCGGGCCGAGGTCCGCGGCTCGGCTCAGCGATGCCTCACGGCCCCAGACCTCGTCGGCGAACCGGTCGAGGTCCAGGGCCGTGCAGCGACGCAGGGCACCACCGGGCCGCACGGAGCGGACCGTCGCACCCGGCCGAGCGGTCATCGCTCAGTGAGCTCCGCCGTCGGCGCCCCCGTCTGCTCCGCCGTCTGCTCCGCCGTCGGCGCCCCCGTCTGCGCCCTTGTCGGCGCCCCCGTCTGCTCCGCCGTCTGCGCCCTTGTCGGCTCCGCCGTCGGCTCCGCCGTCGGCCCCGCCGTCCTGCACGCCTGGGGTGGCCGCGCCGGCCCCTGCGTCGAGTGGACCCTCGGTCTCTGGGGTGCTGTCAGTCATGGTCGTCTCCTGTCCGGGTGACGTGGGTGTGTGGCACAGTCAACCGGGCGTCACCAGCCGGCGCACCCGGGGGTCGTGGTCACCGCAAGGCGCGCGCCACCCGGTCGTGGGCGTCCGCCTCGGCGTGGCCCGACCGGCGCCGCACGGTCCGGGCCAGCGCCTCACGGAGGAAGGCGTCGTCGGGGTGATCCTCGACCAGGCCGCGGAACAGCTCCTCCGCCTTGGCCAGCTGGGCGCGCATGAAGTACGCCCGGGCGAGCAGTTCCCGGACACAGCGGTCCGGGTGTCGCACCGCCAGCGGCTCCAGCAGCTCGACCGCCTCCCCGTACAGGCCCTGGCGGACCAGGTCGACAGCGAACCGGTAGGCGTCGGCGTCGTCCATGTCGGATCCGGGGACCAGTTCCACTCCGTCGATCCGGATGTCCGCGAACACGTCAACGAGCGGGCGGCCCAGGGTGAGGTCCGTAGTCACGCCGCCGTAACGGTCGTTGCGTGAGAAGTGTTCCGGGTCGGTCGGGGATCTCTGCTCGACCGGTTCGACCCGAGCGATCAGACGATCTCGGAGAGCCGGACCGTGAGACCGAGCAGCTCGAGCCCGGCGTCGAGCGGGAGTCTGCGGATCGTGCCGTAGGCCGCGTCCCTCCCGGTCCTGGGATCACCATCGACCGGCTCGGTATGGACCACGACCTTCCGGGTCGCGACATCGATCACCCAGTAGCGCGGGACTCCCGCCCCGGAGTAGACGCGGGGCTTGACCTCGAGATCGCGGCGGATGCTGCTGCGTGACACCTCCACGACCAGGTGCGCGGTCGTCGGGTGGGCGTCGTCGGTACCGGCATCGACGTCCGTCACGGCGATGTCCGGTTCCGGTTCGGACCACCTGTCGGCCGCGAGGGGTAGTCCGTTGGACACGCCATAGCGCCAGGCGTGGGCCTCGGCCAGCCGGCGCACCAGGTGCTGCGTGATCCGCCGGACGTGATTGCTGTGGATCGGCTGCTGGGGCACCTTCGCGACGACCGTCCCTTCGAGCAGTTCCACCCGCTGATCCGTGAAGGCACCGGCGGCCACCAGGACGTCGTACTGCTCGCGAGACAGCGGAACGGGACGCAGGTCCTCGTCTGTCACGGCCACAGCAGTAGTCAACGCCATGCCCGCAAGACTCGTCCTGCGCCCCGTTCCGCGTGTCAGGCCGCGACCGCCCCTGTGGACGGGCGACCCCCGGCGACACCTGTGGACGACGCCGCCGGCTCCAAGGCCAGCCGGAGCACCTCGCCGACGTCGGACACCGGGTGGATCGTCAGCGCCTCGCGGACCTCGGCCGGGACGTCGTCGAGGTCGGGCTCGTTGCGGGCCGGGATGACCACGGTCGTCAGCCCCGCCCGGTGCGCGGCCAGCAGCTTCTGCTTGACCCCGCCGATCGGAAGGACCCGGCCGGTCAGCGACACCTCGCCGGTCATGCCGACGTCGGCCCGCACCAGCCGCCCGGTGAGCAGCGACGCCAGCGCCGTCGTCATGGTGATCCCGGCGGATGGCCCGTCCTTCGGCACCGCCCCGGCCGGGAAGTGCACGTGCACCCGGTTCTCGGACAGCGCTGCGACCGGCACGTCCAGCGCCTCGCCGTTGGCTCGCAGGTACCCGAGCGCGATCGCCGCCGACTCCTTCATGACGTCGCCGAGCTGGCCCGTGAGGGTCAGTCCGGGCTCGCCGGGCATCGTCGCGGCCTCGACGAACAGCACGTCCCCGCCGGTCCCGGTGACCGCCAGCCCGGTCGCCACGCCCGGCACCGCGGTGCGCTCGCCGGACTCCGGCAGGAAGCGGGGCCGGCCGAGGTACCGGACGACGTCGCCGTCAGCCACCGTGACCGGAGCCGTCGCCGCCGCCGTGGCGAGCTCGGTCGCCACCTTGCGCAGCACCTTGGCGACGGCCCGCTCCATCTGCCGGACGCCCGCCTCGCGGGTGTGCTCGGCGGCGACCCGGCGCAGCGCCCCGTTCTCGACGCGGACCTCGTCGGTGGTCAGCCCGGTCCGCTCCAGCTGCCGCGGCAGCAGGTGGTCGCGGGCGATGGCGACCTTCTCGTCCTCGGTGTAGCCGTCGAGGCGCACCAGTTCCATCCGGTCCAGCAGCGGGCCGGGGATCGCCTCGGCGACGTTGGCGGTCGCGAGGAACACGACGTCGGACAGGTCGAGGTCCAGGTCGAGGTAGTGGTCACGGAACGTGTGGTTCTGCGCCGGGTCGAGGACCTCGAGCAGGGCCGCCGACGGGTCGCCGCGGTAGTCGGCGCCGACCTTGTCGATCTCGTCGAGCAGGATCACCGGGTTCATCGCCCCCGCCTCCTTGATCGCCCGGACCAGGCGACCGGGCATCGCCCC
>JBHJOS010000042.1:0-21443 GCA_050329415.1 Kineosporiaceae bacterium
GGGGCCCGCGGCCATTCCGGCGAAGCCCAGGGCGATACCCGAGAGCAGGTCCCCGCGGGAGGTGGGGACCAGGACGGCGTCCGGCACCCGGCCCAGGCGGTCGTGCAGCTCCCACGCGATGGCCTTGTACCCTTCGATGCCGAAGGGCGAGCTGCCGATCACCGGCGACACAGTGTTGCTCAACGACAGCACGCCCCCGTCGCGGCCGGTCCAGCTCCTGATCAGGTCCCAACGGGCGTCGCTGCCGGTTACGACGTGAACCGAGGCTCCCGTGGCCGACACCGCGTCGAGCAGGCTTCTGGGCACCACGGGGGTGACCACGACGCGACACTCCACCCCAGCCCTCGCCGCGTAGGCCGCGACCGACAGACCGGCATTGCCGGAGGACGCGACACACACGCACCGGTAGCCGGCGTGGACGGCGTGAGCGACCGCTTGGGCGCTGTACCGGTCCTTGTGGGATCCGGTGGGGTTGATGAACTCGAGTTTGGCGAGGCTCGCTCCCTCCGTGCGAAGCGGCACCAGCGGCGTGTTCCCTTCGCCCAGTCCCTCGGTCTCGATGTACGGGAGTTCGCGCGAGCCGCCGGGGTCGTAGGCGCAGCAGAGGTTGGACGGTGTGCCTTCGACCGCGCATGTCGGACATCCTTCGGGCATGTCAGCGACCGGATAGCGGCGGCGGCAGCGCAGACACTCCAGTCCGGCCAACCGGGGGTTGCGAGCGATTCCTGGTGCCATCACGGCGACTTGGCAGGGACGGCGCTGCCCTCCGTGCACGCGCAGACAGCCCGGCACACCAAGATCAGCACCGCCACCACCCCTGAATCCGAGCACCGTTCACCCTGTCGTGCCTCCACCGGGAATGTGCCATGTCGCGGACACTCTGGTTCCACTGGCCCGGCCACGCCTGCAGTCACCAGCCATGCTGCCGCACCACCGAACCGCCTGCCAGTGTTCGTGGTGGCTGGCCTGGGGACCGGGAGGCCGCATCACCTGTCAGCTGGGGACGGTGTCGTAGACCTCGACGGTCCGGGCGGCCACGGCGTCCCAGGAGAACTCGGCCTGGGCCCGGGCGCGCCCGGCCCGGCCGAGCGCCGCGGCCCGACCGGGGTCCGACACGGCCTCGACCAGGGTCGCGGCCAGGTCGGCGACGAACCGGTCCGGGTCCACCGGCGTCCCCGAGCCGTCGTCGACCTGGTCGATCGGCACCAGCCACCCGGTCCGCCCGGGCGCCACCACCTCGGGGATGCCGCCGGTCGCGGTCCCCACCACCGCCGCCCCGCAGGCCATCGCCTCGAGGTTGACGATGCCCAGCGGCTCGTACACCGACGGGCACACGAACACGGTGGCCCGGGTGAGGAACTGACGGACCTCCTCCCGCGGCAGCATCCGGTCGATCCAGACCACCGGCGCCGAGCGGGAGCGGCGCAGGCCGTCGACCAGCCCGACCACCTCGGCCCGGATCTCGGGGGTGTCCGCCGCGCCCGCCAGCAGCACCAGCTGCACCTCGGCGGGCAGCTCGGCCGCGGCCCGCAGCAGGTACGGCAGGCCCTTCTGGCGGGTGATCCGCCCGACGAACACGACCGAGGGCGCCGCCGGGTCGACGCCGGCGGCGCCGAGGGCCGACACGTCCTCCGACGGCCGCCAGGCCGTGGTGTCGACCCCGTTGTGGACGACGTGGACCCGGTCCGGGTCGACGAACGGGTAGGACCGCAGGATGTCGCGGCGCATCGCGGCGCTCACCGCGATCACCGCCGAGGCCCCGCGGTAGGCGGCCGACTCGGCCCACGAGGACACCCGGTACCCGCCGCCCAGCTGCTCGGCCTTCCACGGCCGCAGCGGCTCCAGGCTGTGCGCGGTCAGCACGTGCGGGGCGCCGGACAGCAGGCCCCCGAGGTGGCCCGCCAGGTTGGCGTACCAGGTGTGGGAGTGGACGACGTCCGGGGCGCCCACGGCGACGTCCGCCGCCATGGTGAGGTCCACCCCGAGCGTCCGCACCGCGGCGTTCGCACCGGCCAGTGGCTCCAGGTCGGGGTATCCGTGGACGGCGGGACCGGCGACGCGCTCGACGTCCGCCCCGAAGGCGCGCACCGACACCCCCACCCCGGCGCGGACCAGGGCGGCCGCCAGCTCCGTCACGTGGACCCCGCCGCCGCCGTACACGTGCGGTGGCCACTCCCGGGTCAGCAGGTCGACGCGCACGTGAGGACCGTAGCGCCGGGCCGGGACCCCTCGGATAGGGTCGTGACCATGGCGTGGCGGTCCGGAGGTCCTCACGTCCTGGCGATCGTCCTCGCGGGGGGCGAGGGGAAGCGGCTGATGCCGCTCACCGCGGACCGTGCCAAGCCCGCCGTCCCGTTCGGCGGGGTGTACCGGCTCGTCGACTTCGCCCTGTCGAACGTCGTCAACGCCGGCTACCGCAGGGTCGTCGTGCTCACCCAGTACAAGTCGCACTCCCTGGACCGCCACATCTCCCAGACCTGGCGGCTGGCGACGGCCCTGGGCAACTACGTGACCCCGGTCCCCGCGCAGCAGCGCGTCGGCAAGCGGTGGTACCTCGGCAGCGCCGACGCGATCTTCCAGAGCCTCAACCTGGTCCGCGACGAGCGGCCCGACTACCTCATCGTCGTCGGTGCCGACCACGTGTACCGGATGGACTTCTCGCAGATGCTGGAGGCGCACGTCGAGTCCGGGGCCGGCTGCACCGTCGCCGCGATCCGCCAGCCGCTGTCGCTGGCCGACCAGTTCGGGGTGATCGAGGTCGACCCGGCGGACCGCACCCGGGTGGCCCGGTGGCGCGAGAAGCCGACCGACGCCGCCGGCCTGCCGGACAGCCCCGGCGAGGTGCTCGCCAGCATGGGCAACTACATCTTCACCACCGACGCCCTCGTCGAGGCCGTGCGCCGGGACTCCGACGACGACGACTCCTCCCACGACATGGGCGGCGACATCGTCCCGGGCTTCGTCGCGGCCGGGGACTGCGGCGTGTACGACTTCCAGCGCAACGACGTGCCGGGGTCGACGGACCGCGACCGGGACTACTGGCGGGACGTCGGGACGCTCGACGCGTTCTTCGACGCCCACATGGACCTCATCTCGGTCCACCCGGTCTTCAACCTCTACAACTACGAGTGGCCGATCATCACCGCGCCGATGTTCTACCCCCCCGCCAAGTTCGTGCACGGCTGGCACGGCCGGATCGGGCACGCCGTGAACTCCATCGTCTCCCCCGGCGGCGTCGTGTCCGGCGCGTTGGTCGAGAACTCCGTCCTCGGCACCAATGTCACGGTCCACTCCTGGGCGACCGTCACCGACAGCGTCGTGATGGACCGCGTCCACGTCGGCCGCCACGCGGTCGTCCGGCGTGCCATCGTCGACAAGGACTGCGTCCTCGGCGAGGGCGTCAAGGTGGGGATGGACGTCGAGGCCGACCGGGCGCGCGGCCTCACCGTCACCGACTCCGGCATCACCGTCCTGCCCAAGGGAACCGTGCTCGACTCGTGACCCGCCTCCGACCCGGGAGATCATCGCCATGACCGACACCGCGCCCTCCGACCTCGTCTCGGCCGCCGACCCGCGACCGGTGCGCATCGGCGTCCAGATCCAGCCGCAGCACGCGCAGTACGCCGAGATCCGGCGAGCGGTCGCCGAGGCCGAGGAGATTGGCGTCGACGTGGTCTTCAACTGGGACCACTTCTACCCCCTGTACGGCGACCCCGACGGCCTGCACTTCGAGTGCTGGACCATGCTGGGCGCCTGGGCCGAGCAGACGTCCCGGGTCGAGATCGGGGCGCTCGTCACCTGCAACAGCTACCGCAACCCCGAACTCCTCGCCGACATGGCCCGCACCGTCGACCAGGTGAGCGCCGGCCGGCTGATCCTCGGCATCGGGTCGGGCTGGTTCCAGAAGGACTACGACGAGTACGGCTACGACTTCGGCACCGCCGGCGGCCGGCTCGACGACCTCGCCGCCGCCCTGCCCCGGATCGAGCAGCGGCTCGGGCGACTCAACCCGCCGCCGACCCGCGAGATCCCCATCCTCATCGGTGGCGGCGGCGAGAAGAAGACCCTGCGCCACACCGCCCGGCACGCCCACATCTGGCACGGCTTCGGCGACCCCGAGACGATCGCCCGCAAGCACGCCGTCCTCGACGCCCACTGCCGGGACGCGGGCCGGGACCCGCTGGAGATCGAGCGGTCGGCGGGGGTGGACGGCACGCCCGACGACTCCGGGGAGAAGCTTCACGCCGTCGGCACCCGGCTGTTCACCGTCGGCGTCGGCGGTCCCTCGTACGACCTCACCGGGGTCCGTCGGTGGGTGGAGTGGGCCCGGTCCCGCAACGGCGGCTGACGCCGCCCCCTACGCTGGCCTGCCGTGACGAGGCCCGCCGACCACCGTGACCGGCACACCCTGGCGATCACCCTGTCGGGTGACGACCGCCCCGGCGTGACCTCGGCGCTGTTCGCGGGGCTCGTGGCCGACGCCGGCGCCCCCGACCTGGCGTCCGTGGAGATCCTCGACGTCGAGCAGGTCCTCGTCCGCGGGCAGCTCACCCTGGGGGTGCTCGTGTCGGTCGACGGGGTGGCGGCGGGCGACGCCGTGGCCCGCCGGGCACGAACCGTGGCCGAGAGCCTCGGCCTGCGCTGCCAGCTGGCGGAGGGGCACGGGGACCAGGCCCCCCGCCGCGGGTCCCGGATGCACGTCACCCTGCTCGGCCGCCCGCTGCGTCCGGCAGCCGTCGCCGCGGTGACCGCCCGCCTGGCCGAGCGGGGCGCCAACATCGACCGCATCCGCCGGATGTCCGCCCACCCGGTGACGACCCTGGAACTGGACGTCTCGGGGGTGCCGGACCTGCGGGACCTGCGCCGGGATCTCACTGCGACCGCGGCCGGGACAGGAGTCGACGTGGCGGTGAGCCCGGCCGGCCTCGGGCGCCACGGCCGGCGGCTGGTCGTCATGGACGTGGACTCCACCCTCATCCAGGACGAGGTCATCGAGCTGCTCGCCCGGCACGCGGGCCGCCACGCCGAGGTCGCCGCCGTCACCGACCAGGCCATGCGCGGCGAGATCGACTTCACGGAGTCGCTGCACGCCCGGGTGGCCGCCCTGGCCGGGCTGCCGGAGTCGATCCTCGACGAGGTCCGGGCCGGGGTGCGCCTCACCCCGGGAGCGCGGACCGTGGCCCGGACACTGCGCCGCCTCGGCTACACCCTCGCCCTGGTGTCCGGCGGGTTCCACGAGATCGTCGACCCGCTCGCGGCGTCCCTCGGCATTCGCCGCGTGCGTGCCAACCGGCTGGAGATCGCCGACGGCCGGCTGACCGGGCGCGTGCTCGGGGCCGTCGTCGACCGGGCCGCCAAGGCGGACGTGCTGCGCGAGCTGGCAGCGGCCGAGGACCTCCCGATGGACCGCACGGTTGCCATCGGGGACGGCGCCAACGACCTCGACATGCTGGCCGCAGCGGGCCTCGGGATCGCGTTCAACGCCAAGCCCCTGGTCCGCGAGCAGGCCGACGCCGCCGTCACCGTGCCGTTCCTCGACACCGTCCTGTTCCTGCTCGGGCTCACGGCGGACGAGATCGGGGAGACCGAGCAGAACACCGGCGTGACCGAGCAGCACGGCGGGACCACCCGGACCGCCACCGGGGCCACCGGGGCCACCGACCTCAGCCGACCGGTGACACCCGCACCAGCCTGAGGCCCCCGGGCCGGGCCGCCCGCCAGTGCGCGAGGTCGTCGGCGACCAGCACGGCCACCGAGCCCTTGCGCATCCCCCGGGCCGCGAGGCGGTCGAGCTCCCCCGGTGCGGACCCTTCCCCGGCCAGGTGGCAGAGCACCTCGGACAGGCCGGGCTCGTGCCCGCAGATCAGCGCGGTCGCGACGTCGGGTGGCAGGTCGTGCACGATCTCGGACAACTCCTCGACGCCGCCGGCGTAGACGGCGGGTTCGACGACCACGGCCGGTGCCACGCCGGTCTGCCGCCCGGGGACGTTGCCCTCCCGCGCCACGACCTCACCGGTCAGCGCCCAGGTCCGGGTGGTGCGCACGGACGGGGAGACCACCACGAGATCGGGGAGGAGTCCCTCGGCGAGCAGCCACCGGCCGGCGGCCCGGGCCTGGCGCTCGCCGCGGTCGGAGAGGTCCCGGTCCACGTCGGCCGTGGCGGGCGGCCGCGAGGCGTCGGCGTGCCGGTAGAGGAGGAGGGTCCGGCGCACCGCCCGTCACGCCCCGACGGCGTGGACGCCGCCGTCCACGTGGACGATCTCGCCGGTCGTCGCCGGGAACCAGCCGCTGAGCAGGGCGCAGCAGGCCCGGGCCGCCGGCTCGGGGTCGGTGTTGTCCCAGCCCAGCGGGGCCCGCTGGGGCCAGGTGTCCTCGAAGGTCGCGAACCCGGGGATGGAGGTGGCCGCGGTGGTGCGCAGGGGTCCGGCCGCGACCAGGTTGACCCGGATCCCGTCCGGTCCGAGATCCCGGGCGAGATAGCGGGCGGTGGACTCGAAGGCGGCCTTGGCGACCCCCATCCAGTCGTAGACCGGCCAGGCCACGGAGGCGTCGAAGGTGAGTCCCACGATGCCCGCGCCCCGGCGCAGCAGCGGCCGGCACCCGACGGCCAGCGCCTTGAGGGAGTAGGCCGAGACGTGCAGGGCGGTGGCCGCGTCCTCCCACGGGGTCGACAGGAAACGCCCGCCCAGCGCGCTCTCGGGAGCGAACCCGATGGAGTGGAGCACCCCGTCCAGTCCGTCGACGTGAGCCCGGACGCGGTCGGCGAGGGCGTCGACGTCCTCGGCGCTGGCGACGTCCAGCTCGACCACCGGCACCGGGGGGCCGGGCAGGCGCCGCGCGATGGTGCTGGTGACCTTGAGGGTGCGGCCGAAGCCGGTGAGCACCACCGTCGCGCCCTCCTGCTGGGCGATGCGGGCGACGTGGAACGCGATGGAGGACTCCCGCAGCACCCCCGTCACCAGCAGCCGTGCACCGTCGAGCAGACCCATTGGCGTTCCTCTCTCCCCCGGCCGGCGGCCGGTCAGTGACCCATGCCGAGGCCGCCGTCGACCGGCAGCACGGCGCCCGACACGTACGCCGCCTCGTCGGAGGCCAGGTACGCCACGGCGGCGGCGACGTCCGTCCCGGTGCCGAAGCGGCCGACCGGGACCGCGGATCGGTACTGCGCGCGGCGGGCCTCGTCGAGCTCGGCCGTCATGTCGGACTCGACGAAGCCGGGTGCGACGACGTTCGCCGTGATGCCTCGGCCGCCGAGCTCCCGGGTGATCGACCGAGCGAGACCGACCAGCCCCGCCTTGCTGGCGGCATAGTTCGTCTGGCCCGGCGACCCGTAGAGCCCGACGACCGAACCGATGAAGATCATCCGACCCCAGCGCCGACGGATCATGCCGGTCGCCGCCCGCCGTGCGCACCGCCAGGCTCCGGCGAGGTTGGTGTCGAGGACGGTCGTGAAGTCCGCCTCGGACATCCGCATGAGCAGCTGGTCCCGCACCACCCCGGCGTTGGCGACGAGCACCTCCACCGGGCCCGCGGCGGCCTCGGCCGCCACGAAGGCCGCGTCGACCGCCGCCGGGTTCGTGACGTCGCACGCCACGGCCCGCACCGGGGTCCCGTCGGGGACGGCGCCGTCGGGCAGGCTCCCGGAGCGGGTGGCGGCCGTGACGTCGAACCCGCGCTGCGCCAGCAGTCCCGCGACCGCGAGCCCGATTCCCCGATTGCCGCCCGTCACGAGCACGTGGCGAGTCACCCGGGCGACGCTAGTCGATGTCCGACCCCCGGCGGCGCCGGCCGGGTGCCCCGGCGTACCGTTGTCCTCGATGTCCAGCGAGCGGGTACAACGCATCACGTCGGCCCGGCGTCCCCATTCCGAGGACCTCACGGGGCGGATGCGCCGGTACGCCGTCTCCATGGGGATCCGCACGGCCTGTGTCGTGCTCTTCGCGGTGCTCGCCATGGCCGACAACCCGCTCGCCTGGGCGTTCGTCCCGGCCGCCGTGTTCCTGCCATACATCGCCGTGCTGCTGGCCAACGCGGGCCGGGAGCGGGTGCCGCGCTCGCCCGTCACGCTGCTCGACGACGCCCCGCCCGAGCCGCCCCGGCCCGCGCTCGGGGCCGCTTCACCCCGCTGAGCCGGACGTGACGCTGCCGCCGCCCGCCGCGGCCGCCCCCCCGCCGGGGAGCGGCGAGGACCCGGTGTGCAGCGCGAGGGGGTGCCGGGCGGCCGCCACCCACCTCGTCCGCTGGCGCAACCCTCGGATCCACGACGCGGCCCGGCGCAAGACCTGGCCGGCATGCGACGACCACGTGGAGCACCTGTCGGGCTTCCTCCGGGCGCGGTCGTTCCCGGTCGAGGTCTTCCCGGCCGGTGACAGAGGTGCCGGGTGAGCCGGGACCGGTCCCGGCGGCTCCCGCTGGCGCTGCGGCGCCCGGCCTGGCTCGCCGGCCTGGCCGCGGTGGCGGCCTTCGCCACGATCGCGTCCCTGCTCGGGTCCTGGCAGTGGGACCGCGGAGAGGTGACGGACCGGCGCGACACGGCCGTGGCGGCGCACTGGGACCTTCCGCCGGTCGACCCGGCGGAGATCCTGGTCGCCGGGGCCGTGCCGCCCGCGGCCGAGTGGACGCCCGTGCTCCTCACCGGGCGCTACGAACCGGCAACCGTGCTGGTCCGCAACCGCCCCCTCGACGGCCGACCCGGACTCCTCGTGGTCTCGCCCTTCCGGCTCGACCGCGCGGTCGGCGACCCGGCCCGGAACCTCGTGTGGGTCGTCCGCGGGTGGGTGCCGGCCGGCGACGAGGCGGTCCCGTCGGCGCCGCCGACCGGACCGAGGAGCGTCACCGTCCGGGTCCGGGTCGCCGAGCAGCCGTCCGGCCGGGAGGCGCCGGCCGGGCAGGTGTACCGGGTGGCCCCGGCGGAGCTGGCCGGGGCGGCGTCCCGGGCCGCGGACGGCTCACCGGGTGAACCGGTCTCGTCGGCCGTCGCCGGGTACGGCATCCTCGCGGCCGGGGAGCCCGGCGGGGACGGGCTCGCCGTCCTGCCCCGCCCGGCCCGTGACCCGGGACCACACCTCGCCTACGCGCTGCAGTGGTGGGCGTTCGCCCTCGCCGGGTTCGCGATCTGGCTGGTGTTCTACCGGCGCGCCGGCCGCGAGGCCGCGGCCGACGGCGAGCCGGCCGGTGCCGGTCCGTCCGACCGGGGTGGGGACGAGGACGCTGCCAGGACCCCGGCGCGCACCGGATCGGATCCCTGGACCTACCGACCCGGCGAGTGACGGCGGCCCCCCGGCGACCTGGGCGCGGCCACCGGTCACCCGCTGGCCGGCCAGGGCCGGGGTGATCGAGAAGGAGCCGGCATGGTCCTCGGCGAAGCCCCCGAGGTCCCGGGCCGGTCGCCGGACGCTCGACGGTCGGATCTCGATCGCCGCCACTGACGGTCGTTCTTACGACACACTGCGTGCATGGATCTGGGACTCGACGGGCGCGTGTACATCGTGACCGGCGGCAGCCGGGGGCTCGGGCGGGCGGCGGCGGCCGCCCTCGTGGCCGAGGGCGCCCGGGTCGTGCTCTGCTCGCGCGACACGGCCGCCCTCGAGGAGACCGCCGCGGGACTCGGCGGGTCGGCGGTGGCGCTGCCGATCCCGGGCGACCTGGCCGAGGAGGGCCTCGCTGAGCGACTCGTGGCCTCGGCGCACGGGCGGTTCGGGCGGCTCGACGGGGCGCTCGCCAGCGTCGGCGGGCCCCCGCCGGGCTCCGCCCTGGAGATCACCACCGAGCAGTGGGAGGGCTCCTTCCGGACGGTCTTCCTCGGCCCCTTGCGGCTCGCGACCGCGGTGGCCCGGTCGGCCGGCGTCGAGGGCGCCTCGGTGGTCCTCGTCCTGTCGACGTCGGTGACGCAGCCGCTGACCGGCCTGGCGGTGTCGAACGGCCTGCGTCCCGGCCTCGCCATGGTCGCGAAGTCCCTGGCGGACGACCTCGGGCCGGTCGGCATCCGGGTCAACGCCCTGCTGCCCGGCCGGATCGACACCGACCGCTCCCGCGAGCTCGACGACGCCACGAACGACCCCGAGGCCACCCGCCAGGCCCTCGAGGAGCAGATCCCGCTGCACCGCTACGGCCAGCCCGAGGAGTTCGGCGCGGTGGCGGCCTTCCTGCTCTCCCCCGCCGCGTCGTACGTGACGGGCACGACCGTCGCCGTGGACGGCGGCCTCAGCCGCCGGCCGTGACGGCCCCCCGGTCGTCCGCCAGGCCGAACTGGGTCCGGTACAGCCCGGCGTAGCGGCCCCCGGCGGCCACCAGCTCGTCGTGGGTCCCGGTCTCGACCACGCGCCCGTCGGCGACGACCACGACGAGGTCGGCCCGCCGCACCGTCGACAGCCGGTGGGCGACCACCAGGGCGGTGCGTCCCCGGAGAGTGCGCTCCAGCGCCTCCTGGACCCTGCGCTCGGACTCGGAGTCGAGGTGCGCGGTCGCCTCGTCCAGCACCACCACCCCCGGGTCGCGCAGCAGCAGGCGCGCGATGGCGACCCGCTGCTTCTCTCCTCCCGAGAGCCGGTGGCCCCGGTCGCCGACGACGGTGTCGAGGCCGTCCGGCAGGGAGTCCACCAGGTCGAGGACGGCAGCGTCCGCGAGGGCGCGGCGCAGGTCCGCCTCCGAGGCACCGGGGGCAGCGAACGCGAGGTTGGCGCGCAGCGTGTCGTGGAACAGGTGAGCGTCCTGGGTCACGACTCCGACGCCGTCTCGCAGCGCTTGGAACGACAGCTCGCGCACGTCGACGCCGCCGAGCAGGACCCGGCCCTGCTGCGGGTCGTACAGGCGGGACACCAGACCGGTGATCGTCGTCTTGCCGGCACCGCTGGGCCCGACGAGTGCGACGGTGGCCCCCGCGGGCGCCGTCAGCGTCACCCCGTGCAGCACGTCGCCGTCGGCCGGACGCTCCCCGGCGACGTCGCCCTCCAGCGACCGGAGCGAGACCTCGTCCCGTCCCGGGTACCGGAAGCTCACGTCCTCCAGACGGACCTCCAGCGGTCCGGGCGGCAGACTGCGGCCCGCGACCGGTTCGACCACGAGCGGCCGCAGATCGAGCACCTCGAACACCCGCTCGAAGCTCACCAGGGCGGTCATCACGTCGACCCGCGCGTTGGACAGCGCGGTGAGCGGGCCGTACAGCTGCGCGAGCAGGGTGGACAGGGCGAGCAGGGTCCCGATCGTCAGGGTCTCCTCGATGGCCAGGAGTCCGCCGATCCCGTAGGTCAGCGCCGTCGCGACGGCCGCGAGCAGAGTGAGCGACACCAGCAGCACCCGGTTCACCATGGCGATGCGGATGCCGATGTCGCGCACCCGGCCGGCCCGCCCGGCGTACTCGGCCTGCTCGGTCCCGGGTCGCCCCATGAGCTTGACCAGCAGGGCGCCCGAGACCGAGAACCGCTCGGTCATCCGGTTGCCGAGCTGGGCGTTGAGGTCGAACGCCGCGCGGGTCAGCCGCTGCAGGCGGGTCCCCACCCACCGGGCGGGCAGGTAGAAGACCGGTGTCAGCACGAGGGCCGCCAGGGTGATCTGCCACGACAGGACGAGCATGGTCGCGAGGACGACGCCGACGGAGACCGCGTTGCTCACCACCCCGGACAGGACGTTGGTGAACGCCTGCTGAGCGCCGACGACGTCGCTGTTGAGCCGGGTGACCAGCGCACCGGTCTGGGTGCGGGTGAAGAAGCCCATGGGCTGGCGCTGCACGTGGGCGAAGACCTCGGTCCGCAGGTCGTAGATGAGGCCCTCGCCGATGGTGGCCGAGAACCAGCGGACGACGAGCGACACCCCGGCCTGGACCAGGGCGACGCCGAGGGCGGCGGCGGCCAGCGTGAGGACGAGGCGGCGGTCGTCGTCGGCGATGCCGCGGTCGACGATCTGCTGCAGCAGCAGCGGCGGCACGACGACGAGCGCCGCCGACGCCACCGTCAGCCCCAGGAACAGCCCGATCAGCCACCGGTAGGGCTGGGCGTAGCGGGCGACCCGCCGCCACGTCGACCGGGCGACGCGACGGCGGGTCACGCTGCGGTCCCGGGACAGCCCGCGGACCGTCCGCATCGGGGAGTAGGTGCTCACGGCCCGGGCCCCCGTGCCCGCCCCGGACGGCTCGGCCCGCTCCGCGGCGCCGAGGTCAGGATGCGGCCTTGCGCCGCGTGGCGCCGCCGCGACCCCGCAGCTGAACCTCCTTCTCGGTGAGGATGCGGTGGACGAACCCGTAGGACCGGCCCGTCTCCTCCGCCAGCGACCGGATGCTGGTGCCTGACCTGTACTTCTCGGCGAGCTCGCTGGCGAGCTTGTCCCGATCGGGTCCCGTCAACCGGGCCCCCTTCTTGATCTCCGCCACACGAACCTCCTTCCACGTCGTGTCGACATGATCACGGAATGTGGCAACCGTGCCACGTCCCGCACCGGTCACGCCAGGGACACGAGGTCCGCGTACTCCTGACTCCAGAGATCTTCGTCCCCCTCCGGCAGGAGGACAACTCGTCCGGGGTCCAGGGCCAGCACGGCGCCTTCGTCGTGGGTGACGAGGACCACTGCCCCGGAGTAGCGGCCGAGAGCCGACAGCACCTGCTCCCGGCTCGCCGGGTCGAGGTTGTTCGTCGGCTCGTCCAGCAGCAGCACGTTGGCCCCGGACACGACCAGCGTGGCCAGGGCGAGCCGGGTGCGCTCGCCCCCGGAGAGCACCTCGACGGGCTTGGCGACGTCGTCACCGCTGAACAGGAAGGACCCCAGCACCGTGCGGACGGCGGTGTCGTCGAGGTCGGGGGCGGCCGAGCGCATCGTCTCGAGCACCGTCCGGCCGGGGTCGAGGGTCTCGTGCTCCTGGGCGTAGTACCCGAGCCGCAGGCCGTGGCCGGGCACGACCCGACCGGTGTCGGGCCGTTCGACCCCGGCGAGCACGCGCAGAAGGGTCGTCTTTCCTGCCCCGTTGAGCCCCAGCACGACGACTCGACTGCCCTTGTCGACGGCCAGGTCGACCCCGGCGAACACCTCGAGCGAGCCGTACGACTTCGACAGGCCCTCGGCCGTCAGGGGGACCCTGCCGCACGGGGCGGGCTCGGGGAACCGCAGAGCGGCGACCTTGTCCGCCTGCCGCTGCTCGGCCAGCCCGGCGACGAGCCGGTCGGCCCGGCGGGCCATGTTCTGCGCCGCGGTGGCCTTGGTGGCGGTCGCCTTCATCTTGTCGGCCTGGGCGCGCAGGGCCGAGGCCTTCTTCTCGGCGTTGGCCCGCTCGCGGCGGCGCCGCTTCTCGTCCACCTCGCGCTGCTTGAGGTAGGCGGTCCAGCCCAGGGAGTGGACCTCGAGGACCGAGCGGGTGGCGTCGAGGTGGGCCACCGAGGTGACCGTGGCATCGAGCAGACCCTCGTCGTGGCTGATGACGACGAACCCGCCGGGCCAGGAGCGCAGCCGGTCCCGCAGCCAGACGATCGAGTCGGCGTCCAGGTGGTTCGTCGGCTCGTCGAGCAGGAGGACGTCGGCCCCGGAGAAGATGATCCTCGCCAGCTCGACCCGGCGGCGCTGCCCGCCGGACAGGGTCCGCAGGGGCTGGTCCAGGACTCGTTCCGGCAGGCTGAGATTGGCCGCGATCCGGGCGGCCTCGGACTCCGCCGCCCATCCGCCCGCGGCGGTGAACTCGGCCTCGGCGGCCGCGTAGCGGCGCATCGCTGCCTCGGTCGCGTCCTCCGGCGCACCGATCATGTCGACCTCGGCCTTGCGCATCCGGGCGAGGGCCGCGTCCAGACCGCGGGCCGCCAGGATCCGGTCCCGCGCCGGGGTCTCGAGGTCACCGGTGCGGGGGTCCTGCGGGAGGTATCCGACGCTGCCCGTGCGCCGCACCGATCCCGCGGCCGGGAGGACCTGGCCCGTCATGACCTTGAGCAACGTCGTCTTGCCGGCGCCGTTGCGGCCCACGAGGCCCACCCGGTCGCCGGCGCCGACCCGCAGGCCGGCGCCGGACACGAGCAGCCGCGGGCCGGCCCACATCTCCACGTCGGAGACGACGATCACGCACCTCACCCCGATCCGGTGTCCGGTCGCCCTGTCCCCGGTCGTCGAGACAGCAACTCCTCAGGCTAAGGGCAGCGGGTCCCCGGCTGCGCCCCCGCCGGGCGCCGGGCGCCGGCAGAGTACGACCCTGGGTGTCGACAGCGATCAGGCGATCGCCGCCGCCGAGGCCGTCGGCGACGACCGGATCCAGAGGCCACCACCGGCCGGGTGAACCCGGAGACCTGGACGCACGGGTCCGCCGAGCAGCGCCGGGACTGGTTCGAGCGAGGACTGGACCCGGCCGACGTCGCCCGGTGCGACACGTTCGCCTGATCGGTCCGGTCGGTCCGGTCGGTCCGCGGCGGTGCCGATCGCTATCGTGAGCGGCGTCCGGCCCCGAGGAGGTCCCGTGTCCACCGTTGCCAGTCCTGCCACCCTGCGCGCGACGGTCCTGCCCCGCGCAGGATGGGCGACGGCCGTCGCCCTCGCCGTCGCCGGAGTCGCGGTCCACACGGCGAGCGCGCAGGTCGCGGTTCCGCTGCCGTTCACCCCGGTGCCGCTGACCCTGCAGACCCTGTCGGTGCTGCTGCTCGCGGCCGCCTACGGACCGCGGCTGGCGACGGCGACCTTCGCGTCGTACCTCGCGCTCGGGATGGCGGGCGCCCCGGTCTTCTCCCTCGGCCGCAACGGCCTCGCCGTGCTCGCGACGCCGAGCCTTGGATACCTCCTGGGCATGCTCGCCGCCACCGTCGCCGTCGGCTACCTGGCACGGCGGCGCTGGGACCGCCGGCCCCTGGGGACCGTGGCCATGATGGTCGTCGGCAACGCCGTGATCTACGTCGGCGGCGTCGCGTGGTGGCTGGTCCTCGGGTTCGGGCCGGGTGAGGCCGTGGCCGGCGGGGTGGTGCCGTTCCTCCCCGGCGATGCCCTCAAGATCGCGATCGCCGCGGGGGTCCTGCCAGGCACCTGGGCCCTGGTGCGTCGGCTGCGCGACCAAGCCGGGACTCGCGAGGAGTGATGGGCGTCACACCGGAGCGATCACCAGTGCGCTGATGAAGCCTCCGAAACCGGCGGACACCGACACCACCGGGCCCGGGGCCAGGACGCGCCGCTGAGTCACAAGATCCAGGTCCGCCGCCGCCGAGCGTTCCGGCCGGGCACGCAGGCCGACGACAGGCAGCAGGTGCCCACGCTCCAGGGCGAGCACCGCCTCCGCCGCCGCCAGTGCACCCGAGGCCGCCATCGCGTGACCGGTCGCTCCCTTGCCTGCGGTCACCGGGACATCGACGCCGGTGAGCAGCCGGGCCAGGCCGGCCGCCTCGGCCGCGTCGCCGACGGCTGTGCCGGCCGCGTGCCCGAGCACGGCGGTGAGGTCCGCGGGCCGCAGACCGGCGGCAGCCAGGGCGCGGGTGGCCACGTCCGAGACGGCGAGCCCCGTGACGCCGGGGGCGGCGACACCGGCGTCGAGGTCGCGCCCGGAGGCGGACCCGAGGACGGCGGCCAGCGGGCGGGCGCCCCGCGCGCGGGCGTGCCCGGGCGACTCCAGGACGAGCGCGGCGGCGGCCTCGGCCAGGACGAGGCCGTCGCGGCCGTCGTCGAAGGGCCGCGCGGTGCCCGTCGCGCTCAGCAGGCCCAACCGGGCCAGACCTGCCAGATTGACCGGCGTCGCCCCGGCCTCCGCCCCCCCGGCCACCACGATGTCGCAGGCTCCCGAGGCGATGAGCCGGGCCGCGTCGGCGATGGCGTCGGTCGCCGACGCGCACGCGGTCGCGATCGCCCGGCACGGCCCCGACAGCCCGAGCCGGCGGGCCACGGCGGCGACCGGTTCGGCCGGCGACAGGGCGAGGACGTCCCGGGGCGCCGGGTCTCGCCCGGCGGCGACGGCCGCGCTCGCCCGTTCCGCTGCCCGCAGGCCCGCGAGGCCGACACCCCACTGGCACCCGGCGCGCGCCGGTGCTGTCCGATGGGGGCCGGGCACCGTGTCGTCCAGCCCGTCGGCCGGCAGGCCCGCCGCGTGCCAGGCCTGCGCCACCGCGTCCAGGCTCGCCCGCGTCACCAGGTCCCCGAACCGGCGGGGGTGCCGAAGGAGAGCCCCGTCCAAAGCCGACGCCACTCCCGGAGGCGGTGCGACCGCCCGGGCGGCCCAGAACACCTCGGAGTCCCGGGCCCGGGCGGTGACGACGCCGAGGCCCGTGACGAGGGCCAGCGGCTCCGGCATCCGGCTACCGTACGGGCGCCATGAGCAGCTCGGTCACGGCCGCCGCCACCGCTGCCGCCACCTCGACGGCCCCCCTGGTCGCCGCGGTGCTGGAGGCGGCCCGGCGACGACCGAGGGCGACGGCGGTCGTGTCGGCCGCCACCGGCCGGCGCGAGTCGTACGGCCGGCTGGCGGAGCGGGTCGCACGGCGGGCGGCCGAGCTCCGCGCCGTCCTGCCCGCGGCCGGCCATGACGAGGACGGCCGGCGCCCGGTGGCGGCGATCGAGCACGAGTCGCCGGAGGGGGTGGATCTCCTCGTCGACGTGCTGGCGGTGGCAGCGACCCGTGCCGTGGCCCTGGTCCGCAACCCCGCGCACCCAGCAGCCGTCTGGCAGCGGCAGCGCGACGTTGTCGACCCCGCCGTCACCCTGGGACCGGGGGACGCCCTCGCGCTCGCCCCGCGGGCTCGGCCGGCGTGGCTGCATCCCGGGACGTACCAGCTCGTCTCGACGTCCGGTTCCACCGGGGTGCCGAAGCTGGTTCAGCTCACGCAGCAGGGCACACTCGGCGCCGCCGAGGTGTACCGGCGGCGGGTGCCCGTGCAGCCCGGCGAGGCCGTGGCCGTGCCGCAGTCACTCGCCACGGTCGGCGCCCTGCCGTCCGGAGTGCTGCCGGCGCTGCTGTCCGGCGGCACGGCCGTGCTCGGCCACGGGTGGGGGGTGCGGACGTTTCTCGACGCGCTCGCCGAGCATCGCGCGGTGTTCGCGATGGCGGTGACCGGCTGGTGGCAGGTGTGCCTGACCGCGACCTGGCCTCCGCTGCCGGCGCTGCGGGTGCTGGGCGTCGGGGGGTCGCCGTGGCACCACCTGCTCCCGGAGGTCCGTCACCGGCTGCCGGGTGTCGAGGTGCTGGGCAACTACGGGCTCACCGAGACCCACGGCCCCGCGCTGCAGGTGTCAACCGCCGAGGTCGCCGACGTGGCGGGCCTCGCGGGGCGCCCGGTGCCGGGGATCGAGGCCGAGGTGCGGGACGAGGCGGGGGCGCCGCGGGTGCCGGGTGAGCGTGGGGTGCTGTGGCTGCGGGGTCCCCTCGTCACGCCCGGTTACGCGCCCGCCGCGCTGACCGGCGCGGCCGAGGACGGGTGGTTCCGCACCGGAGACGTCGCGACCACAGACGCCCGGGGGTGGGTGCGGGTCGTGGACCGGGCCGACGACCTCGTCGACGTGGCGGGCCGAAAGGTGTACCCGGCGGAGGTCGAGGCGGTCCTGCGGCCGGTGCCGGGGGTCCTGGACTGCGCCGTCGTGCGTGCGGACGAGCCGCCTGGGCGGGGCCGGCTCGGGGCCTTCGTCGTCGCCGCCCCCGGCGGGGTGGACGTCGCCGCCGCTCGCCGGGCGGTCCGCGAGGGCGTGGGCTCCCATGCCGTGCCCGCCCGGCTCGAGGTCCTCGCCGCGCTGCCACGGACGGGCAGCGGCAAGGTCGACCGGGAGGAGTTGCGCCGCCGACTCGGCGCTGCGGCCGCAGAGTGACCTGGGACGGACGTCGGACGGCGCACCGCCACTCCGCCGACGACACTTGTGCGATCTCGATGGAGGTCCCCGTCCACGACGTCACCCGGCTGCGTCCTCACGTCGTCGGGCGGGCGCCGTCCACAGGCCCGGGCACGCCGAGCGCGGAGGCGTTGCGGACCCGCACGCGCACCCCGCGGACCCGGGTGGCGAGGTCGGCCAGCGTGACCCGTCGCGGGTCCCCGACCGGCATCGGTCCCGCCCGGGGGAGCTCGACCCCGGCCCGCTCGAGCACCTGTCGGATCAGCAGCCGGTCGCCTGCCGTGACGACCACCTCGACGCCGGTCATCACGTCGGTGTCGGCGAGGACCAGTCGCAGCCGTGCCACCGCGTCCGCCACCAGGGCGTCCGTCTGGTTCCCGCGCCGGCGCTGGTACCGGCCCTGGGACGAGCCGCCCTTCGAGGTCCGCCCCTGGACGTAGGCTCGCCCGGCCTTCCCGGCCCGCTCGGCCCCGTCAGCGACGACACCGACGGCCCACCCGCCCCGCCGCACGGCGACGGCCAGCATGGGCGGTGCCGCGAGGGCGGCGGCTCCGAGCGCCCACGCGCCGCGCCACACGCCCGACCCGGCGGGCACGGGCGGGTCGGGCGGGCGCCACCACAGGTCCAGGGACGCCCACGACCCGTCGGCCGCCGAGAACTCCATCCCGGTGGCCGTCGACGTCGCGGACACCTGGCCGTGGGTGTCGACGAACCGCTCGACCCATCCGGTCACCCGGTCGCCCGGCACCTCCAGCGACCTCTCGGCACCGGGCGCCGACACCGCCCCGGCCGCCGCCTCAGACGTTGAAGGACAGGGCGCGCAGCTGGTCGCGGCCCTCCTCTGTGATCTTCTCGAGGCCCCAGGGCGGCATCCACACCCAGTTGATCGTCATGCTGGACACCAGGCCCTCGAGCGCACGCTGGGACTGCTCCTCGATGACGTCGGTGAGCGGGCAGGCCGCCGACGTCAGCGTCATGTCGAGCACGCAGTGGCCCTGCGGGTCGAGGTGCACCCCGTAGACCAGGCCGAGGTCCACGACGTTGATCCCCAGCTCGGGGTCGATGACGTCGCGCATCGCCTCCTCGACGTCGGCGACGTCGACCGGTCCGGCGGGTGGTGGGGTCACCGGCTCGGCTCCCGGCGGTGCCGGACGGTCGTCGACCGGCCCGGTGGCCCGCTCCGTCGTCGAGTCGTTCATCTCAGGCTCCCGCGGCGGCGGTCTCGGCCAGCGCGGCCGCCCCCGCGCCAGGGGCGTAGCGGTCGTATCCCTCGGCCTCCAGGCGATCCGCCAGCTCCGGGCCGCCCTCCTCGACGATCCGCCCGTCCACCATGACGTGGACGAAGTCCGGCCGCACGTACCGGAGGATCCGGGTGTAGTGGGTGATGAGCAGCACGCCGAGGCTGGTCTCGGCCTTGGCGGCGTTCACGCCCTCGCTGACCACCCGCAGCGCGTCGACGTCCAGACCGGAGTCGGTCTCGTCGAGGATCGCGATCAGCGGCCTGAGCAGGCGGAGCTGGAGGATCTCGTGACGCTTCTTCTCGCCGCCCGAGAATCCCTCGTTGACGTTGCGGGAGGCGAACGCGGGGTCCATGCGCAGGTCCGCCATGGCCCCCTTGACCTCGCCCACCCACTTGCGCAGGGCCGGCGCCTCACCCGTCACCGCGGTCCGGGCGGTGCGCAGGAAGTTCGACACCGTGACGCCCGGCACTTCCACCGGGTACTGCATGGCGAGGAAGAGGCCCGCGCGCGCCCGCTCGTCGACGGCCATCTCGAGGACGTCCTGGCCGTCGAGGGTGATGGAGCCCTGGGTGACCGTGTACTTGGGGTGCCCGGCGACGGAGTAGGCCAGCGTCGACTTCCCGGAGCCGTTGGGCCCCATGATCGCGTGGGTCTCGCCGGAGCGGACGGTGAGGTTGACACCTCGCAGGATGGGCGTGGTCTCGCCGTCGGCCGTCGTGCCGACGTGCAGGTCGCGGATCTCGAGTGTGGTCATGGGCGGGTCAGTTCCGTTCGTCGGTGGGGTCGGGGCGGGCCAGCGAGACGGTGATCACGTCACCGTCGACCTCGGCGTGGTGGACGGTGAGCGGGAGGACGGCCGGCGGGCCCGTGGGCTCGCCGGTGCTCAGGTCGAACCGGGAGCCGTGGAGCCAGCACTCCACGGTCCCGTCGTCGAGCTCGCCCTCGCTGAGCGACACCTCGGCGTGGGTGCAGATGTCGTCGACGGCGTGCACGGTCCCGCCCGCGCGGACCAGGCACACGGCGTGGCCGTCGACCTCGATCCGGGTTGGCACCCGGTCGGGGACATCGGTCAGGGGGACCCGCAGGCTCGTGCTCACGCCACCGTCCCCGGCGCGGTCCCGGGCTCGGCGTCGACCGCCAGCCGACTGTCGACGACGGCCAGCAGCCGCTCCTCGAGCTCCGGCATGTCGAGGCGGGCCAGGACCTCGGCGAAGAAGCCGCGGGTCACGAGACGGCGCGCCTCGACCGGCGGGATGCCACGGGCCTGGAGGTAGAAGAGCTGCTCGTCGTCGAACCGGCCGGTGGCGCTGGCGTGGCCGGCGCCCTCGATCTGGCCGGTCTCGATCTCGAGGTTCGGCACCGAGTCGGCCCGCGCCCCGGCCGTGAGGACCAGGTTGCGGTTGAGCTCGTAGGTGTCGGTGCCCTCGGCGGCGGCCCGGATCAGGACGTCGCCGATCCACACGGTGCGCGACCCGGCGCCCAGCAGCGCGCCCTTGTACAGCACGTTCGACCGGCACTGGGGGTGGGCGTGGTCGACGAACAGCCGGTGCTCCTGGTGTTGGCCGTCGACGGCGAAGTACAGGCCGTTGAGCCTGACGTCGCCCCCCGGGCCGGCGAACTCGGCGGTCTCGACCACCCGGACCAGCCGACCGCCCAGCGTCACGTGCGTGGACTCGACGGTGGCGTCGCGGCCCACCCGCAGAGCGACGTGCGAGGCGTGCACGGCGTCCGCCGCCCAGTCGTGGACGTGGACGATCCTGACGGTCGCACCGTCGCCCGCGAGCACGACGACCTGCTCCGCGAAGCGGGTGCTGCCGCTGTGCTCGAGAACGACGGTCGCCGTGGCGAACCGCCCGACGTGGACCACCAGGCGCCCCCACACCAGGTCGCCGGTGCCCTCCAACCGGATCCGGACGGGCCGGTCGGGCGCGCCCTCGGCGGGCACCTCGACGAGGATCGCCCCGCCGGCCCGGGCGACCGCGAGGGCCGAGACCCGGTCGACGGGCAGCGGGGCCTCGGCCAGGACGGGGTCGTCGTCGCCCGCCACCCGGGTCGTCACGCCGGCCGGGAGGTCGGTCGTCCACCTCAGGTGGCTGTCGCTCGGCTCCCCCGCCAGCAGCTCCTTCAGCGGCGCGAGCGGCGTGAAGCGCCACTCCTCCTCGCGCCCGGTCGGCACCCCGTAGGCGTCGGGGTCGGCGGAGCGCAGGCTGTCGGCCCGGCTGCGTGCGGCGGCCCGCGCCTCGACGGCATCCCGGACCGCACCGGCCTGCGCGCCCTCGCCGGCAGCGGTGAGGGCGGGGGCGACGAGATCGGGCGGACTGGCGGTGGGCGTCACCCGACGGCCCCTTCCATCTGCAGCTCGATGAGCTTGTTGAGCTCGAGGGCGTACTCCATGGGCAGCTCGCGGGCGATCGGCTCGATGAACCCGCGGACGATCATGGCCATCGC
>JBHJOS010000050.1:0-113608 GCA_050329415.1 Kineosporiaceae bacterium
GACCAGCAGGAGCACGGTCGACACGATCGCTGCTCGTCCTGGCGTGGTCTTGCTGTCCTCCGTCTCCTCCGTGAGGTTGACGGCCGACTCCCAGCCCCAGTAGGCGAAGACGCCGAGCAACAGGCCGCCGGTGAGGGCGGCGCCGCCGGCCGCGAAGGGGTTCAGCCAACCGACCGTGAACCCCGGGGCACCCTCGGGGCCGTCGCCGTTGACGGCACGAACGACCATGACGACCGCGAACGCCAGGAGGGTCACCGTCTGCGCCAGGATGAGCACGTTCTGGAGGCGGGCCGACAGCTCGGTACCGACGACACAGATCCCGGTCATGACGAGAATGAGGACGACGGCTCCCGCCTGGACCGCGACGGACGACTCGGCCAGCGAGTCCAGTCCCAGCGCGAGATACCCGAACCTCACCCCGACGTCGGCGAGCGACCCCACCACGAGGACACCCGTCATGGTGATGGCCCAGCCGCCCGCCCATCCCAGCCAGGGGCCCATCGACCGCGTCACCCAGGAGAACGTCGTGCCGCAGTCCGGGTCGACCTTGTTGAGGTAGTAGAAGGCGCCCGCGATGAGGACCATCGGAACGAAGGAGGCCAGCAGCGCCCCCGGCGCTGCGACGCCGACCAGCACCACGATCGGGCCGAGGACCGCGGCCAGGGAGTAGGCCGGCGAGGTGGAGGCCAGCCCGATCACGAGGGCATCGACGAAGGAGATCGCGCCCGGCTTCAGGGTCTCCTCCATCACCCGCGGCGCACCGGCACCGCCAGTCGGGCCGGGTCGAGGTCGTTTCGCCATGGGACCTCCAGCACGAGAGCGGCGTGGGCGGATGGTACGGCGAGCGAAAGTGCCGCGCGAGAGGCAATGGCACTGTTCACTCGACCGAATCGGGGGCGGAGGGCATCCGATGCCTGCCGATCTGACTCATGGTGGTCGGAGTCCGACATCGAGTGACGTTTCCGTCCCCGGGCACCCTCGGTTGCAGGTCGGCCGTCGCTGGCCCTGGCGCGCACCGGGACCCGGCTCGCCGGCATCGTCGCCCCATGCCCGAAGGGGTCGGAGCGAACCTGGCCGCGGTGACTCGGTTATCACCTTGGGTGACGACTCGCGTGACGCCCTCTCCCCTCAGCGGCGCGAAACCAAAAGTTCACTCAGGGAACACGCCTGGATGTGGCACCTGAACGGCCCTCTGTGCGTGACTGTCCGTGACGTCTTCGAAGGAGGCCGCGCCATGACCGACAGAGCCACGCCCGAAACCGGACGCTGGTGGAGCCGGCGCCGTGACCGCCTGAGGATCGCCATGGTGGCGCCGCCCTGGTACTCGTTGCCGCCCCGCGGCTACGGCGGGGTGGAGGCCGTCGTCGCGGACCTCGTCGACCTCATGGTGCTGCGGGGGCACCACGTCACCCTCATCGCATCGGGTGACCACGCGACGGCCGCCCACGAGGTCCACCGTGCCTACGACGACCCACCGTCCGAACGACTCGGAACCCCCCAGCCGGAGGTCGTCCAGGCCGCCGCCGCGGCAGCCATCGTGGCCGAGCTGGACGTCGACCTGGTCCACGACCACAGCCTCGCCGGCCCGCTGCTCGCCCGGGGCCGGCACCTTCCGACGCTGGCCACCGTCCATAGCCGGCCGACCGGAGACTATGCCGAGTACTACCGGTGGCTGGACCGCACGGTGGGGTTCGTCGCGGTGTCGGACGCCCAGCGCGCCCTGCTGCCCGAGGCGAACTGGGTCGGCCGGGTGCACAACGCGATCGACGTCCCGTCGTACCCGTTCCGGGACACCAAGGACGACTACGTCCTGTGGATCGGCCGATTCGTCGAGATGAAGGCGCCCCACCTCGCCATCGACGCGGCCCGGGCCGCGGGCCGGCGGATCGTCCTGGCGGGCAAGTGCAGCGAGCCGCGCGAGAGGGCGTTCTTCGAGGCCGAGGTCGCGCCGCGGCTCGGCCCGGACGTCGAGTACGTCGGCGAGGCCGACGCCGCTCTCAAGCGCGAGCTGTACTCCCACGCCCGGTGCCTGGTCTTCCCACTGCAGTGGGAGGAGCCGTTCGGCATGGTGATGGCCGAGGCGATGGCATGCGGGACGCCGGTGGTCGCGCTGCGCCGGGGAGCGGTGCCCGAGGTCGTCGAGCACGGCGTCGGCGGGCTCGTCGTCGATGACCTCGAGGCCATGGCCGGCGCGATCCACGCCGCGGACGACCTCGACCCACGGGAGTGCCGCCGGCTGGCCGAGGAGCGCTTCGACCTGCCGGTGATGGCCGACGGGTACGAACGCGTCTATCGCGACACCCTCGACGGCGGGCGTACCGACGAGCTGACCAGACGGGCGGCCCGGCGGGCGATCGGCCGCGGCGCCGACCGGCACAGCCGGTCCCTGACCCCGGTGGACCTCCGGGCCTGAGCCTCGGGACGGCGGCGCCGGCCGAGGTCCTCAGCCGGGCGCCGCTCCGGCGCCGCCGTCCCGGCCCAGCAGCGGGGAGTCGGGGTGCGGCGAGCCGGGCGCCGACTCGTCGAGCACCATGCCCATGACGATGCTGTCCCACCACTCGCCGTTGCGGCGCGGCCAGTGCCGGCGCAACCGGCCCTCGATCCGCATCCCCCGGGAGAGATAGAGCCGCAGCGCGGCGGTGTTGTGCGGCCACACCTGGCAGGCCAGCTTGGGGGTGCCGGTACGCCGCGCCCAGGCCAGCGCCTCGTCCATGAGGACGCCGCCGACTCCCCGCCCCCGGTGGGACACGGCGACGACCATGGAGAAGTCCACACGGCGGTGCCACGCCCGGTCGAGTCCCACCCAGCCGGCCGGTTCGCCGTCGACCTCGGCGAGCAGGAGCGTCCCGGCGTCGTCGTCGCCGGACAGGCGGCGCGCCAGGACCGCCAGCCGGGCCTCGGTCCACTCGACCGGCGCCTCCGCCCCGATCCCCGTGCCCTCGGCAGCCACCGCCTCGAACAGTCGCCGGACGGCGGGCTCGTCGTCCGGCCCCGCCTGCCGGACCGTCGCGGGACGCTCGGTCAGGACGCGACCGCCCCGGCGACGACCTCCCATGCGGCGTCGTCGACGGGGCCGGTGGCGCGGGCCCGGATCGTCCCGTCGGGGCCGACGATCAGGACCGAGACCGTGCCACGGTCCGGGATGCCGGTGGCGGCGCAGAACGCGTCGAAATCCGCGTACACGGTGAGTGTCCGGCGCAGCACGGCGAGGTCGTCGATCCCATTGATCATCCCGCCGTCGATCACACCCCGCCGCCAGAGCTCGTTCCGGCCGAACACCGCCACCTCGAGCACGGGCACGCCGTCGAGCTCGGCCAGGGCGCGTGCGACCCAGGCCTCGACGAGGTCACGGTGGTCGGCGCGGAAGGCGACCACGAGGACGCTGCGGGCCTCCAGCCCGCCGGGCAGGCGCACCCGCCGGCCGGAAAGTCGGAAGGCCGACAGATCGGGCAGATAGGGGCCGGGCAGATGATCGTCGGCCACCGCTTCACTCACGCCCAGATCGTCACGGATCGCCCACCCGGCGCGCCAGTCCGTGGCGTGCACGTCACATGAACTCGTCGGTCCGGGCGGAGCCAGGACCCGACCGAGGTCATCCGGCCCTGGCGCGCCGCGGCCGGCGGCCGCATCGTCGAGGGGTGGCGTGCACCGCGCACTCGCGGGCTCCGGGGTCGGGCACCGGCCGACCGGTGGGGGCGCCGTGACGCGCGGACCGGTCTACCGGGACCGTCGGGACGCCGGACGGGTGCTCGCCACGGACCTCGCCACGGACCTCGTGCCGGACCTCGCCGGACCTGGCGAGGACTCCGGGGTCGACCCGGGCGTGACCGTGCTCGGGCTCGCCCGCGGCGGTGTGCCGGTCGCCGTCGAGGTGGCCAGAGCCCTCTCGGCCCCGCTGGACGTGATCGTCGTGCGCAAGCTCGGGGTCCCCGGCCGCCCCGAGCTCGCCATGGGGGCGATCGCCCCCGGCGGGGTCCGGGTCCTCAACGACCACGTCGTGGCCGGCCTGTCGATCCCCGCGCACGTCGTCGATGCCGTGGCGGCCGCGGAGTCGGCGGAGCTGCGCTGGCGGGAGCGCGCCTACCGCGGCGGACGCCCGCCGTTGGACGTGGCGGGACGGGTCGTGATCGTGGTGGACGACGGGCTGGCCACCGGGGCCACGATGCGGGCGGCGGTCCTCGCCGTGCGCTCGCTGCGCCCGGCCGGCGTGGTCGTCGCCGTGCCGACCGGGGCACGGTCCGCGTGCGACGAGATCGCCCGGTTCGCCGACCGGGTCGTCTGCTCGGTGACGCCCGAGCCGTTCGACAGCGTCGGGGAGTGGTACGCCGACTTCGCCCAGACGACCGACGACGAGGTGCAGGCAGCGCTGGCGGGCGCGAGCTGACCGGCTGCCCTCGCCGACGGCCCGCGGCTCCCGGGACCGGCGTGGTCAGGGAGCGCCCTCACGGCGGGCGCGGTCGAGGTCGTGGGCCGTGTCCAGGTCGCCGTCGTCGCCGAGCCCGTCGCACGGCACCAGCAGCACCTGCGGGGAGTGCTCGGCCAGCCAGCCCCGGGCACCCGCGTCGCCGGCCGCGGACCCTGCCACCTCGGCCCACACCCGCCGGGCCAGCACGACGGGGTGGCCGGGGAGACCGCCGTAGGACGCCCGGGCCGCCGGCGCGGTCGAGGAACGGACGGCCTCGCCGGTCCGCCGGACGGCCTCCGCGGACAGCCGGGGCTGGTCGACGAGGACGACGGCGACGGCCGGCGACCCGGGTGCCACCACGGCCAGTCGGCGCAGTCCGAGCGCCAGGGAGGTGCCCATGCCCGCGGCCCAGTCCGGATTCACGATCACCAGAGCGTCGGGGACGTCGACCACCACCGCGCCGAGCACGGCGACCACCGGGTCGCACCCCGCCGCGTGGAGCATGCTCACCTGCCGGTCGACGAGCCGTCGGCCGGCGAGTTCCACGGTCGCCTTGGGGGTTCCCAGGCGCCGGCCGGCGCCGGCGGCGAGCACCAGCCCGGCCGGCGGCTCGGCCCGCGGCTCGGGCATCGGCTCGGCCCGCGGTGCGGCGGACTCGCCCGCCCCCCGGCCGGCCGCGGCCGGTCCGCTCCCGCGCGTCACTGGCCCATCGTCGCGCCCCTCGGCCCCCGGGCGACGCGTCGGTCACAATCGAGGCATGCCCCGGACGGCCCGCGTCATCACCGCATCGACCCGAGCTGCCCAGGGCGTGTGGGAGGACACGGCGGGTCCGGCACTGGCCGAGGAGCTGCGGACCCTGGGGCTCGCAGTCGACGGGGTCGTCGTGGTCCCGGACGGGGAGCCGGTCGAGCGGGCCATGCGGATCGCGGTCACCGATCAGATCGACCTCGTGGTGACCACTGGCGGGACCGGCTGCACCCCCACCGACCTCACCCCGGAGGTCACACGGCGCGTGGTGGACCGCGAGATCCCCGGCATCGGGGAGCTGATGCGTGCGGACGGTCTGGCCCGCGGCGTCCGGACCGCCGTGCTGTCCCGCGGGACAGCCGGGATCGCCGGGGCGACCGTGGTCGTCAACCTGCCCGGCTCCCCCCGGGGAGCCACCGAGGGACTGCAGGCCGTCGCCGGCATCCTCGACCACCTGCTGGACCAGGTGGCGGGCGGGGACCATGCCCGGCGACCGCCCGCCTGAGGCCGGGTACCGGGTCGTCCGCCCGGTCACGTGATCGGGGCGCCGGTGTCGGCAACGTCACGTCGGCGCGCCGGGCGGCAGGCGGCGCTTGGTCGGATAATTCACTGTCGTGCGGGGAGGGACCTTGGTCGACGCGCGCCTCATCGAGGTGCGCGCGGTCGGTGTCGTCGGAGCCGCTGTCGTCGCGATCACCTCTCTGCGCGTCGGGGCCACCCCCGTGGGCGGCATCGTCGAGATGCAGGTCGGGTTGCACCGCGTCCCCCCGCTCGAGATGGCCCTGTCCTACTTCGGCCTCGCCCTGGTCGTCGGGGCCTGGCTGCGGCTCGGCGTCATCGTCCGGGAGCACGCGGTCCGCCCCCGCTCCATGGTCGTCACGCTCGCCTGGTGGGCGGCGCCGCTGGCGGTGTCGGCGCCGCTGTACAGCCGAGACGTCTACAGCTACCTGGCCCAGGGGGCGCTCTTCGTCCGGGGCCTCGACGTCTACGAGTTCGGCCCCGCCGCGCTCGGGGGGCCGCTCACGGCCCAGGTGTCGCTGATCTGGCAGCACACCCCCGCGCCGTACGGGCCCTCGTTCCTGCTGGTCGCCGGTGCCGTGATGGCTCTCGCCGGCGAGAGCGTCCTGGCCGGCATCGTGGGGATGCGCGTGCTGGCGATCGCCTCGTTGGCCGTCATGGTGTGGGCGGTCCCGGCGATCGCCCGCCGTCACGGGGTCGACCCGTCGCGGGCACTGTGGCTGGGCGTGCTCAACCCCCTGGTGCTCGCGCACGTGGTCGCCGGGGTCCACAACGAGGCCCTCATGGTGGCCCTCCTGCTGGTCGCGGTGCTCCTCACGCTGCGCGGCCGGCCGCTCGCAGCCGCCGCGGTCGTCGGTGTCGCCTGCCTCGTCAAGGCCCCGGCCGTCGTGGCGCTGGCCTTCATCGTCGCCGCCGTGTGGGGGCCCCGGCCGTTGCGGGCGCTGCCCGTGCTCGCGCTCGTGGCCCGAGTGGGCTCCGTCGCACTGGCCGCGGTCATCGGCGTGACCCTGGCCACGAGCGCGGGCTTCGGGTGGACCGCCGCCCTGGGCAACACGGCCGAGCAGCGCAACGGCCTGTCGATGGTGACCAACGTCGGCATGCTGCTGGACGGCGTGCTCGGGCTGCTGGGGCTCTCCGGGCCGGTGGACCTCGTGGTGGTGACACGGGCCGTCGGTCTGCTCGCGGCGGTGGTGCTCGCCGGGTGGCTGCTGCTGCGCCGTCGTGAGCTGCCGTTCCAGGGACTGGCGCTGGTCCTGCTGGCCGTGGTCCTGCTCGGTCCGGTCGTGCACCCGTGGTACCTGCTGTGGGGCTCCGTGCTGCTCGCCGCCACCACGGTCCACCCGACGGTCATCCGCTGGGCAGTGATCGTCAGCGCCGGGCTGGCCTTCTACCCCATGCCCTCGGGCGGTGGGCCAACCATCGAGGCCCTGTGGGGCCTCGCCGGGATCGCGGCCGCCGTGCTCTTCCTTCCGCTCAGCCGTCCGCTGTCGGCCCCCCTGGCGGACCAGATCGCCGGACAGCTCTCCACACTCCGCCGGGAGCGGCTCGAGCCGTCCACCCCGTCCTGAGCCCGGGGGCGCCGCCCCACTCAGAGCCTGTCTCGGGTGTCGCGGGGCAGGGCTCGGTGGTGTCGGAGCGGCCGCGCGGGGCGAGCACGGGTAGGGGGTGGCGGCCGAGGGGAAGGGTGTTCCGGAGGCTGTGCAGAACCTACAAGTTCTGCGGCCCACGGCGGATCTCGGGCTGACGCCCGGCAGAACACGTGATGCCGCGGCGCCACCGCCACTCACCGCCACTCGAAGCGGGTCTGTCCTCCCGGATGCCCCGGGAGGCTCCTGACCTGCACACGCACGCGGTCCCGGGCGCTGCCCGGCGGTCTGCACGGTCCCGGACCGTCCCAGCGCCGGACGCCGGCTTCCGTCCAGAGCCCCGCGGAACTTTGTAGGTCCTGCACAGCCTCCGGAACACCACCACCCCCGTCGCGACCCCGCCCCGTGCTCGCCCCGCGCGACCGGTCCGACACCACCGAACCCTGCCCCGCGACATTCCGAGACCGGCTCTCTCAGAGTCTGTGTCGGACCTCTCAGATCCCCAGCATCTGCAGCCACGAGTCGGCGAACCGGACTCCCAGGAAGCCCGCGACAGCGACGAACCACAGGGCCACCGGGGCCACGTGCACCGCCGCGAGAGTCCTGGTCACGATGGAGTCCCGGGCCGACGCACCGAACGCCCCTGCGGTGAGGTTTCGGAGCGTGACGTACCAGAACAGGGGGACGGTCACCGCCCACACCACCATGCACCAGGGGCACAGGGTGCCAAGGGTCACGGCGCTGGTGTAGATCAGCCAGTGGACGAAGGCGACGCCGGCCAGCAGGCCGCCGTTGAGGCCCAGCCACACCCCCCGGGTCAGCCGCCCACCGGTGAGGAGCTGGCCGGCCAACGCCACCACCACCGAGAACGCGACGATGCCGAGGATCGTGTTGGAGAAACCGAGCAGGCTGGCCTGCGGGCTCGTCGCCACTGCCCCGCAGTCGAGCAGGATGTTGAACGAGCACGACGGGACGTAGTCGGCATCCTCCAGCAGCAGGCTGCGCTCGATGTTGAGGTCCGCCGCCGCCACCAGTCCCAGGCCGCCGCCGACGGCGAGCAACCACGGCATCGACCGTGCCCACGGCTCTGGGGGGCTCCCCGCGTCCTCCGGCGAGTGCGGCGCCGGCTCGGTGGCGCGGTCCGGGGTCGCGTCCTCGATCGTCGTCGTCGCCATGACCGCAGGGTACGGCGGGTCCCCGGGAACAGGCCCGCCACGGCCGGGCGCCGTCGCCGCGACCGGGTGCGGTCACCGAGGGCGAGGCGACCGTTCGGCCGATCGGGGGACCGCCCCCGGGAGACGCAAGTCCGGGCCGCAGGGGGCCGACGTCCTGTCCGGGACCCCCGAGCCCGACGGAGGACACGTGACCGACCGCCCGACGCCGACCGACCGCCCCGCCACCGGGGCACCGGTCGTCCTGCGCCCCACCCTCGCCGTCGTCGACCGGCTCGGGTCGGGCACCCGGCTGGGCGTACTGATCGTGCTCCTGCTGGTCCCCGGTGCCCTCTCGACCTGGTCCTACGAATCGGCGCTGGCGGACCAGATCGCGTTCTCCGACCTCGAGCGCTCGGGCGTCGAGGCCCTCACGCCGGCGCTGGAGGCCATGGCCGACACGGTCACCGCCGACAGCCCGGACGACGTCGACCTCTCGGCCCTCGAAGCCGCCGTGGCCCGCAACCCGGAGCTGTCCGCGGAGGACGAGCTGGCCCTCGTCCAGGACGCCCTCGCCGACACCGACACCCCGGAGGGCCGGGTCGTCGCGACGGAGGCCCTCGCCGCCCTGGCCACGGAGATCGGCAACCAGTCCAACCTCATCCTCGACCCCGACCTCGACTCCTTCTACGTCATGGAGTCCCTGGTCGTGTCGATCCCCCGGAGCCTGGTGGCGGCCGCCCGGCTGCAGGCCGCCGTGCCGGAGGACCAGGACGTGCTCGCCGCCCGGGCCGTCCAGCTCGGGACCCTCGACAGCATGGCTACCGCCCTGGCCGGCAATGTCGAGACGACCCTGGCCGAGACCGACAACGACCTCGCCACCCGGCTGGAGCCGACCACGGCCGCCGCCGGCGCCATGCAGGACCTCGTGACCCAGCGCGCCCGGGCGGTGTTGCCGGAGGCCGTAGACACGACGCCGGTCGCGGTCGCCCTGCGGGACGCCGTGGAGCCCAACGCGGACGCCCTCGGCGAGCTCCTCGACGACCGCATCGCGGGCATGGCGGGACAGCGCGACCGGACGCTGGGGATCGCGGCGATCACTCTCGTCCTCGCCCTGTACATGGCACTCACCGTGGTGTGGCGGACCCGCCACGACGTGCGGCAGGTCGTCGCGGGCGTCGAGGCGGTCGCCCGCGGCGACCACGCCGAGCGCCCGCTGCCCGCCGGGGCGGACGAGTTCGGTGCGATCGGCCGCGCCGTGAACCGGACACGAGAGGCGCTCGCGGCGGGCGAGGCGGAGCTGGCGCGGCGCGACGCCGAACGCCAGGCCGCGACCCGCGAGTCCTTCCTCAAGCAGAAGGAGGCGGCGGACCAGTTCCGTCAGCGCGCCCAGGCCATCGCGGAGGACACCTCCAGCGCTGTCCTCCAACATCTGGGCGAGGTGGTGGAACAGGTGTCCCGGATGCGCCAGGCCGCCGACGCGATCGACCTCCACGTGAGCCAAGCCGACACCGTGACGTCGACCGTCGTGGGTCAGGCCCGCGACACCGACCAGGTCCTGGAGACGCTCGGGGAGAGCCTGCGCCGGGTCGGCGGCATGGCCCAGATCATCGCCGGGGTCGCCGACCAGTCCAAGCTGCTCGCCCTCAACGCCACCATCGAGGCGGCCCGGGCGGGCGAGGCCGGCAAGGGGTTCGGCGTCGTCGCCGGGGAGGTCAAGGAACTCGCCACGGCAACCGGCAGCTCCACGGACCAGATCACGACCACGGTCGCCGATCTCGAACGGGACACCGCCGCGGTCTCGTCCGCGATCGCCCGGATGAGCGACGGGATCCGCGGGGTCGACGAGGCGACGTCGTCGCTGCGCGAGGTCGCCGACCGCCAGCGCCAGGCCGTCGAGACCCTCGACGAGGTGGTCACCGTCAGCATGGAACGGATCCGGTCGATGGCGGGACTCAACGAACGCCTCGACCGCCGGGAACAGGAACGGGTGCCACTGAGCGCGCCGGTGGTCGTGCGCACCGGCCACGCGACGCTGGAAGGACGGGTGTTCGACGTCAGCGAGGGCGGCCTCGGGGTCCGTCTGGACCACCGGGGGCGCTCCCTCAGGGAGGGCAGTGTCATCACCGTGGACCTGGAGGTCGGTGATCGGACCGTCACCGCGGAGGGGGCCGTCGCCCACGTCGTGAGCGACGACTCCGGGGTCGACGTCGGGGTCCGGTTCCGGGACGTGCCCGAGGGCGTCCGGGCCGTGTTGCGCGACGCCGTCGCTCAGCCGTTGTAGTCCGACTCGACGGGGCTCGCAGCCGGATCGGTCGCGAGCCCGACCAGGCGCGCCGCGATCCGGTCGGGGTCGAAGCCGGTGCCCGGCGCGATGACGCCGCGCACGGTCAGCGTGCGGACCGAGACCCCGCGCGGCGCGAGGTCGGTGGCCATGGCGTGGGCGAGGGCCCGCAGCGCCGCCTTCTGAGGCCCCAGCGTGAGTGCCTCGGAGGGTGGCCGGTCCGCGGCACCGCCGCCGGTGACGAGGACCGTGCCGGCCGTCGCCGTGAGCTCCGGCAGGACCGCCCGGACGGCGGTGAGCAGGCTGACCACCCCGGAGGACAGGTCGGCGGCGAGGTCGGCCGGCCCGGTCCCGTCGACGCCGCCGGCCCGGAACGTGCTGACGTTGTGGTGCAGCACGTCGAGGCCGCCCAACTCGCCCACCAGCTCGCGCAGCGCGAGACCGAGGCCCGCGGCGTCGGCGGCGTCGGCGGACCGGCCGTGCGCTCGATGCCCCGCTGCCCGGAGCTCGTCCACCATGCCGGCCACCCGCTGGGGCGAGCGGGCGACGACGCCGACCCGGTGACCGGCCCGGGCGAAGGCCCGGACCGCTGCCGCTCCGAGCCCTGGTCCGACCCCGAGGACGACGACGCGAGCCACCGGCCCAGGGTAGGCCCGGGCGGCTGGCGGTCAGCGCCCCGGATGGCCTCCCGCCGGCAGGCGGCCGATCCGGCGCCAGTCGAACCACGGGCGCTCCGGGTGGTTGTCGTTCATCGTGTTGGCGATCGCCTCGCGGTACCCGGGGTCGTGCCAGGGCGAGCGGTGGTGCCCGCGTGCCCGCCCGGCCGCACCGTAGACGAGCACCTCGTCCTCGTCGACGATCACGACCTCCTCCCGGAAGTCACCCACGAGGTCGAGGGCGTGGGCGTACAGCCGCATCCCCTCGGCATAGGGCGTGAGGCGGTCAGCGTCGTAGTCGTCCTCCAGCTCGATCCCGGCCCCGTTCCAGGGCGTCGAGATCCCGCCCGAGCGCGGGACGAACAGTTCGTCCACCCGGCGGTCCCCGTCCCAGTCGATGGGGTAGCCGTCCCTGACCCGGGGGACGCTGCGGAGGAGCTCGTCGTCGATGTCGAGCAGGCCCGTGGTGTCCGACAGCGGTTCCAGGAACGGCAGCTCGAACCCGGGGTTCGTGAGGGTGAAGTTCCCGACGGCGGTGAGTTTCGCATCGCCGTCGACGTTCGGACGGGTCCACCGGACGGTGCCGTCCGATGAGAGCAGCGCCGCCTCGAGGAACTCGTGGCTGACGAGAATCTCCTCGCCCGGTCGCCGGTCGAGGTCACCGACGAAGGCCCGGTCGACGTGGTCGTAGAAGTAGTCGAACTCCTCCCATTCCGGAGGCGTGATCCGGAACATCCGGGACCCGTCGTCATCGAGAGCCCAGGTACCGATGAACTCGTCGCGGCCGTCGCCGTCGATGTCGGCGTTCCACGGATAGTGGGCGTAGATCCGGTCCTTGCCGCCCTCGCCGCCGGGTGCGGCGGAGCCGCCGGACTCCGGGGAGTTGTCGCCGGTCGTGTCCCACAGCGGGGTGAGGTCGTCGGTGTAGACGTAGAGGTCGCCGTAGGAGTTGTTCTCGGTGAGCAGGACGATGTCGGACGGGTGGCCGAGGCCGCGGACGTCCGCAACGGTCACCTTGAGCCGCCATTCGTCGACCCGGTCGTCCGAGACCGGGTTGGGAACGTCCGTGGCGACGACATGCTCGACGGCTCCGGTCAGTCCGTCGAGGACGCGCAGCTCGACCGTCCCCGACGCGGTGGCGAAAGGCCCCACCACCTCGGTCCGGCCGTCCGAGTCGACGTCCCAGAGGGTGTACTTGTACTGGTAGCGGTCCGGCGGGGGCGGCAGCTCCACGGGGGCGGCGTAGTCCCAGAGCAGCTCGACGTCGTCCCCCCCGGAGTACCGGAACGCCTGCATCCGGGTCGAGTTGGCGTAGCGGACGAAGTCCGTGTGACGCCCGTCGCCGTCGAGGTCACCGAACTGCAGTTGCGGCCGGTAGAAGGCGTCCGGCTCGGCGTGCTCCCGCAGGTCCAGGTGTCGCAGCAGCACCGGCGGCACCAGCCGTGGCTCCAGGCCCGGCGGGCCGGCACCGAGGGCGGACCCGGTCGGCGCCGCGTCCCCGGACCCGGTCGGCGCCGCCGTCGCGGGTACCGCCGCAACGACGAGCGCCAGGGCCGTGAGACCCGGGATGACCGCTCGCCGGGTGCTGCGTGATCTCGACCTCGTTGTCGCTGGCATGGTGACCTCTCCTCTCATCCGGTCCCGGCGACGGACACGTCGCCGGGGGGGCACGGCTCGACCGGGGCCGCCCAGGGCGGCCCGGTCTCGGACAGCAGCAGCGCCTCCCGGCTGCAGCGGGTGATCGCGGCCGTGACGCCGGGCACGACGACGGCTGAGGTCCCGTCGTGGGCCGGCTGGCGCAACACCGCCCGGTCGGGCACCGGGACCGGGGGGCCGGCGACGGCAGTCGCCCGCTCGACCGCCACCAGGGCCGGGCGCGTCCGCTCCAGGGGGCAACGGAGCGGTCGCCCCTGCGCACGGGCGTCGAGCAGGTCGTCGAGGAGGTCGTGGCGGTGTGACCGCAGCTCGGCGGTCCGCCCGGCCAGGGTGAGGACGTCGTGCTGGTAGCTCAGCTCGGCGGTTCCTCGGCTGCCCCGGACCTCGACCACCGGGTCGAGGACCTCGTCGGCGCACAGCGTCGTCGCGATCGTCACCATGACTCCGTCCGTGGTCCGCAGCCGCAGGCTGGAGGTGTCGTCGACCTCGATGTCGTGGGCGCGGTACAGCTCGGCCGCGACGGCATCGGCGGCGTGGGCGGGCTCCGCGTCCCGGCCGAACGCCGCGCCGGCGACGACCAGCCCGTTGACGACCGCGTGGGCGAAGGGGTTGAGGAGGGTGCCGTCACCCGGGCGCCCGTCGGCCAGCCGGCGGCCGGCCCAGTCGGCCCGCCCGTAGTACCCCGACGAGCGCCGCCAGGCGCCCCGCACCCCGACGGCCGTCGGCTCCCCCAGCTCGCCGCTCACGAGTGCCGCGCACAGGGCGTCCAGGGCGATCGAACCCAGGCTCTGGAAGCCCACCTGGCACCGGACACCGGCGACCCGCGCGACGGTGGCGAGGCCGTCCAGGTCGGCGACCCGCAGCGTCGCGGGCTTCTCGAGCAGCACGTCCAGACCGGCACCGAAGGCGGCGAGCGCCATCTCGGCGTGCCGGTGCGGCGGGGTGGCGATGACGGCGACGTCGAGGTCGGCGTCGGCCACCAGGCCCCGCCAGTCGGTCGTGAAGCGCGTCCCGTCCGGCAGCTCGGGCGGCGCGGCGCCCGGGCGGTCGGCGACGGCCACCAGCCGGAGGCGGCCGGCCCGGTGCCGCCCGGCGAGACCCGCCAGGTGAACCCGGCCGTACCCGCCGGGTCCGAGCAGGGCGACCCGGGGCAGCCGGCTCCGACGGGCGGGCGCGGTCGGGTCAGCGGTCACCGGCCACCCCCGGACGGAAGAGCAGGTGCAGCCCGGAGCCGACGAGGCCACCCACCGCGACGACGGCGGCCGGCCAGAGCAGCACCAGCCCGGCCGCGGTGAGCCACAGCAGGAGGCCGGCCACCGCGGCCGCGGGCAGCCGACCGGCGAGGCGCACCGCGCGGGCGAGCACGTCCCCCTCCCCCGGCGGCCGGGACAGGGCCACCGGCAGAACGGTCCCGACGACGCCCCACCCTCCCAGCACGAGCCACCCGCCCACCGCGCAGGCGACCCCGGCCGGCCCCGGCATCCGCTGCGAGATCGACAGGCTGAGGATCAGCAGCCCACCGAGCCCCGACCAGGCCGCCCCGAGCGGGACCCCCCGACGCAGGGTGTGCCGCAGCACCGACGCGTAGCGGCGGAGCGGGCGGTCGGTGTCGCCGGTGTGAACCTCGCCGACCGTGGTGACCAGCGCCGCCGTGGCAGGCAGCCAGGTGAGGACCGGAAGGCAGGCCAGCAGCCAGACCACCCCGAGCGAGGCCACGTCGGCCAGGCGGTCGACGACGGTGGTCACGGCGACGCCGGCCCGTCCGCGGGCGGGTGTCCCCGCGGCGCGTGACGTCACGGACACGACCCCTCTCAACCCTTGATCCCCTGTGTCGCGATGCCCTGCACGATGTATCGCTGGAAGACCACGAAGAACACGAGGACCGGTATCAGCGAGACCACCGCCATCGCCAGCATCGGGCCGAACGACGACGCTCCGGAGGAGTCCAGGAACAGCCGCAGCCCCACGGCGACGGTGTAGTTCTCGCTGGAGTTGAGGAAGACGAGGTGACTGAAGAAGTCGTCCCACGTCCAGATGAAGGTGAGGATCGCGGTCGTCACAAGGGCCGGTCGGCACAGGGGGAGCACGACGTGCCAGAAGATCCCGAAGGCCGAGCAGCCGTCGACGCGTGCCGCGTCGTCCAGCTCCCGCGGAATCCCCCGTATGAACTGCACCAAGAGGAACACGAAGAACGCGTCGGCGGCGAGGAACTTCGGCACGACGAGCGGCAGGAAGGTGTCGATCCAGCCGAGCTCGCTGAACAGCACGTACCGCGGGATCGCCACGACGTGGAAGGGCAGCATGATCGTGGCGAGCATCACGGCGAACAGCGGCAAGCGCCCCCGGAACCGGAGTCGGGCGAACGCGTAGGCGGCCATGGTGCAGGAGACGACGGTGCCCAGGACGGAGAGCCCCGCCACGACGAGCGAGTTCAGCAGGAACCGGCCGAACACCAGGCCGGGCAGGGCGAACCAGCCGTCGACGTAGTTGCGCCACTGCACCCGGCTGGGGATGAGGCTGGTGCCTGCGAAGATCTCGTCCTCAGGCTTGAGCGACGCCGACACCATCCACAGGATCGGGTAGAGGACGACCACCGCTCCGGCGAGCAGCACGGCATGGACCACGAGTCGCCGCCACGGCGGGCGCCGACGCGTCCGGGATGGGGCCGGGTGCGGCGGCCTCACGACCGGCCGGGCGCCCGGTGTCGCCGGGGCGGTCATCGTTCCTCCGCGTAGAAGACCCGGCCGGCGGACATCCGGAACACCAGGACGGTGGAGGCGGCGATCACGAGCAGCAGCACCCAGGCCATCGCGGACGCGTAACCCATGTCGAAGGCCGTGAAGGCTCGCTGGTAGAGGTACAGCGTGTAGAACAGGGTGGAGTCCGTCGGCCCGCCGCTGCCCCCGGAGATGATGAAGGCCGGGGTGAACACCTGGAAGGCACCGATCATCTGCAGGATCCCGTTGAAGAGGATGACCGGCGACAGCATCGGCAGGGTGATGTCCCGGAACCGCCGCAGCGGCCCGGCGCCGTCCACCGTCGCCGCCTCGTACAGCTCGCCCGGGATGCTGTTGAGTCCCGCGAGAAAGATCACCATCGGGGCACCGAACTGCCAGACGGCCAGCAGGACCAGGGTCGCGAGCGCGGTGGACGGGTCCCCAATCCAGTTCGTCGCCGGCACGCCGAACGGCTCGAGGAGCGCGTTGACCACACCCTCGCGGCCGAACACCTGCCGCCAGAGGATCGCCACCGCCACGCTGCCGCCGAGCAGCGACGGCAGGTAGTAGACCGCCCGGTAGAGGCCGACGCCCGCCAGGCCGCCCCGCAGCAGCATGGCCACCCCGAGGGCCACCGCCAGCTGCAGCGGAACGGACGTCACGACGAAGGTCACCGTGACGCCGAGCGACGCGAGGTAGCGGGGGTCCTCCGCCAGCAGCCGCCGGTAGTTGTCCCACCCGACCCAGCCGGGGGTCCCGAAGAGCTCGTAGTCGGTGAACGACAGGACGAGCGAGGCGGCCATGGGCCCCAGGGAGAAGGCGACCAGGCCGAGGAGCCATGGCGACAGGAAGGCGGCAGCGGCGACCGCGTCGCGGCGATGCCGCGGTGACCGCCTGGCCGGCGTGCGCATCCGGGCCTCCCGCGGAAGGGCGAGCACGCTCAGGAACCGAGCAGCCCGGGCGCCTCGGCGAAGAACCGCGCGGCGGCCTCCTCGCGCTCCACCTGCCCGAAGGCGACCTCCTGCGTGAGCCTCATGAAGAGGTCGGCGACCTCACCGGCACCGGGCGGCGGAGCCGGCGGCGTCTGCGCGGCGTCGCCGCCGAGACCGTCCACGAACTCCACGGTGGCGAGCTCCTCGGGAGCCAGCCCCGCCGACGCCGTCTCCCGGGCGGCGTCCGTCGCTGGGATGCCCCGCTCGATCCCGAGGATCCGGACGGCCTCCGGGTCGTTGACCATGAAGTCGATGAACTCGGCCACCACCTCCGGGTGCTCGGTGCTCGCCGCACCGGACAGGAACATGCTCGGCTTGAGGTAGGTGCCGCTGCGCTCGCTGTCGCCGGGGATGCGCAGCAGTTCCAAGGGGGTCGGGTTGGCGTCGGCGAACCCGCCGTACCGGCTCGTCAGCCCGATCAGCATCGCCGCCTGGTCGGTCGTCAGACCCGACGTCTCCGCCGTGTTCTGGTCCGCCGAGCTGACGTCCGGGGGCGGGGCGCCGCCGGACTCCTGCAGCCCCTCCCAGATTTCCCACCACGCGACCAGGTCCGTCTCGTCGAAGCCGAGCGCCGCGCCGTCGAACAGCGTCCGGCCGCGCTGCAGGAGGAACGCCTCGAACGCCGGCTCCTGACCACCGGCGTCGACCACACCCCAGTAGTCGGCGTCCCGGCTCGCGGACAACTGGTCGCTGAGCTCGGCGAAGTCCTGCCAGGTCCACCTGGTGTCGTCCGGCCGTTCGACGCCCGCCCCGGTGAGGTCCCCGGTGTCGAGGAACACCGAGAGCACCGTCACCCCCAGCGGCACCGCGTACAGCGTGCCGTCGACCGCCCCGCTGTCGGCGACCGCCTCGGTGAGGCCCGAGACGTCGAGCTGCTCGCCCTGGTGGGGGGACAGGTCGAGCAGCGCCTCCCGGGAGGCGTACTCCGTGAGGAAGCGGTAGTCCATCTGGATGATGTCGGGGGCGTTGCCCCCGGCGGTCTGGGTGGCGAGCCGGTCGAAGTACCCGTCGAAGCCCGAGAACTCGGGCGTGACCGTGACGCCCGGGTGGCGCTCCTGGAACAGCTCGATCGCCTCGATCGTGGCCTCGTGCCGAGCCTCGTCGCCCCACCAGGTCATCCTGAGTTCGACGTCCTCGCCGCCGCCCCGGTCACCACCGTCCGCGGCGGTCCCGCCGGCGTCCGCGGACGAGCCGCCGCAGGCGGCGAGGAGACATGCGGTCACGGTCAGGGCGCCCGCCACGGCCGTCGAGCGCCGGGTCGGGGTCGGGGTCGGGGATCGATGGGCGGGGTGGTGGTCGCGTCCTCGCGTCACGCCGACTCCTCCTCGGGTCGCGGGAGCCTGCCAAGGTCGCTGCGTCGCGCGCCTGACAGCGCTTCTGAAAGCGCTTTCTACGGCTGGCGCACAAGGATGTCAAGGCCCCGCCAGCACGCCCTCGGCTCGAGAGGCCCGGGTGAGAGGGTCAGCCCGCGGAGGGCCGCGCGCCCACGGCGACCCGCACCGCCGACCCCACGAGCGGCGCCTGCAACGGCAGCCGGGCCAGCGCGGCGGCAGCCACGGCCGCGCGCCGCGGGTCGCTCGGTCGGGCGCGCCACCGCCCGAGGGCCACCGCTGCCATGTGGAGGTTCGCCGGGTACACGGCCACGAACAGCCCCGCCGCGGCCCACCCGCCGACCCGTCTCGTCCTGGGAACGGCGAGCAGCCCGGCGACGGCGAGCTCGGCCACGCCCGACCCGTAGGTCCACGCCCGGGCCGGGCCCGGGACCCAGGGCGGGACGACCGCGTCGTACACCCGGGGCAGCACGAGGTGCGTGAAGCCGGCCGCGGCGAGGATCCCCCCGAGCGCGGCGGGGCCGAGCGGGGCCAGGGCGGACGAGGGCGTCAGAGCGGCCGGTCCGAGGCCGTGACGGGCGCCGGCAGCCGGTCCCGGCCGACGAGCGCGGCATCGACGGCGGCCGCGCACGCCCGGCCCTCGGCGATCGCCCAGACGATGAGGCTGGCCCCGCGGGTCGCGTCGCCGCAGGCCCAGACGTCGGGGGCGCTGGTGGCGAACCGGTCGTCGACCCGCACGGTGCCGCGCTCGCCGACGACCTGCGCGCCGAGTCCCTGGAGCAGCTCGTCCTCGCCGGTGCCGACGAACCCGGCGGCCAGCAGCACGAGGTCGGCCGGCAGGTCCCGCTCGGAACCGGGGACCTCTTCGAAGGACCGCCGCCCGACCTCGTCGAACCGGCGGACGACCTCCCGGACCCGCACCGCCCGGACCCGGCCGGAGTCCGGGCCGCCACCGGGCACGAACGCGGCGGTCCGGGTGGCCCAGGACTCGGCCACCCCCTCCTCGTGGGCGGGCGAACGCTTGTGGGTGCGCGCCCACTGCGGCCAGGGGTTGGCGACCTCGTCCCTGGTCTCGGGTGGCGTGGGGTTGTGGTCGAGCACCGTGACGCTCGCCGCGCCCTGCCGGTTGGCGGTGCCGAGGCAGTCGGCGGCGGTGTCGCCGCCGCCGATGACCACGACGTGCTTGCCCGCCGCGTCCACCGGGACGGCCGGGATGCGGCCCGCCACGTGGCGGTTGGCCTCGGGCAGGTAGTCCATGGCCTGCACGACGCCGTCGAGGTCGCGGCCCGGGAGATCGAGCTCGCGCGGGCGCAGCGCCCCCACGGCGAGCACGACGGCGTCGAACTTCTGGCGCAGCAGGTCGACGGACAGGTTCGGGCCGCCGACCTCGACGCCGGTGACGAACCGGGTGCCCTCGGCCGTCATCTGCGCGATGCGGCGGTCGATGTGCCCCTTGGGCATCTTGAAGTCGGGGATGCCGTAGCGCAGCAGCCCGCCGAGAGCGTCGGACCGCTCGTACACCACGACGGTGTGTCCGGCCCGGGTGAGCTGTTGCGCCGCTCCCAGGCCCGCCGGTCCCGATCCGACGACCGCGACGGTCGAGCTGGTGAGCCGCTCCGGCGGCTGCGGCGCCACCCAACCCTCGTCCCACGCCCGGTCGATGATCGACAACTCGATCTGCTTGATCGAGACCGGGTCGTCGTTGATGGCGAGCACGCAGGCCGGCTCGCACGGGGCCGGGCACAACCAGCCGGTGAACTCCGGGAAGTTGTTCGTGGCGTGCAGGCGGTCGATCGCCCGCCGCCAGTCGCCGTCGTGGGCGAGCTCGTTCCATTCCGGGATGAGGTTGCCCAGCGGGCACCCGTGGTGGCAGAACGGCACCCCGCAGGACATGCAACGCCGGGCCTGCTCCCGGACCTGCGCCTCGGGCGGGCGGCCGTACACCGGGTCCCAGTCGCGCAGCCGCAGCGGGACCGGCCGCTTGGGCGGGTCGCGGCGGGGGACCTTGGTGAAGCCCCAGGGATCGGTCGGCATGCCGGTCAGGGTAAGGGCGGGTCGGCGCCTGGTGCTGTCCGACCCCTGGGCCAGACTGGCCGCGTGACGACGCCCGCACGCACCAGGTCGGCGGCCGGGGCCTTCCGCTTGGACCAGCTCATGGAGTGGGCGTGGGCGGGGCGGTTGCGGGTGCCCACCTTCCAGCGGCCGCTGCGGTGGGCCCTGCGTGATGTCATTCAACTCTTCGATTCGATCGTCAAGGGCTTTCCCATCGGCAGCCTTCTGCTGTGGGAGCGGGAGGCGCCCGCCGAGACGGTGACGCTCGGCTCCTTGACGGTCCGTGCCCCAGCGGGATCAGCGCTGTATGTGGTCGACGGGCAGCAGCGGTTGACCAGTCTGGCCGTCGCACTGCACCCGGACGGACCCGCCGACTCCCGGTTCCGTGTCGGGTACGATCTCGGCAGGGGCGAGTTCGTCGAGTTCTCGCACGCTGACAGGCCTCTCGTGCCGGTGCACGTGCTGTATGACTGGTCGAGGCTGCTGGCCTGGTTGCGCGAGCGTCCGGACCTCACCGAGCACGTCGATACCGTCGCCATGGTCTCGCGATCGCTGCGCGATCTGGAGTTCCCCGCCTACGTCGTCCGGGACGACGACGAGGACGTCCTGCGCGAGATCTTCGACCGGACGAACACCGCGGGCAAGAGGCTCACCCGCGGCGAGGTGTTCGGGGCACTTCACTCGCCGTGGACGGCGGGGACACCTCTGACGCCGGCCTGGCTCGCGGAGGAGGTGCACTCCCGCACCGCCTTCGGCCTTCTCGACGAGGGAACGGCCGTGCAGGTCATGCTCGCCCGTCGGGGACCCGACGTCAGCCGCGGGATCCACGACGAGTTCTCACCGGGGGCACCTGGTCGCGACGAGTCGGTCGCCGCGGAGGGTGCCGCGGAGGCCTACCACCGAGGCGTCGACGCCGCCGTGGCGGCCGTGACGTTCCTTCAGGACCATGCCGCGATACCCCACCTCGCGCTGCTGCCCTATCAGTTTCTCCTCATCGCGCTCGTCCGCCTGTTCGGCGCCGGCGGGCGACCGACGCCCCGAGAGGAACGATTGCTGCGGCGATTCGTCTGGCGCGCCGCCGTCGCAGGCCCGGTACTCGCCCGCGGCAACACGTCCGGGGTGTCACGGGAACTCAACGCCCGCATCGTCTCCGGCGACGTGTCGAGGAGTGTCCTGGGGCTACTGGAAGCTGGGACGCGGCGCCCGTACTCGTACCCCCAAGTCAACCCGTTCCGGACCAACAGCGCCGCCTCGAAGATGGTTCTCGCCGCTCTCTGGGCGTCGGAGCCGCTCAGCCCGTCGACGGGCGAGGCGGTCACCGCGACCGACCTGATGAACACTCTGGGCGACAGCGGGACGGCTCGCAGCGTGACGCCCCTGCTGGTGTCCGAGAACCGGGTGCGTGACGGTCGGACCACCGCCGGGAATCGACTGCTGCTGGTTGGACCGGACGACCTCGAGACGCCGCCGCTGGAGCTGCTACGGGCGGCGGACGACGACGTCCTGGCCTCTCACCTGCTCTCCCGCGACGACGTCGCGGCCCTCGCGGAACCGGACCGCGCAGGCGACGTGCTGGCGAGGCGGAGTGATCGGATGGCCGACGTCTTCCGTGCTTTCCTCGACCGGATGTGCGAGTGGAAACAGGAGGACACTCCGGATCTCACATCGCTCATGGCCGACGACGCGGCCGACGAGGCCGACCGGACGGACGCGTCTGCGCATGCCACCGGTTGAGCGGGTCCACGGCGTCTGGCTGGGCCGGACGTTCGTCGGCGCGCTGCGACAGCGGGGCGATCACACCCGCTTCGTCGTCGACCGTTCCTACGCCGACGACCCGAGCCGCCCGGTCCTCGGACTCGTCTTCGAGCAGGACCTCGAACGGGTCCACTCCTCCGCGCTGCGGGTGCCGCCGTGGTTCTCCAACCTCCTGCCGGAAGGGCTGCTGCGCCGGTGGATCGCCGACCAGCGCGGCGTCTCCGACCAGCGCGAGATGGAGCTGCTGGCCGAGGTCGGGGACGACCTCCCGGGAGCGGTCCGCATCCTGCCGCTGCCGAACGACTTCGGACCGGACGAGCAGGCGCCGATGCCCACCCCGTCGGTCGCTCGGACCGACAGCACGGGGGGAGACGCCCGGGGCCGCTTCTCGCTCGCCGGGGTACAGCTCAAGCTCTCCATGGTCGCGGCCGGGGACCGCCTGACCCTGCCGGTGGGTGGCGCGGTCGGCGACTGGATCGTCAAGTTCCCCGATCGTGCCCTGGCACACGTCCCCGTCGTCGAGTACGCGACCATGACGCTCGCCAGTCGCGCCGGAATCGACGTGCCGCCGATCCGCCTCGTGCATCGCGACGAGCTCCCCGACACGCCGTCGGACATGTGGCCCGGGACGGAGAACCTGGCCTTCGCCATCGAACGGTTCGACCGGGGTGCCGAGCGCACCCGGGTCCACATCGAGGACTTCGCGCAGGTCCGCGACCTCTACCCGGAACAGAAGTACAGCGGGTCGTTCGCCACGCTCGCTCGCCTCGTCCATCGCGGGCGTGACGACGACGCATTCGTCGAGTTCGCGCGCCGCCTCGCCTTCTGCGTCCTCGTGGACAACTCCGACGCTCATCTCAAGAACTGGTCGCTGCGCTACGCCGATCCCCGGCGGCCGACCCTCGCCCCCGCCTACGACCTCGTATCGGTGGCTCCCTTCCACGGCTTCGGTGGCGAGACGGCGCTGCGATTCGGACGGACCAGACGCGCGGACCAGGTGCGGTACTCGTCCTTCGACCGGCTGGCCGAGCAGGTCGGCGCACCGGGGCTGGATCTCGCCGCTGAGGCCCGGGACACGGTCGGGGCGGCGACCAGGGCCTGGTCCGAGATCGCGGGAGAGCTCCTGGCCCAGCACCCCGATGTCCGGTCGGCGATAGACACCATGATCCGGTCGCGACGGCGCTCTCTTGCCCTGACCTAGCCGACCGGCAGCTCGCCGGGACCTCAGCCGGGCGTATCGGCGGGGGTCGCGACGGGGGCCGGTGCCCGGTCTCCTCGACCGGGCACCGGCCCCCCGTCGTGACAGTGGCTGGGTGGTGCTGTCAGTTCAGGAAGTACCCGGCGAAGTCGTTGATGGTGCTGACGTCGTCCTTCCCGACCCCCAGGATGTGCAGCAGCTCGACGGTGTCGGAGAAGTCGAGCCGCTGATTCGGGGAATAGTAGTCGAACGCAGCTCGCCACCCTGCCGCGTGCGGCCCGCCCAGCGCGGCACCTGTGAACGGACCGCGATAGTCCTCCAGGTTGAGGTCGGCCGTCGCGTTCACGTCGTTCCCGTCCTCGATCTTCGAGTAGTCGGTCTCCGCCCGGACGTAGGCGAGGTCACCGTCCTCGGTCATCCGCTCGTTCCACTCCGAGTGCTGGACGATGTGGATGTCGCTGGTGGACGCGAACCCGGGGATGTTGCGGGACTTCAGTTCCCGGACGACGTCGGCGCTGAGATCCGACTGACCGCCTTCGGCGACCCACACGTCACCGCCGCCACGCAGGGTCTGCTCCCACCGGTCGGCGGTCCGCTGCACGGCCGCGTCCCAGTCGGCGTGGGCGTTGACCCATCCGTCGCCCCAGGTGGCGGTCATGACCTGCTCCGAGGCCGAGTTGTAGGTGTTGCGGTTGCCCGCACCGTAGGAGCCGCCGATGACCCATGGCGTGATCCCGAAGTGGGACGTCACCTCACGTCCGGCGACGGTCGCGTGGCCGTCGTCCTTGTCGGGGGCGTGGTCGTAGTGCAGCGAGACGAGGTCGCGTGCCGCGTCAAAGGGCGCATCGCCCGGGACGCCAGAGCCGCCACCGTCGGCGGGCGGAGCCGGAGCGGCCGGCGGCTGGGCCGGGGCGGCGGGCGGCTGGGGGGCCGTCCCGCCGTCACCGCAGGCGTCGGCTGCGACCGCGTCGTCCAGGCTGATCGAGTCCTGGTAGAGAACGACACGGTCGATCTGGTGACCGTGGGAACGACCGGCGATCTGCACCGTGTAGGTGCCGGCCTCGCCGAAGACGATCGCGATGTCGGTCTTGTTGTGGTTGACGTCGGCCGTCGCCCGGTACGCGAAGTTGCCGGTGCTGTTGCCGAAGACCTTGATGAACCCCTGGTAGGACCCGCCGGACGTGGGACCGAACCGGTCCGCGCCGGGCACGTTCAGCCAGGTGTCGTTGGCCTTGTCACTCTCGACACCGGAGGGCTGGCGCATGGCCCAGGTGAACCGGTAGGTCCCTGGGACGCTGACCTGGATCTCGTGGGAGAGCGTGTCAGCGGGCTGGTTGTTGTTCGCCTCGCGGGAGAGACCTTCCCAAGTGATGTAGGAGCCGCCGCTGGCGCCGGAGTCCTCGACCCGGCGCCAACCGCCCGCAAGATCGAGCGACTCCGCTTCGAAGGCGATGACACCACAGGCCTCAGCCGCCCCACCCCCAGCCGGGGGCGGAGCGGGAGCCGGGGCTGCCGGGGGGGCGGGGGGGTTCGTGGTGGACGCGGGCGGGACCATGGGAGCTCCCTGGTCCCCGGCGAGGTTCGGAGCGGTGAGACCGATGACCTGGCTGGAGCAGACCCACTGGTCGTCGATCGGGTCGCAGTCGACTCGAGGCTGGGAGCAGGAGTCCGCGTACGCCTGCTGGGCGCCGTCGAGGCTCGCGGCCGAGGCAGTGCAGTCGTCGACCTCGACGGCCTGGCCGGCAAGGGTCCCGGTCGCCACGGCCACGGCACCGGCCGAACCGACGAGAAGCCCTGCTGACAGCACAGGGACAAGAATGCGGGCACTCACCCGCGGGAGCGAGCGTGAGGGGTGGGAGGAATGTCGCATGAACAGACCACGCGTCACAGATCCCACCAGTTTCGCCCGGACGAGCGGATTCCCGACTGAAGTCCGGATCCAGGAGAACACTCAACCGGTGAAACTACACGGGACGGTCCCGCGTGTACCCCTATCCCACCCGGGCCGCCAGGCGGGCCTTCGGAAGGAGAAACGCTGGCACGACGCGGCTCACGCCGGGTCGTGCCAGCGTCCTCCGGGTCCCAGCAGGCGGGTGGCGTCGGCGGGGCCCATGGTGCCGGGCGCGTAGCGCTGCACCGGAATCTCAGCGGTGAGGAGGGCCTGGACCACCTCCCACTCCGCCTCGACCGCGTCCTGGCGGGCGAAGCGCCGGGGGTCGCCGGCCAGGGCGTCTGCGAGCAGCCGCTCGTAGGCCTCCTGACCGCGGCCGAGGGCGCTGACGAAGTCGACGTCGAGGTCGACCGGCTGGGTGTCGAACTCCGGCCCCGGCCGCTTGGCGTGCACGGTGAGTGACACCCCCGGGTCACGGCCGAGGGAGAACCGCATGAGGTTGGGGTGCGGCGGCGGTGCCCCGCGCACGAACAGCAGGGTCGGGGCGGGACGGAACTCGACGACGACCTCGACGGCACTGTTCGCGAGCCGCTTGCCGGCCCGGACCAGCCACGGTACGCCGGACCACCGCCAGGAGTCGATGGCGAGCCGGGCGGCGGCGTAGGTCTCGACCCGGGAGCCGGGCTTCACCCCGTCCTCGTCGAGGTAGCCCTCGTACTGGCCGAACACGACGTCCTCGGCGCCGAGCGGACGGATCGCGCGCAGCACCTTGATCTTCTCGTCGCGCAGGCGGTCCGCGCTGTCACCCACCGGGGGTTCCATCGCGAGCATCGCCACGAGCTGGAGCAGGTGGTTCTGGACGACGTCGCGCACGGCGCCCACCGAGTCGTAGAACGCCCCCCGGCCCTCGACCCCGAAGGACTCCGCGAGCGTCACCTGCACCGAGGCGATGCGGTCGCGGTTCCACAGCGGCTCGAACAGCGAGTTGGCGAACCGGAAGGTGAGGATGTTCTCGACGGTCTCCTTGCCCAGGTAGTGGTCGATCCGGAACACCTGGTCCTCGGCGAAGGCGCCGGCGATCGTCCGGTTGAGCTCCCGGGCCGACGCAAGGTCGCGGCCGAAGGGCTTCTCGACGACGACCCGGGCGCCGGCGGCCAGGCCGTGTTCGGCGAGCTCGCTCACCACCGTGGCGAACATCGCGGGCGGGATGGCCAGGTAGTGCAGCGGGCGCCGCCGCCCGCCCAGCCGACGGCAGAGTTCGTCGTAGGTGGTGTCGTGGGTGTAGTCGCCCCGGACGTACGCCAGCCGGCCCAGCAGGCGCTCGAGGGTGGCGGTGTCCACCGCATCGGCGAGCGCGGTGACGACGGGGTCGCGCGCACGGGCCCGAAGCATCTCGTCGTCGCCCTCGCTGAGGGCCACCCCGACGACGGGCACGTCAAGGCGCCCGTCGTGCTCGATCTCGTACAGAGCGGGGAAGAGCTTCTTGAAGGCCAGGTCCCCGGTGGCCCCGAAGAGAACCACTGCGTCACACGCCGCCATGTGCCCATCGGATCACGGCGGGCGGCAACGTGTCCCGTCGAGCGTGGCGACCGGGCGAATCCGGCGAGAACCCTTCAGCGACGCACCGGCCCATGCCGACGTACCGGACGCATGGGTCAGGAGGGGTCGATGAGACGACGGATACGGGCCGCCCTCGCGGTCCCGGGTACCGCCCGCCGGTGGGCCGCCACCGCCGCGATGGCCGCGGCGCTCGCCGCCCTCGTCGGCGGTCTCGTCAGCGGTCTCCCGACGCCCGACACTCCCACCCCCGTGGCCGCAACCACCCAAACACCCCCCGGCACCCCCACCACGGGGGACGCAACCACCCAAACGGCCCCCGGGGTCCCCAGCGCGGGGGACGCAACCACCCAAACGGCCCCCGGGGTCCCCGGCACGGGGGACGTGACCACCTGGACGTCCGCCGACCCCGGTGCGCCGGGGCTCGCGCCGGGGCCAGCCGCGGCAGCCGCGGCCGCGCCAGGGCTGGTCACCGGGGTGGTGGAACAGCTGTGGGCTCATCTGCGGGCACCTGGGGGGCCGGCCGTGGCACCGGCAGCCGAGCAGCACACGTGGCTGCTGGTCGGCGACGAGCGGTACCGCCTCGCGCCGGGTCCGCTCGACGCCACGGCGTCCGGGGCGCGGGTGACCGTCGAACTGGCGGCGGCCGACGCCGGGCGCCATCCGGTGACGGCGGTGTCGGAGGTCGTCCCGCCGGAGCCGGCGGTGCTGGACGGCATCGTCGTGGGGTCCGGGGACACCCTCGACTTCGGGCTGCTGCCGGCCGCCGTCACCCACCAGGTGACGACCGTGCTGGCCACGCCGCCCGGCACGGCCCGGGACGCCACGACCGCCGCGGCGCTGCGGGACACCGTCACCGGGCCCGTCGCCTCGTTCTGGCGCGCGCAGAGCCGGGGGCAGCGGTCGCTGTCGGTGGTCGCCGCCCACTCCTGGGTCTCGCTGACCACCCCGTGCAGCGACCCGTTCGGACTGTGGGACGAGGTGGCGCGCAAGGTCGGCTGGAGCCCGGGCACCCGACGTCACCTGCTCGTGTACCTGCCCCCGGCGGCGGGCTGCGGCGCCGGCCTCGGCACGGTCGGCCCCACCAGCGAGTCCGGCGGCCGGATGTGGAGCTCGTACGTGTCGGCCGACATCGTCGCGCACGAGTTCGGGCACAACCTCGGGCTCGGCCACTCCCAGGGCCTGCTCTGCCCGAGCACCGCCGACGGCGCCTGGTCGGGCAGCTGGGCCGCGGGGTGCCGGGTGCACTCGTACCGGGACTGGTACGACGTCATGGGGATCTCGTGGGGGCGACTGGGGTCGCTGGCCGGCCCGCACGCCGAGCGGCTGTCCCTGCTGCCGTCGACCGGGCGGGTCACCGTGACCGAACCGATCCGGGTCCGGCTGACGCCCATGGCCTCCGACGGACTGCGGGTCGCGCGGATCAACGACCCGGGCGGGACGTACTACGTCGAGTACCGCACCGCCGCCGGGCAGGACGCCTGGCTGACCGGCAACTGGCGCGGCCTCGACGCCGGAGTCCTGGTCCGCCGGGTCAACCCGGGGAACACCCGGGAGTCCCTGCTGCTCGACGGCTCGGTCGCCGCCGGCACCCGCACCGACGACTGGCGGGCGGCGCTCCGTCCCGGGCGGACGCTCGTCACGGCGTCCGGGAGGTACCGGGTGCGCGTCGACGCCGCCGACGCCAACGGTGCCACGGTCTCGTTCGTCGTCGACGGCAACGAGCCGACGAGCGGGCCGACCCTGCCCCCGGGCACCGCCGTGCTGTTCGGCAACGCCGACACGGCGACCGTCGACCCCGGGTCCCAGGTGTTCTGGGGGACGGCCACGGCACCGGAGGGCACGGTCCGGTGGGAGATCCGCCAGGGCGGTACCGTCCAGGCCACCGGGTCCACCGGCGCCGGCGCCAACGGCGCGGCGGGACCGTTCCTGTTCGCGGTGTCGCTGCCGTCGGGGACCTACACCGTGCGGGTCTGGGTGCCGGACGAGTCCGACGGCGAGCCGTCCGCCGGGACGGGCGCCAACGGTGGCCCGGGCTTCGCGGACGAGGTCACCCTCACCGTGAACTGACCGGGAGCACCCCAGCGGCGGGCACCGGTCGGCGAACTCAGCCGGCGCCGGGCGAGAACGAGCCCGAGTCGTACGCCTCCCGGGCCACGGTGGCCAGCGTGGCGTCCGGAGACGCCTCGCACCGGGTGTCGACGTCGCCGGTGTAGGCGCCGACGACGTCGGCCGACGGCGTCGAGGTCTCGAGCTCGGCGAGCCAGAAGGCCCGCAGCAGCGACCCCATCTGATCGCGGCGCTGGTCCTCCGGCTGCAGGGCGTAGCCCGAGCACACCGCCCCGGACGCCTCCAGCTCGTCCAAGCCCTGCTGGAGCAGGTCCTGCGCCTGCGCGGTGGCCACCACACCCTGCTCGGCCAGCTCCTGCTCGACCCGGTCCGCCGCGCCCTCGACGGCCTGGTCGACAGCCGCGTCCACGCGCTCCTGCGCCTCCTGCTCGACCCGCTCCCCCGCCTGCTCGGCAAGGCCGCAGCCGGACAGCGCCAGCACGGCGACCGCCGCCGCGACCGCGGCGACCAGCGGCCCGCGCGACGGCGGCCTCACGCCGCCTCGCCCAGGTAGGCGTCCCAGGTGGGGTCGCGCTGCTCGGCGCCCTTGACCACCCACGCGGCGCCCCGCGGGGTGTACGGCCGCGACGTCAGGACCCATCCCATCTCCTCCGGTGTCCGATTGCCCTTCTTGTTGTTGCACCGTACACAGCAGGCCACCAGGTTGAGCCAGGTGTCCGCACCTCCCCGGCTGCGCGGGACCACGTGGTCCACGGTGGTCGCCGGGCCGCGACAGTAGCCGCAGCGGTGGCCGTCGCGGCGCAGCACCCCGCGCCGGGACACCGGCACCTGCGCGGCGTACGGGATCCGCACGTAGCGAGTCAGCAGCACGACCGACGGCCGGGGCAGGCGGGCGGTGGAGCTCACGACGACGTCGCCGTGGTCGGCGACGACCGTCGCCTTGCCCGCGAGCACGAGCACCAGGGCGCGCCGGAACGACACCACGGCGAGGGGCTCGTACCCCGCGTTGAGGACCAGCGTCCGCATCAGGCCGTCCCTCCCTGCGTCGGCGCCGCGGGGGGCGCGCCGCCCCCGGAACGCGAAAGGCGCCGCCCCGGTCGGGACGGCGCCTGTGGGCGGGCGGGGGCCACCCCCGCATGCCGGTGTACGTGGGCGTGCCCGACCCGCCGGCGCCCCGGCGGAGACGCGACGGCGCCCTGACGGGGGTCGGGCCCCCGCGGAGGTATCGCGGCGTGCACGCATCGGATCGTACCGCCCGCCCGTGGCCGGGGTCGCGAGGCGCCGCCGTTCCCGCCTGCGTACGGTCGAGGCATGGCCACCTCGGTCCTCTGGTTCCGCCGCGACCTGCGCCGGGCGGACCACCCGGCACTGCTGGCCGCCGTCGAGGCCGCCGACGGGGGTGGCGTGCTGCCGCTGTTCGTCCTCGACCCGGCACTGTGGCGGCCCTCGGGCGCGGTGCGCCGGGCCTGGCTCGTCCACTCCCTCCGGGCGCTGGCCGCCGATCTCGACGGGGAGCTCGTGGTCCGCCACGGCGACCCGGCCGAGGTGGTGCCGGCGGTCGCGGCCGCGGTCGGTGCCCGCAGCGTGCACGTGACCGCCGACACGGGGCCGTACGGCCGCCGGCGCGACGCCGCGGTGGCCACCCGGCTGCGCGCGGCGGGCGTCCACCTGGTCCCGGCCGGCACCCCGTACGCCGTGGGCCCGGGATCGGTGGTCACCGGGGCGGGCTCACCGTTCCAGGTCTTCACCCCCTTCTCGCGGGCATGGCAGCGGCACGGCTGGCCCGCTCCCGCCCCGCCCCCCGGCGGCGTGCGCTGGACCCGGCCGGTCGAGTCGGAGCCGCTGCCCGAGGCGCCGCGGGTGCCGGGCCTCGAGCTGCCGCCGGCGGGCGAGCGGGCCGCCCTCGCGCGGTGGCAGGCCTTCCGCGACGGTCCGCTCGAGAACTACCGCGAGTCCCGCGACCTGCCCGCCCGTCGCACCGGGACGTCCGCCATGAGCGCGCACCTCAAGTACGGCGAGATCCACCCGCGCACGCTGCTGGCCGACCTCGCGCACCGGACCGGCGCCGGGCCGGACACCTATCGCACGGAGCTGTGCTGGCGGGAGTTCTACGCCGACGTCCTCTGGCACCGCCCGGGCTCCGCCCGCGAGTCCTACCGAGCCGACCTCGCCGCGATGCCGGTCGACGAGCCCGGCGAGACGTTCGAGGCATGGACGGCGGGGCGCACCGGGTACCCGTTCGTGGACGCCGGGATGCGCCAGCTGCGCCGCGAGGGGTGGATGCACAACCGGGTCCGGATGGTCACCGCGAGCTTCCTCGTCAAGGACCTGCACGTGGACTGGCGGCACGGTGCCCGGCACTTCCTGCACTGGCTGCGGGACGGCGACCTGGCCAGCAACAACCACGGCTGGCAGTGGGTCGCCGGGACCGGGACCGATGCCGCGCCCTACTTCCGGGTCTTCAACCCGGTCACCCAGGGCGAGCGATTCGACCCCGACGGCGAGTACGTCCGCCGGTACCTGCCCGAGATCGCGCACCTGCCGGGCAAGGCCGCCCACCAGCCGTGGCGGCACGACGCCGGCTACGACGGCGGGTACCCGCACCGGATCGTCGACCACGACGCCGAGCGGAAGGAGGCCCTGGCCCGCTACGGGGCGGCCAGGGGGTGACTCCACGCGGTCAGCCGGCGAGCGTGCCGCCGAACACCTGCCAGGCGAGGGCCGACTTCGCCGTGAGGCTGAGCAGGACGTACACCCACTCGCCGACCAGGTAGTCCCGCCACGGCCCGACCCGCGCGTACTGGAGCGCCTGGTTCACGCCGAAGCTGTTGAAGAACACGAACAGCGAGGCGATGATCGCCCACACGAACGCGGGCGGCCCCTCCGGACGGTCGGCACCGGGCCCCAGCGCGTAGACGAGCACGAGGAGCCACGGCACCGCTCCGGCCATCGACCCGAACACGAACGGCAGCCACCGGCCGGAGCCGGGGAACTCGTACCGTTCCTGCAGCCAGCCGAAGAAGATCATGCAGGCGTTGACCGCGAAGACCGCGGACAGGGCGGCGAGGTCGGTGATGCCGGTCAGCTGGGCGATGAGGACGATCATGATCGAGGCGCTGATCGAGTACTCCACCCAGCGGAAGGTGTTGTGGCCCTCGCGAAGACCGCGGGAGTAGGCACGGAACCCTGGTCCGGCAACGACGAGGTGCGCCAGCGCCGACACGGCGAGGAACGCGGCCACGCCGACGGCCAGAGGGGCGTCCCACACCGTCACGGGATCGGTGAACCGGTCACTGCCCGGGGGGCCGGCCTGGTAGATCGCGGTGACCGGGATCGCGAAGTCGTTCGCCAGCAGGAGGACGGCGATCGTCTGGGCCGCGTGGAGCATCCCCATGACGACGTTGTAGGCCCGCAGTCGCCGCAGCCGGTCGTCGGTGATCGGCGGGTGGCCCGGGACGGTCTGAGCCAGCGGGCGGTAGGGGGCGCGGGGATCGGCGGTGGCCGGATCGGCGGTCGGGGCTGGGCTCACGGGAACACCATGGCAACACCCGGGCCGGAGGGCGAACGGAACCGCCGGAGGGCGGGGCGTCATCCACTCGGCAGGGATGCCTTACGCTGTCGCGCACACGGGAAGGGAGGTGATCCGATCAGTGAATGCTCTTCGGACGCGTGAGGTGGTTGCCCGCTAGCGGGTGCGACCTGAACCGGCTTCATCAGGACGTCTGCCGGCACTTCCCGGCAGCCACCGTAGCCCCCGGGGTCGAGGACTCGTCCGCCTCGACCGGCCCGTGACGACGTCAGTCGTGCGCGGCCGACCCGGGGGCTGTTCCATGTCCCGGGGCCGATGATCGGCCGCCGTCAGGGCCAGCGGCGCTCCACCCGCCACCCGGCGGGGTCGCCGAGCAGCGCCGGCTCGCCCGCGCGCGCCACGAACACCAGCCGGTCGTGCAGCCGGGACGGTCGGCCCTGCCAGAACTCCACCTCGACCGGCCGGACGCGGTACCCACCCCAGCCGGCAGGCACCGGCACGTCGTCCGGCGATCCCGTGTCCGGGTACGCGGCGGCGGTCGTCGCGGCGGCGGCGTCGATCTCCTGCCGCGAGACCGCCACCTCCGACTGGCGGCCGGCGAGCGCCCCGATCCGCGACCCGTACGGGCGGGCGCGGAAGTACTCGGCCACCCGGTCCCGAGGGAGCTCCTCGGCCACGCCGAGCACCGCCACCTGACGCTGCAGCGGGATCCACGGCAGCAGCAGCGCGACCCGGCCGCGCTCGCGGATCGCCCGGGCCTTGCGGGAGGCGAGGTCGGTGAAGAACTCGAACCCGTCGTCGGCCACGCCCTTGAGCAGCACCGTGCGGGCGACGGGGACGCCGTCGGCACCGGCAGTGGCCAGGGTCATGGCGTTCGGCTCGACCAGGCGGCCGTCGCGGGCGGCCCGGCGGGCGTCGGCGAACCAGCGCTCGAACTGGCCGAGCGGGGTCGGGGCGAGGTCGTCCTCGGTCAGGGTGCCGGCGGTGTAGGCGACGCGGGTGCCCGCGAGGTCGTCGAGCGGTGCGGACGTCACGGGAGGCAGTCTGGCGCGCCTCTGCCACCATCGGTCGGTGCCCCCGCCCGCCGGTCCGCCACCCGCCGGCCCCCCGACGGCCGACGCCGGTCCCGACGCGATCACGATTCCCGCGGCCCTGCTCCCCCGCGACGGCCGGTTCGGATCGGGTCCCAGCAAGGTCCGCGACGCACAGCTGGCCGCGCTGTCGACGGCGGGCCGGACCCTGCTCGGCACCAGCCACCGGCAGGCCCCGGTGCGAGGCCTGGTCCGGGAGGTGCGCGAGGGGGTGGCAGCGCTGTTCGGGGCGCCCGACGGGTACGAGGTCGTCCTCGGCAACGGGGGGACGACGGCCTTCTGGGACGCGGCCGCGTTCGGACTGGTGCGGCAGCGCGCCCAGCACCTGGTGTTCGGCGAGTTCGGGTCGGCGTTCGCGGGCGTCACCGCGGGTGCGCCGTTCCTGGCGGACCCGGCTGTGGTGGCCGCGGAGCCCGGCGGGTTGCCGGTGCCGCGGGCCGAGCCGGGGGTGGACACCTACTGCTGGCCGCAGAACGAGACGTCCACCGGCGTGCTGGCCGGCGTCGACCGGGTACCGGACGCCGATCCCGGCGCCCTCGTCGTCGTCGACGCCACCTCGGCGGCCGGTGGCGTCGCGGTCGACGTCTCGCGCACCGACGCCTACTACTTCGCCCCCCAGAAGTCGTTCGGCTCCGACGGGGGACTGTGGCTGGCACTGCTGAGCCCGGCCGCCCTCGATCGCGTCGCGGAGATCGCGGCCTCCGGCCGGTGGGTGCCACGGTTCCTCTCGCTGCCGGCGGCGATCGAGAACTCCCGGCGGGACCAGACGCTCAACACGCCGGCGATCGCCACGCTCGTCATGCTGGCCGACCAGGTCGGATGGCTGCTCGCCCAGGGCGGCCTGAGCTGGGCCGCCGGGCGCACCGCCGACTCGGCCGGCCGGCTGTACCGCTGGGCCGAGGCCAGCGACCACGCCACCCCGTTCGTCGCGGACCCGGCCCACCGCAGCCCGGTGGTCGGCACGGTCGATCTCGTGCCCGAGGTCGACGCGGCGGCCGTCGCCGGGGTGCTGCGGGCCCACGGCGTCGTCGACGTCGAGCCCTATCGCAAACTGGGCCGCAACCAGCTGCGGGTCGGGATGTTCCCCGCGGTGGACCCCGATGACGTGTCCGCGCTCACCGCCTGCGTCGACCACGTCGTCGAACGCCTCGCGTGACCGCGGGCGGGCGCCGGAGGCCGCCGCAGGCTCACGTCCCGGGGTCGGCGACCCCGGGTGGCCGGCGGTGGGCGACGGTGGTGGTGACCTGAGCGGTCGGCTTGATCTGGAGGAACTCGACGTCCACGTGCGGGGGACGGGTGGCTGCGAACACGACGGCCGCGGCGACGTCCTCGGCGCCGAGCGGCGTCAGCCCCTCGTAGACCCGGTCGGCCCGCTCGGCGTCGCCGCCGAAGCGGACGAGTGAGAACTCCGTACGCACCATCCCGGGCGCGATCTCGGTGACCCGGACCCCCTCGCCGCTCAGTTCCCAGCGCAGCGTCCGGGCCAGCGCGTGGGTCCCGTGCTTGGCCGCGGTGTACCCGCCCCCGCCGGGGTACACCTCCTGGCCCGCGACCGACCCGATGACGATCACGTGGCCGCGGCCGGAGGCCCGCAGCAGCCCGGCGACGGCCTGGGTCACCCGTGCGACGGCGAGGACGTTCGTCTCGTACATCTGCCGCCAGCGGTCGAGGTCCGCCGACAGCGCGGGCTCCAGCCCGAGAGCACCGCCGGCCGCGTGGACGACCGCGTCCACCCGGTCCAGGCCCGCCACGCCACCCGCCACCGAGGCGGGGTCGGTGACGTCCATCGTCAGTGCCCGGCACCCGGTGGCCGCCGCCAGCCGCTCCAGCCGGTCCGTCCGCCGCGCCGCAGCCACGACCTCGAACCCGGCCGCGGCCAGCGCGCGGACGGATGCCTCGCCGATGCCGCTGCTGGCTCCGGTGACGAGGGCGACGGGGCGGGGGTCGGTCGTGGCGTCGGCCGGCGCGGTCATGTACCGAGCCTGCCAGGTCGTGACAGGCTTCCCGGGTGCTCAGGCTTCGCCGTCCGCTGCGGGCAGTGCACGACCCGCTGCGCATCGACCCCCGCCCGCCCGCCCTGCTCGGGACGGTGGCCTGGGCGGTGTTGCTCGGGGTGGCCCTCGCCCGGCAGCAGGACCTGGTGGCGAGCGGGCGGGAATGGTGGCTGTGGACCTGCCTCGCCGGGGTCGCGTTGGGCCTGGCCGGCATGGTGTGGGCGGCGTGGCTGGAGCGCAGGCGTCAGCGCGGGCCGAGATCCGACGGCTCCTGAGCCGGCGCATCGTCGGCCGGCGCCGCGTCAGTCGGCGCCGCGTCAGTCGGCGCCAACGTGAGTCGGCGCAACGTCAGTCGGGGCATCGTCAGGCACCGGGTCGACGTCCAGGTCCTCGCGCAGCTGGTCGACCAGCGGCTCCGGCCGCGCGGGGCCGCTGTCCACGACCACCCCGGTCTCGCTGTGGGCACCGCAGCCGTGGTCGAGGCTGACGACGCGGCCGTCGTCCGGGGACCACCCGTTGGCGCACACCCCGAACAGCCCTCGCAGGCTGCCGGTGAGACGCAGCAGGTACCCACAGGTGGCACAGGGGTCCGCGGCCGCCCGGGCGGCCCCGGACTCGGGGCCGGCGGACCCGCGGTACCAGCGCGACGCAGCCTCGGCGCGGCCTTCGCGATTCAGCACCCGCGACCGACCCAGCCCGAGTTCGACCCGGACCGGGAGGTCGAGGTCGTCGAACGCGTCGGAGACATCCGGATCGCCACCGGCCGGACCCGCTCCGCCCGTCTGCTCGAACGACTCGTCGAGCAGGGGGTCGTCCGCCCGGTACGGCAGGACGTCGCCCTCACCGAGGTCGCCCGGCGCGATCCGGTCCGACCACGGCACCCAGGCGGGCGCCAGCAGCGCACGCTCGCCCGGCAGCAGGATCACCTCGCTAACGGTGGCGGTGCGCGCCCGTGGCACCCGGGCCAGCACGACGGTCCACTCCCACCCGCGGTATCCGGGGTGGGTGGACGCGAAGCGGTGCGCGACGACGCGCTCGCCCTCGGCCGCAGCGCCCAGGTGCTCACCGACCTCACCGCCCGCCGCAGCCATCGCGGCGGCCCGGGCCAGGTCGACGGCCGCGGCCGCCACCGTGTCGGTCCGCGGCACCCTCAGGCCTCCAGATCGTCGGCGACGGCCCGCAGCACCGCGGCCACCTTGGTGGCCTGGCCCTTGTCGGGGTAGCGGCCACGACGCAGCCCGTTGCCCACCCCGTCGAGCAGCTTGATGAGGTCCTCGACGATGACGGTCATCTGCTCCGGTGGCGTGCGCGTCGCCCGGGACACCGAGGGCGCGGGCGCGAGGACCTGGACGCCGAGCGCCTGCTGCCCACGCCGCCCGGCGGCGACGCTGAAGTCCACTCGTGCCCCGGGCTTGAGCGTGAGCGTCCCGGCGGGCAGCGCCGAGGCGTGGACGAAGACCTCCTCGCCCTCGTCTGTCGCGATGAAGCCGAAACCGCGCTCGGCGTCGAAGAACTTGACCTTGCCTGTCGGCACCTGAGACCTCGTGGGGTGATCCGTGAACGGGTGGGCTCTGACCCGGGCCTGCGCGCGGGCGGAGTCGAGCGGCGCACCGCGGCGGCCCCGGGCGCCCCAGGATAGGCCAGGCGGACCCCGGGGACCGCCCGCCGCGTCACGCCACGGCTGCGGACGCCAGGGACGACGCCAGCCGGGCTCCCCATTCCCGTGCCCGGTCGAGCTCCCCCGCGACGAGCGGACCCTCGCTGCCGGCCACCAGGAAGCCCTCCGGCTCGACCAGGAGCCGACCCCCGCGGCGGCGCAGGTGCCGGGCGATGGCGGGGGCCGCGTGACCGGGCAGCGGGAACCTCACCCGGGTGTCGAACGCGGCCACCCGCCGGCCCTCCAGGGCAGGGACCCTGGCCAGCCACTCCCGGACCCCCTCCGGCGGGGGCTCGACGTGGAACTGGTCGCGGGCGCCGTCCCGGGTCCGGGGCGTCGACATCGAGAAGGCGTGCGTCGGCCCGCCCACGACGAGCAGGCCCGCCCGGGCCACCTGGTCAGCATCCGCCTGGGTCACACCGAGCACCCGGACCGAGGCCGAGGGCGCCTCGCGGCGCACCCCCTCGGCGACCGCCTCGGCGACCTCGCGGGTGTGCCCGAGCACGCTCTCCACCACCACGAGCACGTCGTCCATTCCCCTCACCTCCGGAGTCGTCCCCTCACCAGGGTGGACCTCCGGGGCACGCGGGGACCGGGGCGAAGGTCCCCCCGGTCGGGAACGTCAGGCGGGACCCGGGAGGGCGTCGTTGAGCGAGCCGGACCGGAACCGGGCGAGGACCACCGGGGCGAGCCCGGCGCTTCCCACGGCGGCCACGACCCGGTCCCGGACCCCGCCGTCGGCCTCGAGCCGCCGCAGCGCACCCGGGTCCAGCTCGACCCGGGCGCCTGCCTCGCCGAGGTCGCGGACCCGCAGGTCCGTCGGCGGGGCACCGGCCGCCGCCAGGCTCGCCCGGACGGCCTCCTCGGCGCGTTCGATCCGGGACAGCCGCCACGGGGTCACCTCGATGCCGTAGGCGATCCGACTGGACAGGCAGGCCGCGGCCGGCTTGTCCCAGGTCGGCAGGCCCCAGCGGGCCGACAGCTCGCGGACGTCGGCCTTCGTGAGGCCGGCCTCCGCCAGCGGCGCCCGGGCCCCCGCCTCGCGGGCGGCCCGGATGCCCGGCCGGAACCCGGCGACGAGGTCGTCGGCATTCGTTCCGGTGACCACCACGGCGAGCCCCAGCTCAGCCGCGAGCGGGCGCAGCACCGACATCAGCTCGGTCTTGCAGAAGTAGCACCGGTCACCGGCGTTGGCGCGGTAGCCCGGCCGCGACATCTCGTCCGTGCGCGGCGTGAGGTGGCGCACCCCCAGCGAGTCGGCGAACTCCCGGGCACCGGTGAGCTCACGCGCGGCCAGCGACCCGGAGACGCCCGTGGCCGCCACCACCCGCTGCGGTCCGAGCACCCGGACGGCCGCCGCGAGCACGAGCGCCGAGTCCGCCCCGCCGGAGAACGCCACGAGCACCGATCCCAGACCGGCGACCAGCTCCCGGAGACGGGTGTCGCGGGCGCCGGGATCCCGTTCGAGCCCAGGGTCGAGCCGACCGTCGGGAACGGTGTCGAGCCCTGCGTCGACCCCCGGGGCGGGCATCACGGCGGCACGCTACCCGGCCCCGGTGAGGACACACCGGTCCGGGCACTCCAGCGTCACCTGGAGCACCGGGGCGCCGTCGGGCAGCTGCCCCGCCGTCGCGTCCGTGACGGCGAAGCCCGGGGGGATGTCCGCCGGGCCGAGCAGGACCGCCTCGGTCCGCGGCAGCAGCGACGGATCGAGCGCGAGACCGGCTGCCTCCACCGAGAGCACCGAGCCGGTCAGCCCCCCCGCACCGTCCGGCGCGACCTGCACGTCGGCCACCAGCGGGGTGCCGGCGACCTCACCGGAGAACCGCAGGGTGTCGGCCGACACGACGGCGACACTGCCGCCCGAGAGGTCGGCCCCGGTCAGCTCGCCGGCCAGGTCGAGCAGCACCCGCGGATCGGTGGTCGCGACCACGACGACGTCCTCGGCCTCGCGGGTGCGCAGGTCGACCGCGCCCGTCCTCCCGGTGAGCCGGCTCACCGGGAGGCCCCCGAGCTCGCCGTCCGTGGCCTCGACGGCCATCCCCGACAGCCGCCCGCGCACCAGGTCGGGCAACGCCCAGCCCCGGGCATCGCCCGCCACGTCGGCGAATCCCCCGCTTCCGGTCGAGGACTGGCGCAGGCCGACGTCGGCCGCGGTCCGGACGGCGTCGTCCAGGAGGATCCGCGTCCCGATCTCGGCCGCCGCCACGAGGGCGACGAGCAGTGCGAGCACGGCGGCGGCCTTCACCGCGCGGTTGTACCGCACACTGCTGGGCCTGCCCCGCGACCAGCCGGCTGCGGGCGGCCCGGACGGCGCCTACCGTGAGGGGGATGTCCCCCTCGCCCGCGTCGCCGCCGCCCGTGCGGAGCCTCGCCGACGACCTCCGGGCGCGGGCCACCGAGGACCTGGTACGCCTCATGAGGGCCCGGCCGGACCTGGCCGTCCCGGTCCCGGCCGACATCGCGACCCTCGCCGCCCGCGCCACGACCCGGGCCGGGGTGGCCCGCGCGCTGGACCGGCTGACCGCGCCGCAGCTCCAGGTCGCCGAGGTGCTCGCCGTCCTGCCCGAGCCCACCTCGCCCGACGAGGTCGCGCGGTTGTGGGGAGCCGACGCCGCAGGTGTCCTCGGCGAGCTCCACGACCTGGCCCTGACGTGGGCCGGCAGCGACGGGCTGCGCCTGGTGCGGATGGCCCGCGACCTGCTCGGGCCCTTCCCGGCCGGGCTGGGGCCGCCGCTCGCCGAGGCGCTGGACCGGCGCAGCCCCACGGCACTCGCCGAGCTGGGGGCCAGGCTGGAGGTGGCGCCGACCGGGGACCCCACGACCCTGCTGTCCCGGGTGGCCGAGGTCCTCGGCGACGCTGCCCGGCTGGGTGAGCTGCTCGACCGGGGGCCGGCCGACGCCGCCCGGATCGTCGACCGGCTGGCCTGGGGTCCCCCGGTCGGCTCCACGACGGGAGCCGCCCCCCCGGCCGTGGCCTGGTTGCTGCGCCACGGGGTGCTGGCGGCCGCGGACGAGGGGCGGGTGCTGCTGCCCCGCGAGGTCGCCCTGGCCCGCCGCGGCGGGCGGGTGCACCGGGCGCCCGCCGTCGCGGCTCCCTCGCCGGCGGGCGGCCCGGGACGGGACCCGGCGAGCGTCGACCGGACGGCCGCCGGCGCCGGGGCCGAGGCGGTGCGCCTGGTGGCGCAGCTGCTCGGGGTCCTGGACCGGCAGCGGGTCGCCGTGCTGCGCACGGGAGGGCTGGGGGTGCGCGAACAGCGCCGGCTCGCCGCCCAGCTCGGCGTGACCGACGACCTCTCGGCACTGGTCTGCGAGACCGCGTTCGCCGCCGGGCTGGTCGTGGACGACGGCGAGGCCGAGCCGTCGTTCGTGCCGACCGGGGCGGCGGACGACTGGCTGGAGTCGGACACGGCGGACCGGTGGGCGACCCTGGCGGCCGGGTGGCTGGCCAGCGCTCGACTGGCCGGCCTGGTCGGGACCCGGGACCAGGCCGGAGCCGTCCGGGCCGCGTGGTCGGACGGGGTCGAGCGGCCCGCGTCGCGGGAGCTGCGGTCCCAGGTGGTCGCCGTGCTCGCCACGGCGGACCGCCGGGTCGGCGTGCCAGCGACCGCCGTTCTCGAGCACCTGACGCACCTGGCGCCGCGCCGGGCCGGTCCCGCCCGCGACGATCTCGTCCGCGAGCTGCTGACGGAGGCCGCGTGGCTGGGGCTCACGTCGCACGACTCCCTCGCGGCGCCGGGCCGGGCACTGGCGGCGGACCCCGGCGACCCCGGTGTGGCGGCCGCGGCACTCCGAGCCCTGCTGCCGGCCCCCGTGGCGCGGGTCGTCCTCCAGGGCGACCTCACCGCCGTCGCCCCGGGCCCGCTCGCCGGGTGGCTGGAGACCGAGATGGGGCTGCTGGCCGACGTCGAGAGCCGGGGCGCAGCGACCGTCTACCGCTTCAGCGCGGCGTCCGTCCGCCGCGCCCTGGACAGCGGGCGGGACGCTGAGGAGCTCCTCGCCCTGCTGGACCGGGCGAGCGGATCGGCGGTCCCGCAGCCACTGGCGTACCTGGTCCGCGACGTGGCACGGCGCCACGGCGTGCTGCGCGTCGGGGCGGTCGGGTCATACGTCCGCTCCGACGACGAGGCGGCCCTCGCCGAGCTGCTCGCCGACCGGCGAGCCGCCGGGCTCGGGCTGCGCCGGATCGCCCCGACGGTCCTCGTGGCGGAGCCGGACCCGGCGACCCTGCTGCGCGCCCTGCGGGGCCTCGGGACCGCCCCGGTCCCCGAGGGCGACGGCTCGGTCGCGGCCGGGCCGGTTCCCCCCCGGCGCCGCCCGGCGGCCCAGCGGCGGCCGGATCCGGACCCCGCCCCGGACCCCCGGCGGCTCGCCGAGGCGGTCGAGCGGTGGCGCCTGGCCGAGACCGGCCCCCGCCCCGGGAGCGCCGAGCTGCCGCGGATGGACCCAGCGGTCAGCCTGTCCGTCCTGCGGCAGGCCGTGGAGACCGGGGCGCGGGTGTGGATCGGCTACGTCGACGAGACGGGGCGGGCCACCCAGCGCCTCGTGGCTCCGATCGGGTTGCAGGCCGGCCGGTTGACCGCGGAGGAGGTGGGCCGGGCCGGGCCGCGGCTGTTCTCGGTGCACCGGGTGACCGGCGCGGCGGTCGCCGAGCCGGGGTCCGGCCAGGGGGCGACGGACGTCACGCCCCGCCCCGCCTGAGCAGTGCAAGACTGTCGCGCACCGAATCCCGGGGAGGGACACCGTGAGCGACCAGCCGCGTGCCGAGGGCGGACCGGACCAGCCGGCCGACTCCGGCCAGAAGCCCGACCAGGCCCCCACGACCGCCTTCTCCTGGGAGCCGGCCGAGGCGACCCGGGTGGACCCTGCGGCCGGGTCGCCCGGCCCCGTGGGTTCCGACGGTGGCGAGCTGCCTCCGCCGCCACCGCCGAGGCTCAGGGCCGAGCCCACCCAGGTCATGGGCGGGCCGTACGCTCCGCCTCCCGCCGGGGACTACCCGCCGCCCCCTGCCCAGTCGTCGGCGTCGCCGCCCCCCGCACCCGGCGATGCGTCGGCGGCGCCCGAGCAGCCGTCCTACGCCGAGCCGTCCTACGCCGAGCCGTCGTACGCCCAGCCCGACTACTCCCGGCCGTCCCCCCCGCAGTACCCGTCCGCGCCGCCGGCACCGCCACCCGCCGGGCAGCCCCAGGCCGGCCTTCCGCAGCCCGCCTACCCGGCGCCCGGGTACGCCCAGTCCACCTACCCGGCGCCCGGGTACGCCCAGCCCGCCTACCCGGCTCCCGGGTACCCGCAGCCGGGGGGGTACGGCCCCCCGCCCGGGTACGCCGCCCCGCCGCCCCTCACCCCTGAGGCCGGGGACGTCCGCGGCAAGGCCGTCCTCTGGACGATCCTCAACGGTCTCGCGATCTTCTATTGCGGCAACCTCGGCGCCATCGTCGGCGTCATCCTCGCCGCCGTCGCCATCGGACGGGCGCGCACGGACCTGCCCGGCGCCCGCCGTTTCGTCAAGCTGTCGTGGATCTGGTTCATCATCGGCTTCGCCCTCGTGGTCGTGTACGTGACGCTCTACGTGATCCTGCTGGTCGGTCTGGCGATCACCTCCGCCTGAGGGAGCGCCGCCGCGGGGTGCGACACTGAATGCCCCAGTCCGCCGCCAGGAGGGTTGAGCCGGAGAGTGAGCCAGCCGTGACCGACGGACCCCTCATCGTCCAGAGCGACCGGACGGTGCTGCTCGAGGTCGACCACTCCGACGCGACCGCCGCCCGGCGCGCGATCGCGCCCTTCGCGGAGCTCGAGCGGGCGCCCGAACACGTCCACACCTACCGCCTCACCCCGCTCGGGCTGTGGAACGCCCGGGCGGCCGGGCACGACGCGGAGCAGGTCGTCGACGTCCTGCTCACGTACTCCCGGTACGCGGTGCCGCACGCCCTGCTGGTCGACGTCGCCGAGACCATGAGCCGCTACGGCCGGCTCCGGCTGGTCCAGGACGAGGCCGAGGGGCTGGTGCTGGAGGCGCTGGACCAGCCGGTGCTCGAGGAGGTGCTGCGCCACAAGAAGATCGCCCCCATGGTCGGCGCGCGGATCGGCCAGGACCGGGTCGCGGTCCACCCGAGCGAGCGCGGGCACCTCAAGCAGCTGCTGCTCAAGGTCGGCTGGCCGGCCGAGGACCTCGCCGGGTACGTCGACGGCGAGGCGCACGCGATCGACCTCGCGACCGACGGCTGGGACCTGCGGCCGTACCAGAACGAGGCCGTCGAGGGGTTCTGGCACGGCGGCTCCGGGATCGTGGTGCTGCCGTGCGGGGCCGGCAAGACGATCGTCGGGGCGGCGGCGATGGCCCGGGCCCGGGCGACGACGCTGATCCTCGTGACGAACACGGTGGCGGCGCGGCAGTGGAAGGACGAACTGCTGCGACGCACCACGCTGACCGAGGACGAGGTCGGCGAGTACTCCGGGCAGCGCAAGGAGATCCGCCCCGTCACCATCGCCACCTACCAGGTGCTGACGACCCGGCGGAAGGGCGCCTACCCGCACCTGGAGCTGTTCGACGCCCGCGACTGGGGCCTCGTCGTCTACGACGAGGTGCACCTGCTGCCCGCCCCGGTGTTCCGGATGACCGCCGACCTCCAGGCCCGCCGGCGCCTCGGGCTCACCGCCACCCTGGTGCGCGAGGACGGCCGCGAAGGGGACGTCTTCAGCCTCATCGGCCCGAAGCGCTATGACGCGCCGTGGAAGGACATCGAGTCACAGGGCTACATCGCCCCGGCCGACTGCGTCGAGGTCCGGGTCACCCTGCCGGAGTCCGAGCGCCTGGCCTACGCGACGGCCGAGGCCGAGGACCGCTACCGGCTGTGCGCGAGCAGTCCGGCCAAGTCGCGGGTGGTCGAGACCCTGCTGGCCCGCCACGCCGGGGAGTCCACCCTCGTCATCGGCCAGTACCTGGACCAGCTCGCCGAGCTGGGCGAGCTGGTCGGCGCACCGGTCATCACCGGCGACACCACGGTGCGCGAGCGGCAGCGGCTGTTCGACGCCTTCCGGGCCGGCGAGGTCACGACCCTGGTGGTGAGCAAGGTGGCGAACTTCTCGGTCGACCTGCCGGAGGCGACGGTGGCGATCCAGGTGTCGGGCGCGTTCGGCTCCCGGCAGGAGGAGGCGCAGCGCCTGGGCCGGGTGCTGCGGCCGAAGCGGGACGGGCGGACCGCGCGGTTCTACGCGATCGTCTCCCGCGACACCCAGGACCAGGAGTTCGCCCAGCACCGCCAGCGGTTCCTCGCCGAGCAGGGCTACGCCTACCGGATCGTCGATGCCGAGGACGTGCTCGCCGGGGGTTGACGGGCACGACTGCTGACCGGTCGCATCGGTTCGGACCGCGAGCGCGACCGACAGGAAGCCGCGAGCCACGGGCACGGCACCGTTCGGAGCTGTGCGCAGCCGTCACTGGCCAGGACCCGAGTGAAGCACCTCGGGTCGATAGAAGCCTCGGGCACCGCCCCACGCCGCCAGGTCCACGCGCTTCGTGGTCCCCGTCTTGCGGCGAAGCAGGTGGACCCGACGCCGGACCGTCGCCTCGCTCAGGTAGCGCCGGGAGGCGATCTCTCCATCGGAGAGCCCGGCGGTCACCATCCGCAGCAGGTCCCTCTCCTCCTCGGTGAACTCGTGAGCGACGACGGGCAGCTCCTGCTGCCACACCATTTCTCCCAGCAGGAGCCCGCCGATCCCGCTGCGGTCGAGGCGGATGACCAGCTGCCCTTCCATGACCAGTCGCAGTGAGATCATCAGCTCGTCACAGGTCATCCTCGACCCGAAGATCCCCGAAGGTCGGCAGCTCAGCAAGGCCGAGACGACCGCCCGGCTGAGCGAGCGATCCGCGGTCAGGAGCAGGACGAGCTCGGTCTGTCGGAGGTCTGCGAGCGCTGTGCTGATGCGGATGGCTGCCTGTGGGTCCGCACACACGTCGACCAGGACACAAGACGGAGCGGGCCGCGTTCCGAAGAGGGCCGCCGGTACCTCGGTGAATGAGATCCGGCTGGCAGGAAGCCCCTGCTTCTCGGCTGCGCCCAAAAAACCGGAGACGACGAAGGGGCGATCGCTGATCACGACCAGTCCGGAGTCATTCCGGACGTCTTCCGACAACACCAGAGATGGTGCCGAAGCCAGGTTCTCGCCGGCGACCAAGCCTCTCTCCCCATTTCTCACCAGCGTGACAGCGACCCGGGGACCCTTCTTCCGCAGCGCACGTGCGGACGATTGCCTGTGCGTTTCCTTCTGTCCAGGCTCCCGATGCTAGGGGGACCAAGACCTTCGACGCCAGTACTCGTTGCCACTACGTAGTCGGGAGAGGCCGACCGAACCGGCGTCACCGGCAGCGTGAGAACCCCATCGCCCCTTCCGATCGGCGACCGGGAGCCGAACGAGTCGTGTCGACCGGGAACGCGACTCCGGTCACCCGACCGGACCTCGCCCGCGACCTGGAGGCCGCCTCGGGCGAACGCCCTGTGCGTCAGGTTGACGCACAGGGCGCAGCCGCTCGGCTTCCTTGGTGTGGCGGGCTGAACGGCATGGACATCGACGGCAGGCCAAGGCCCTCCGACGACGGGTTCTCCTACGCCTTCGCCCGCGGGAAGTCGGAGAGCCACTCCGCAGGCTCGATCCATGCCGAGCGCGAAATGACACTCCCACCGCCTGGCGGTTCAGGTCCGCCCGGACTCAGTACGACGCGTAGGAGAAGCTCCGTGCCAGCGGCGCGACGGACGACTCGTGGGACTCACCGTCGAGGACGACGTGCCGACGAGCCTGACGGCTGCTGGAAAGGATCTTGGCGTGACCGCGACGGCCCACGACGTGAGAGCCCGATGCGGTCTCCGCGTCCGCCCTCGGCTTGGCTTCAGGTGCTGCAGTGGCCATGTGGCCCTCCTCGGTTTATTGGCCTGCTGGTACGGTGGCGTTGATGTTAGGTGCGCCTTCGCATCTCGGGAAAGGGCCGCATCACAGGTTGAGTGATTCCGCTCATCCGAGGTGCGTCGACCCCTCGGCCGACCTTGTCGCGAGCGGAGGTGGCGGCCCGATGGTGAGGCGGTCGTGTCCGGATGATCTCCAGCCGCAGCCACCTGCAGTGGTCGTCACCTGCCGCCGAGCCGAACGGTAGTGACGTAGGTGAGAGTGCTGCTGGCGTCGTTCGCCGAGAGATCCCACTTTCAGGTGACGGTGCCGCTGGTCTGGGCTCTGAGAAGCGCCGGGCACGAGGTCCTGGTCGCGACGCAGCCGCAGTTGGTGGACGACGCGGCGGGTGCGGGACTACCGGTCGTCGCCGTCGGCTCGGACCACACGCTGTACCGGGCGCTCGACCGACTCGCACGACTGAGCGACGGAGCGACGTCGCAGACGCCGAGCGACTCCATCGGTATGGACCCGGCACGGCTCGACGAGTTCGAGTGGTCGGACTGGCTCGACTTCTACCGCTTCAACGTCGGCCTGTGGTGGAGGCTGATCAATGACCCGATCCTCGGGGACCTGGTCACGCTGTGCCGGCAGTGGCGGCCGGACCTGGTGCTCTGGGAAGCCCTCACCTTCTCGGGCGCCGTGGCCGCGCAGGCCACGGGAGTTCCCCACGTGCGCCTGCTGTTCGGCTCCGACCTGCTCGTCCCCGCCCGTCGCCGCTTCCTCCGACTGGCGGCGGCCCAGCCGCCCGAGCGACGTGCCGACCCGCTGCGGGCCTGGCTCGACAGCTGCGCGCGTCGCCATGGCACCGAGTTCAGCGAGGAGCTGATCACCGGCCTGGCGACCGTCGGCTACCTGCCTCGGCCGCTGCGCCTCGCCGGCACCTCCTGTCTGCCTGCCCGTTACGTGCCGTACAACGGTCGATCGGTGGTCCCCGGATGGATCAGGGAGCGTCCGCCCCGGCCTCGCGTCGGCGTGACGACCGGGATCTCCGCCGTCACCGGCTCCGGGCGGCGCACCAGCCCTGTGCAGCGGATCCTGGCCGGCCTCGCCGACCTGGACGTCGAGGTCGTCGCCACCATCACCGAGCCCGCGCGGGCCGACCTGGGCCCGGTCCCGGACAACGTCCGGCTGACGTCCTTCGTCCCTCTCGACGCCCTGGCCGCCACCTGCTCGGCCGTCGTCAACCACGGCGGGGCGGCGACGATGTGCACGGTGCTCCGGCACGGCGTGCCGCAACTCGTCGTCCCGGCCACCACGTACGACGAAGGAGTCCTGGCGGGCCTCCTTGCCCGCACCGGAGCGGGGTCCACCCTCGACCCCGCGGACGCCACCCCGACGGCCGTCCGGCAAGCCGTCTCCGCACTGTTGCACGACCCGGCCGTGGCTTCCGCGGCCAGGCACCTCGCCGACCAGGCCAGGGCCATGCCGACGCCGGCCGACCTCGTCCCACGCCTGGAGCGGCTGCTCCTCAGGCCGCGACCGACTCGAGTGCGCGGCTGAGGAGGTCGGGCGTGGGCATCGCCATCGCCGTTGCCTGCAGGGCGCGCGCCGCGTCCCGGTGAGCCGACAGGGTCAGCAACCGGCGCGTGAAGTCGGCGATCCTCTCCACGGTCCACTCGTCCGGCGCCAGCGCCAGCCCTGCCCCGGTCCGGGTGAGCAGGTCCCCCAGCAGGGGCTCGTCGTACATCCCGGGAAGCACGAGTTGCGGCACGCCCGTGCCAAGCGTGGTGCACATCGTGCCCGGCCCGCCATGGTTGACGACGACCGAGCAGCTGGCGGCCAGGGCGTGCAGCGGGACGAAGCCCACCAGCCGCGCGTTGCCCGGCAGCGCGGCGGCCGGGTCATCGGCCGAGACGGTCGCCACGACCTCGACGTCGAGGGCGGACAGGGCCTCCAGCAGATCGGGCACTCGAACCGGATACGTTCCCAGCCGCTCGATCGACGACCGGCCCAGGGAGATGCCCACCCGGGGTCGCCGTGGGCGGTCCAGCACCCACCCGGGGACCACGCAGCGACCGTTGTAGGGAACGTAGCGGACCGGGAGCAGAGGGCCGTCCGCCGCGGGGATGCGCAGCGGCTCCGGGAGGAAGGTGACGGATGCCTGCCCCGTGGTCATGTCCTCGTGGAAGCTGCCGCCGAACTGGTGCGCGCACCTGTCCAGCCACTGTGCGAGCGGGTCGTCCGTCGCCGCGACAGGGCGCGCCCGGAGGAACTCCCGGCGCAGCCGCCCCGGGAGGTCGGAACCGAACAGGAACCGGACGTGGGCCGCCCCGCAGGCGCGAGCCGCGACGGCACCGGCGAAGGTGACCGCCTCCCACACGACGAGATGGGGTCGCCAGCGGCGGCACAGGTCGACGAGGTCGGCGAGCATCGGCTCGTTGATCAGGCGCCACCACCACGGCACCACGCGGCGGTACTCCCCGAGCAGGTACTCCCACGTCGGGTCGGCGCCGAGCCCGAGCGCGGGAATGCCGGCGGGACCGGCAGGCGCCAGCCGTGCCACTCTCCAGAGGTCGTGGTCCCTGCCGACGGGGGCGACGGGCAGGCCCGCCGCGACGACGTCGTCGACCAGAGCCGGCTGTGTCGCGACGAGCACGTCGTGACCCTCGCCGCGCAGGGCCCAGGCGACGGGGACCATCGGGAGGAAGTGAGTTCGTTCCGCCTGAGTCGCCATGAGGACCCGCATGGCACCTACAGCGTCGCCAGAACCCGGAGCAGCACCTCGATCACCCGTTCCTGGTCCGACTCACGCAGCGACGGATACATGGGCAGGGAGAACAACTCCGTCGCCAGCCGCTCGGTCACGGGCAGGCTCGCCCCCGCCCCGAGATGGGCGAATCCGCTCATGGTGTGGACCGGCCACCGGTAGCTGACGTTGAGGTGAACGTCGTGCTCCCGGAGACGCTCCAGGATCGTGTCCCGCCGGGGGTGTCGAACGACGTACAGGTAGTAGACGTGATCGTTGCCCGCGGCGATCGCGGGGAGCACCAGGTCGGTCCCGGCCAGGGCCCGGTGGTAGCGCTCGGCGACCGATCGACGCGCGGCCACGTAGGAGCCCAGGCGGTCCAGCTTGCGCCGGAGGATCTCCGCCTGCACGGCGTCCAGCCGAGAATTGTAGGCCGGGCGCTCGATGACGTAGTAGGCCGTTTCCATCCCGTAGTAGCGCAGCCGTCGCACCCGCCCGGCGACGTCGTCGTCGGCGGTCAGCACCGCTCCGCCATCGCCGTAGGCTCCGAGCACCTTGGTGGGGTAGAACGAGAAGGCGGCGGCGCGGCCCAGGGTCCCGGCGAGTCGCCCGTCGTGCCGGGCACCGTGGGACTGGGCGCAGTCCTCCACGAGGACGAGGCCGTGCGCGGACGCGAGTTTGGTCAGCCGCGACATGTCGGCGCACTGCCCGTACAGATGCACGGGGAGGATCGCCCGCGTCCGCGGGGTGATCGCCGCCTCGACCCGGTCCACGTCCATCAGGTAGGTGTCGTCGTCGCGGATGTCGACGAACACGGGTACCGCGCCGATCGCGTCCACGGCCACCACGGTGGGGGCGGCCGTGTTCGACACGGTGACCACTTCGTCGCCGCGGCCGACGCCGGCACCGCGCAGGGCAAGAGCCACGGCGTTGGTCCCGTTGTCGACCCCGATGGAGTGGGCCAGGCCGTGATGGTCGGCGAAGGCCCGCTCGAAGCGCTCGACGGTCGGCCCGAGGATCAGCTGCCCGGACCCGAACACCTCCTGGACGGCATCGAGTATGTCTGCCTTCTCCTGCTCGTACTCACCGAGGTAGTTCCAGACTCGGATGGTCAACGTGTCCTCCTCAGGGAGTCGGTGCGAACAAGGCGATGAAGATCGGCACCGATCTCCAGCGGCCCCGGAGCCGCCCGTGCGGTCTCGCGCAGGCGGGCCGCGGCGTCACGGTGGTCCGGATCGTCGAGGAGGCGGACCACCTCGTCCCGGACGAGATCCGGGCTCGGGTCGGTGGCGGGTGCGACCCGGCCCGCCCCGGTCCTCGCCAGCAGCCCGGCGAGCGCGGGGCCGTCGAAGTGATCGGGGAACACGAGCTGCGGGACGCCGTGGACGACCCCGGTGCACACGGTGCCCGGGCCGCCGTGGCTGACGAGTGCCGCACAGGTCGACAGGAGCTGGTCCAGCGGCACGAACGGGGTCAGGCGCACGTTGTCGGGACAGGTCCGCACGCCCGCCGCCGACGGGTCCGGAACGGTTGCGATCACGTCGGCGTCCAGGTCCGCGACGGCGTCGAGCAGGTCGGGGAAGGGGACCGGGTAGGCGCCGAACCGCTCCATCCGCGACACCCCGAGGGTCAGGCACACCCGGCGCCGACGCGGCGGCTCGCGCAGCCAGTCCGGCACCACGGCGCGGCCGTTGTACGGCACGAAGCGCATCGGCAGGTAGTCGACCCCCGGCGGATCGGCACCTCGCAGCGGCGTCGGGAGTTGCGTGACCGTCGCCTGCCCGGACACCAGGTCCTCGCAGAACGGGACGCCGAAGCGGGCCGCAGCCCCGGCCAGCCAGTCCGCGACCGGGTCGGGGTCGGAGTTCCGGCGGAGGGCGAGGAACCGTTCTCGCAGCCTCGCGAACACGTCGACGCTCCAGACGAATCTCGCGTGCGCAGCTCCGCAGGCCCGCGCGGCGACCGCCCCGGCGAAGGTGGTGGCCTCCCAGACCACGAGGTCCGGCCGCCACTGCCGACAGAACGCCACGAGGTCCGCCAGCATCGGCTCGTTCACCATGCGCCACCACCAGGGCACGAGGCGCCGGTGGAGCGCCAGCATCTGGTCGGCGGTCAGGGCGTCGACGTCGCCGCCCGGGTCCACGTCCGGCTCCCCCCGGCGGAGCACGTCGAACCGTCGCGCGACCTGCCCGAGGCGGTGGTCCCGGCCCACCGCCAGGACCGGCAGGCCACCGGCCGCCAACCGGTGGACCAACGCAGGCTGGGTCGCGACCACCACCTCCCACCCGGTCGATCGCAGACCCCAGCCGAGCGGCACCAGGCCCGCAGCGTGGCTCCACTCGGCGCAGGTCGCCAGGAGCACACGCGTCACCGGCCCGCCAGGCTGACGAGATCGGAGACCAGCTGACGAGGTGAGGGCATCGCCCGTGCCTCCTCCCGCAAGGCCGCCGCGGCCGCGCGGGGACGGGGGTCGTCGAGCAGCCGGGCGGTGGCGTCGCGGACGGCACCCGCCGTCGCCTCCTCCGGGGTCATGCGCTCCGCGGCCCCGGTGTCGGCGAGCAGGCCGGCCAGCAACGGGGCATCGAACTCCTCCGGGACGACGAGCTGCGGGACGCCGTGGGTGAGCACGGTGCAGACCGTGCCCGGCCCGCCGTGGTCGATGACGACGTGACAGCTGGCCGCCAGCGCGTCCAGGGGCACGTACGACGTCAGCCGCACGTTTCGGGGCACCGTCCCGAGCCCGTCGTGCTCCTGATCGGCGATCGTCGCGACCACCTCGACGTCCAGTTCGGCAAGGCCCTCCAGGATGTCCTTGACCGGCACGACGTAGCGCCCGAAGCGCTCGATGGCCGACGTGCCCAGGGTCACCGCGACCCGGCGACGCTCCGGCGGATCTCGCAGCCACGCCGGGAGCACCGCTCGCCCGTTGTACGGCACGAAACGGACCGGCAGGTAGTCGATGCCGGACGGATCCGCCCGGCGCAACGACGGTGGGAGAAACGTGATCGTGGACTGACCCGTGACCAGTTCCTCGTCGAAGCCCGCCCCGAAGCGTTCGACGCATGCCGTCAGCCATGCCGCGAGCGGATCCGTGCGCTCGGGCGGGTCCTGTCCCGCCGCCTCGGCGAGGAACCGCCGGCGCATCAGTGCGAAGACGTCGGCCGTCCACAGGAACCTCGCGTGCGGGGTGCCCGTGGCGCGGGCGGCGACCGCCCCCGCGTAGGTGACGGCCTCCCAGATCACCAGGTCCGGCCGCCACTGCCGGCACAGCGTCACCAGGTCGGCGATCATGGGTTCGTTGATCGAACGCCACCACCACTGGACGTGGTCGCGGTAGCCGTCACGGAGAACGGCGAAGGACACCGGTGTGTCCGGTTCCGCGAGGTTCAGCTCCGTGGGGGCGTGCCCTCCCGACTGGTCGTGGCGCCACAACCGGTACAGCGGGAGGTTCCGACCGACGCTGACGACAGGCAGCCCCGCGTCGGCGATCGTGTCGACGAGTTCGGGCTGACTGGCGGTGAGGACGTCGTGACCTGCGCAGCGCAGGGCCCACGCGATCGGCACCATGGGCATGGCCTGGGTGCGCTCCGAGCAGGCGGCGACGAGCACGCGCATCAGCAGACCGCCGGCCGGGGGGCCGGGACGGAGACCGCACCCACCGGGCAGGCAGGGGTGTACTCCAGCCTGCCCACGACGGCCAGGTAGGAGTCGATGACGTGCTCGTAGTAGTCGGGCGGGTAGTGGAGCTGGACGGTGGGCGGCAACAGGGACCGCAACCTGTCGACCGACAGGCAGTGCCGGGTGCCCTCGTCGGTGTAGATCCATTCGGCGCTTCGTCCGAGCCGCCGCTCCACATGCCGCACGATGCGATCGATGAGCACGCAGCGCCCGGAGGCCAGGTTGACGACCTGGTGGTCGATCCCCGCGCACAGCAGCGCATCGATGACGGTCACCGCGTCGTCGGCGTGCAGCAGGTCCCGGTACGTCCCCCGGTGAACGGTCACCCGGCCGGTCTCCACCTGGCGGATCAGGGACGGCAGGAGCCGGTGGGCGGGAGCATGGCGCCCCACGACGTGTGCGAGGCGGATGTTGAGGTGGCGCACGCCGGACTCTTCGATCATCCGCTCCAGGGCGACCTTGTGCCGACCGTAGGAGGTCGGGGGGTCCGCCACGTCCTCCTCGCGGCCCCGGCAGCCGGGTCCCCCGTAGACCGCTGCGCTGGAGAAGAAGACGAGCTTCCAGTCCTCCCTCAGGCATCCGGCGACGGTCTCCTCGACGAGCCGCCGTTCCCGGTCGTAGGCCTCAGGGGGGTTGCGGGGGTGGGAGACACCGGCTGCCAGGGCGAGCGCGTCGGGGTGGTCTCCGGCGATGCGGGCCAGGTGCTTGGCCATGAACCCGTGTCCGACCACTCTCATCGGTCGTCCTTCCTGCCGGTCACGCCGTCGCCGGCGCGAGCGAGTGCGGTCGAAGCGTCAGCGCGTTCTGGGCGACGCCCCACAGGCATCCCGTCCCGACGGAGATCAGCACCGTCAGGGGGAGGCTCAGCGCCACGACGGTCACCAGGGGCGGCAGAAGGTACAGCCGGACCTGCCGCATGCCCGGCGGCACCGGCGTGTGGCCCCTCACCCTCAGCACGTGCTGGCGCTGCAGGCAGTGCACCAGCACACCCAGCGCGACGGCCCCGGCCCACAGCTCAGGCACCGTGCCGCCGGTCCGGAGGACCGACGCCAGTGGGTCGGCCGCGAAGCTCAGCGACGCCGGGCGCAGGTCGGCGAGGCGGGGACGGCTCGACAGCACACCCAGCACGGCGAGGTAGACCGGGATCTGCGCCAGGGGCGGCACCAGTCCCACGTACCAGCGGATGCCGTGCTCGCGCAGGACGGCGCCCTCCTCCTCCTGCCGGCGGGTCCACCGGGCCAGGTACTCGCCGGGGCGGCGCAGCAGCAGGCGCCTGTCCGTCGAGTGGCGCGCCCGCACCTCGGCGAGGCGCGGCTCCACCGCCGCCATTGCGCGCAGGAACCGAACCTGCAGGACGGTGATCGGGAGGAGAGCGCAACGTGCGAGCAGGGTCAGGACGACCACGGCCGCCCCCCAGGACCACGGTTGCAGTGCGACGACCGAGGCCAGAAGCGCGTCGACCCCGGCCAGCAGCCGGCCGATCATGTCCAGGGCAGTGCTCCACAGGCTCATTCCGGCCGCGGGCCGGCGACGGGGTCGCCCATGCACTCGAGGGTGAGGTCCGCCAGGTCGTCGAAGCTCGTGACGGCTCCCTCGTTGAGCCTCTCGAGGATCTCGACGTCGTACTCCGCCTCGACGGACAGGACCAGCTGGACGAAGGTGAACGAGTCGAGGTCGGTGAAGTGGACCTCTCCGGGACCGGCCTCGCCGGCGGCGTCCGACTCGAGCCAGCTGAGCACCCTGGCTTCCGAGGTGATGTGCGCGCGGATCTGCTCGCGCAGCGCTGCCGACATGCTGTCCTCACCCTTCCTCGTGGACACGGGGTTGTGCAGCGAGGACCTTCCCGGTCCCCGATCGCGCGATCAGCGGAACCAGCCGCAGGCGTCGCGGCGCGACCCCCACCTCGGCGACGGCCGTGCGCAGGCTCTCCCCAGCGTCGTCGCCGGCCGCGGCGCTACTTGTCACCAGCACGTCGAAGTGCTCCCCGGCGACCGGGTCGGTGACCGGGACGCAGGCGAGGTCCCGTCCGGGTAGTCGCGCGCGCAGCCGATTCTCCAGCTGGTCCAGGTCGTACCGCCGGCCGTTGATCTTCACGAGTCGGTGGTGGCGACCCGTGAGCCGGAACCGCCGCGAGCCCTCCCTGCGCACCAGGTCGCCCGATCTGGAGGTGGCCTCGGGCGGCGACCCTGGCCGTTGGGCGAGCAGGGGGCTGCGGAGCTCCAGGCGCGTCTCGACCCCTTGCCGGGCGTCGCCCACGAGCTCCACTCCCGGCAGCGGGTCCCACAGGCCGTCCGGCGACGGGTAGTCGCGCGTGGCGACGGGCCCCGCCTCGGTCGACCCCAACAACTCGACGATCCGGGGAGGGTTCCCGCCGAGGGCGGCCCGCAGGTCCGCGGCGCTCTCGGGCAACCGGGCGGAGCTGTGCAGGATCGTCAGCCGGTCGATTCCTGCCAGCCACTCCGGTCGCCGTGCCAACAGCGTGAACGACCATGGGATCGCCGCGACCAGCCAGGCCTCCCCCGGCGCCGGCTGCGGGAGCGGCGCCATCCCGGCCGTCGGGACCACGGTGACCGAAGCCCGCAGCACGGCGGGCAGCATCACCGAAGCGATCAGCCCGTAGCGGTGCCGAGGGGGTGCGAACGAGACGACACCGACTGGTCGCCGCGCGGCGAAGAGGTCCGCCAGGACTCGTGCCTCCGCGAGGACCTGATCCCGGGTCAGGCGCCACACCTGGGGTCCACCGGTCGAACCGGACGTCGCCACGTCGACGAAGGGCGGCAGGTGACGCCGAGCGAGCCGGTCCAGGTCATCGGACGACACGGCCTGCCAGTCGACCGACCACGTCCGGCGGTTCAGTTCGTCGGCGTCGAACGGCATCCGGAGCAGCTCCTCCGGATGCAGCACGCGGGCCGTCACCGCACGCTCCGGGCTCGTGAGGGGGCGGACGTCAGGCGGTCGACGAAGGGGATCCCGACCCTGAGCCATTCGTCGAGGGTGACGGCGTAGTAGTACGCGTCCCACAGCCGCCCGTGAAAGTAGAAGTGGTCCGGCAGGGTGGCCTCGCGGACGCCTGCCGTGAAGGCGACTCCGAATCCGCCCCGACTCAGCTCCGTGGTCACGGCGTAGACCTTGAGCACCTCGAGCGCGGCGAACGCGTAGTTGATGAGGAGGACCGTCGCCTCGGCCCCGGCACCGACGGGGCTGCGGCTGTCGTCGGTGTATATTCCCACCTCGACGTGACCGGCGGGGCTGTGGTTCTGCAGCATCGCGAAACCGATGGCCTCGTCTCGTCCCGACAGTTCCACGACGAACAGCCTCACGACCTGGTCCATCATTCGGCGGCCGAAGGCGTCCGGGGCCGGGGGCTCGTTCATCCCGAACTTCACGAGGTAGTCGTAGATCGTTCGACTGGATTCGGCCCCGACTGGGGCCAGTCGCACCCGGCGCGTCTTCAGGTACGGAACGAGGTTGGTCATGCGCCGGCCCGCCGCCCGGCGGCGGCAGCGCCCGCCTGTTCCCGCGAGGAGGTTCCGATGAGCAGACCGCGGCCGGAGGGTCCGGTGGCATCGACATCGCTCGACAGCCCCGCGCGATCGAAGGCGTCCAGATACTCCTCCCACGTGAACAGACCCAGTTGGTGCCGCTCGACCAGGTGCGAGATCCCGTCGGCGGTTCCGACCAGGTAGTGGAGGTCGAGATGAGCCACGTTTGCCACTCGGGTGGAATGGCCCATCCGGACGGCCTGCAACTCGGGGCGGTCGACGTGAAGGGTGCCGACCAGGTCGGTGCGCCACTCGTCCGGACGGTTGCACGGCTCCACGATCAACAGCCCGCCGGGGTTGAGGTGTCCCGCCATGCGCGCCACGGCCGCTCGCAGGTCCGCCACCGTCAACATGTACCCGATGGACGAGAAGAGGCAGGTCACAACGTCGAACCGGGCGCCCAGCCAGAAGCTGCGCATGTCGTCGCAGACGAAACGGACCCCAGGGCACCGCTTCCGCGCGAGAGCGAGGAGCTGTTCGTCGAGGTCGACGCCGACGATCTCGAAACCTGCCATGAGGTGCTCGATGTGACGCCCGGTCCCGCACGCCACGTCCAGCAGGGTGGTGGCCTCGGGGTGCCGCGCCCGAATGTGCTCCGTGACGTGACGCGATTCCTTGGCATAGTCCTTGCCGGCCGCCTCGTACAGGAGGTCGAAGAGGTGCGGGGTGTGGTCAAACATCACTCATGGTCCCCACGGTGACGTAGCATCCTGGACCCCGGCCGGGCGCCGGACCCCCACCGACGGACCAGGAGCGAGGATGAGTTTGTTCCCGCACGTCAGCACGCCACTTCTGGCACTGAACCCCATGCCCTTCCGATCGGGTTGCGACGTCCATGCCCTGTTCCGAGGGACATCGGCGGGCGACCTGATGCACGAGGACCTGTTCACCGCGGTCTACTGCACGGACAACGTCTCGCGCGTGTCCATGCAGTTCGAGATCAGGCAGCCGGACACCACCGGGGCGCTGATCGGCTGCAGCACGCTGATGGAGCTCAACCCGCACGCCGGGCACGTCCGGGCCGGTGTCTTCGTGACACCAGACATCGAGGGCGGACCGGAGGCCCGGCATGCGCGCCTGCTCACTGCGAACTTCGCCTTCGCGATGTGGAACCTGCGCAAGGTGTACTCGTGGCAGATTCACGGCGAGCAGCCCTGGCCGAATTCGCTGGCCGTCAGGGAGGGCACGTTGCGGAACTTCCTGCACGATGGCCTCCGCACTCTCGACATGGACGTGATCGCGCTCTACCGGTCGACGTGGGATGAACGTGGCGCCACCATGGTCGACGAGATTTCCGGCGGAACGGGAGGGTAGCTCGGAGACCGCAAATTAGCCGACAGCTGCCGCCTCCGGATCAGCGGCGGCCCGCGCTGAGTGAATCCGCTCACAAGCGGAGCGGAGCCGCGCAGGGGGCGATCGGGGGCGATCCGACCTGGAGCAGGCGATTGCCGCCCACCGGGACGGTCCCCATCCTCAGGAGCCACGAGTCCAGCGGCCCGCCACCCACGGGCGGGACAGGACAAGAGGAGACTGCATGTCGCCAGATGCCGCCGCGTCGTCCGAGGAGTCCCCGGCCTTGGGCAGCACTCGCCCCCGGCGCACCGTCACGATCCGCAACGGCACCAGTCGTGGCCGGTCGACGGTGAACCTGTCGGGCCGGGCGTTCGCCGTGGCAACCGACGGCGCGGCCCGCGACGAGTCGGACGAGACCCCCACCCCGACGGGGTGCCCGTGCTCGTCCGGCTACTGATCTCCAGCGACCCGTCCCCGGCTCCGCATCCTCATCAGTCCATCACTCCGGCTCCGGCCGGGTGCCCCCGAGCAGGGTGCAGAGAGGACCGTTCCTCGTGACAACCCTTCCCGCCCAGGCCCGCGACGAGGCCACCCCGGACACGGCACGCCTCGGGTCGCGCCTTCCCACGGCCCTGGAGCCGGTGTTCGAGGGGGACTGGCCGATCGTGGCCACGGACTCGCGTGATCTCCTGTCGTGGCTGCTGGACGAGGGGGTCGAGGCTCAGCACTTCTCGCATCTGGCCGACCTGACACCGGACGAGCGACGCAACGTCCTCGTGGTGCCCACCACTGTCGACGGCGCCCCGGACCCCGACCGTTGGCGCGAACTCTTCGCCGAGTCCCGACTGCTGATCGTCCCGGGAGTCGCCTTCGACCCCTCCATGGAGGCGATGCGGTACACCCTGCGCCGGCTCGCCGAGGCCTCGATCAACGACGCGGTCGAGCGCAACACACGCGTTCTCAACGCGGTGGCGCAGGCGGAGTCGGTCCTCGTCACGAGCGGCGGGCACGAGATGCGGTGCCGCTTCGACGAGGTCACGATCCTCCGGCCGAAGATCGAGCCGGAGCTGGAGCGTGGGGAGTGGGAGAGCATCGGTGCCTACTTCGAGGTCGGGCTCGTCTCGGAGCCGGACGAGTTCATGGCCAACGTCAAGCCGGGCTTCCACGTCGACGGGGAGTTCCTGGTCAACGGCGTGTCCGTCGCCTGTCACCGGCACGTCAGCAACGACGTGCGTGCCATGAGCACCGCCGCGTGGACGCTCCTGCGCGACGTTCACCGCGACGGTGGCTTCCCACTGCGCATCACCCTCGATCACTCGGTGGTGCGCAGCATCATGACCGGCCAGGGTCGCGACCTGGTGTCGGACCTGCTCCCGCACACCAATGCCGGCCTGGGGGGCGTGCTCACCGAACTCTCGTTCAGCACGAACTCGACCCTCCGGCCGGACGGCATCGACTGGACGATCAACTCGCAGATGAACGAGGGCGCGCTCGGTGTCCACGTCGCCATCGGCGAGGGACTGACCGGGGCACACGTCGACTTCATCGCCACGGGGGCGACCTCCGACATCACGCCCGCACCCTGACGCGCCGACCGCCCGACACCACCGGCCCCCGGGAGACCGCATGGGTACGTCGTCACGGGTCCTGACCGCCACCGCCGCGCGGCAGGACCCCGGCCTCGACGACTGGCTGGCCGCCGCCGCCGCACGCAACACGATCGTGGCCGAGCGGGCGGACCTGAACGAGCTGCCCGGGTGGTACGTCGACCCGGACAGCGGGGACATCCGGCACGTGAGCGGGCGCTTCTTCAGCGTGACCGGCCTGTCGGCCGAACGGGACCAGGGGCCGATCCCGTCGTGGACCCAACCGATCATCCAGCAGCCCGAGGTCGGCATCCTGGGCCTGCTGACCAAGCGAGTCGACGGTGACCTGCACTTCCTGCTCCAGGCCAAGGCGGAGCCGGGCAACTGCAACGGCATCCAGCTCTCACCGACCGTGCAGGCGACCTACAGCAACTACACACGCGTGCACGGCGGAAAGCCGGTCCCCTACCTCGAGCACTTCGTCGGCCGGTCATCCGGCCGAGTCCTCGTCGACGTCCTGCAGTCCGAGCAGGGTTCCTGGTTCTACCAGAAGCGCAACCGCAACATGATCGTCGAGGTGACCGGCGAGGTCGAGCCGTCCCTCGACTTCCGCTGGGTGTCCCTGGACGACCTGTACGCCCTCCTGCGCCAGGCGGACATGGTCAACATGGACACCCGGACCGTGCTGGCGTGCTTGCCGCTGCACCGCCTCGGCGGTTCCCTCACGCCGCCCGGTGCCGCGGACGGCCGGTTGACCTCATTGGTCCGACGCTCGCTGGACCCCGGCTCGCCGGTGTCGGTGGGGTGGGCGAACATGCTGAGCTGGGTGACCGACAACCGGTGCGTCGACCGGATCCGTGCCCGCACCGTCCCGCTGCGGGAGGTGGGTCCGGCCTGGCGTCGCCTGCCCGACCGTATCTGTCACCAGAGCGAGAGGTTCTTCAGCATCGTGGGCGTCGACGTCCGGGCAACCGGCCGTGAGGTGCAGGCGTGGGCACAACCGATGCTCCGGCCCCACGGGACGGGCCTGGCCGCCGTCCTGGTGACCGACGTGGACGGGGTCCTGCACCTGCTGGTCCGAATCGCACCGGCCGTCGGCTACCGGGAGTCGGTGGAGCTGGCACCCACCGTCCAGTGCACGCCGGACAACTACGTGGACGTCGCCTCTCGGCCGGGCTTCCTCGACGAGCTGCCGACGACCGCGACGGACCGGCTGCTGTTCGACACCGTGCTGTCGGAGGAGGGCGGGCGGTTCCTCCACGCGAGGACGCGTTACGTCGTCCTGGAGGTCCGCCACGCCGACTACCGCGACGTCCCGGACGACTACCGGTGGCTCACCCTGGCCCAGCTCGGCGACCTGCTTCAGCACAGCCACTACGTCAACGTGGAGGCGCGGACGCTGGTGGCCGCGGTGCACAGCCTGGCCGCCGGCCCGGGTCGGGACTGAGCGCATGCGGGTCCTCATGGCCACCAGCGCCGAGTGGAGTCACGCCGCCGGGCTGGTCCCGCTGGGATGGGGGCTGCGCACGGCGGGGCACGACGTCCTCGTCGCCACCCAGCCCGCGCTGGTCGACAAGCTCGCCGAGAGCGGTCTGCCCATGGCCGCCGTCGGCCGGGACCACCGGCTCACCGAGGTGCTGCAGCGGCTGCCCGCGCCCCGCCGCCGGGGCGAAGGGCTGACGGCACACTGGCAGGACCACGACATGGCGTGGTCGGACCTGGTCTGGAGCACGCGCTACATGGTGCGCTGGTGGTGGGGCCTGATCAACAACCCGATGGTGGCGGACCTGGTGACGCTGTGCCGGCAGTGGCGGCCCGACCTCGTGATCTGGGAGACGACGACGTACGCCGGCGCGGTGGCCGCCCGCGCGAACGGTGTCCCGCACGCCCGTTTCGTCTGGAGCGTCGACCTCCTGGCGCGGATGCGACAGAGCTACCTGGTGAGCAAGGCGGCCCAGGTTCCCGGCGACCAGGTCGACCCGATGGCGGACTGGCTCGGCTCCTGCGCCTCCCGTTCCGGTACGGACTTCGACGAGGAGCTGATCCTCGGTCAGGCCACGATCACCCAGCTGCCGGCGTCCCTGCGTCGACACGATGCACAGGGGATCCGGTACCTGCCGACGCGGTACGTGCCCTACAACGGGCGCGCGGTCCTGCCGGACTGGCTCCGCCGCCCACCGGAGCGCCCTCGGGTCGGCCTGACCCTGGGCACTTCGGCCATCGAGCGCTTCGGGAGCTACGCCGTCGAGGTCGCCGATCTCCTGCGGGCATTGGGGGACCTCGACATCGAGGTCGTGGCGACGATCCCCGACTCACAGCGCGCGGGGCTCGGCCCGGTCCCGGCCAACGTCCGCGTGGAGGCGTTCGTGTCCCTCGGCGCGCTGCTGCCGACGTGCACGGTCCTCGTCGATCACGGCGGCCCGGGCACGGTCTGCACCGCCGTCGCGCACGGGGTGCCGCAGCTTGTCGTGCCCGCGGAGTTCGATGCCCCGGTACTGGCCGGAATGCTGGCCGAGACCGGCGCAGGCCTGGTGCTCGACGCGGAGGCGGCCGACCCCGGACGCGTGCGGGCCGCAGTCGCCGAGCTGCTGTCCGAACCGTCGTACGCTGCCGCCGCCTCCCGGTTGAACGACGAGTGGGCCGCCGAGCCCGACCCCTGCCAACTCGCCACGGCGCTGGCCCACGGGATCGTCGCCACCCCCCCTGCTGTCGAGCGCATCCCGGCCGAGCCGGTGCCGGGGCCGCCCGGGCAGCGGCTGCGGGCAGGAGGGCTGGCGGTCCTCGCACCGGGCGAGGCCACCCCCGCGGGAGGAGTCCGATGACGTCCGGTGAGCCTCGGGTTCTCATCGAACTGCTGGGTCTCGCCGAGTTCGGGGTGCCCGTGCGTCCCCTGTCCACCGACGAGACGGCGAGGATGGAGAAGAGCGTCGCCGTCCTCGACGAGGTCCTCCGCGCCGACGGCGCGGTCTACGGCGTCACGTCGGGGTTCGGGGCCCTCGTCGACCACCCCGGCGACGGGCCGGGGGCGGACCAGGGCGACGGGCTGATCCGCCACCTGGGCACGGCCCAGGGAGCGCCACTCGACCCGGCCGCCTGCCGGCTGGCGGTCTGGCTGCGCCTGACGAGCATGCGCCGGGGATGGTCGGCGGTCTCCCCCGCTCACTGGTCGGCGCTCAGCGAGCTGTACGACCGGGGTTTCGTCCCGGCCCTTCCCCGGGCCGGGACCGTCAGCGCCAGCGGCGACCTGCAGCCGCTGGCGAGCGCGGCGCTGTCCCTCGCGGGTGTCGGGCAGGCGTGGCACCGCGGGCCGGACGGCCGGTGGGTCGTCATCGACGCCGAGGAGGGCCTGCGTCGGGTCGGGGCCGAGCCGCTCCACTGGCCGGCTCGCGAGGCCTTGGCCTTCGTCAACGGGACCAGCGTCGGCCTGGCCGTCACGATGCTCAACCACCATGAGCTGCAGCGCCTGCTGCGCGCCTCGGCCCTGCTCACCGCTCGCCTGGCGGAGTTGCTCGGGGCCGGCTCGGAACCCTTCCACCCGGGTCTGTCCGAAGCCCGCGGACATCCGGGCCAGGCACAGGTCGCCGAGTGGATCCGCGAGGACCTGCCGTCCGGGCACCCTCATCGCGGACCGGGCCGACCGCTGCAGGAGCCGTACAGCCTGCGCGGGGCGCCGCAGGTGCTCGGGGCGGTGCTCGACCAGCTCCAGGCGTGCGAGCCCGTCCTGGTGCGCGAGGCCCTGGGGTGCACCGACAACCCCGTCTTCCACGAGGGGCAGGTGCTCCACGGCGCGAACTTCCACGCCCTCCCGGTGGGCCTGGTCTCCGACCAGTTGGGCCTGCTGGTGCAGCAGGTGGCGTTCCTCATGGAGCGGCAGCTGGCGATCGTCTGCTCCCCCGACCGCAACGGCGGGCTCCCGCCCATGCTCGCCTGTGTCCCGGGTCGGGACAGCGGCCTCGCGGGGGTGCAGATCAGCGCCACGTCGTTCGTGTCGGCCATCCGGCAGCGCGTGGCCCCGGCGACCCTGACCGCGCTGCCGACCAACGGAACCAACCAGGACCACGTCCCGATGTCGCTGGTCGGGGCGGTGGCTGTGAACGAGGCGCTGGACGCGGCACGCTGGGTGCTGGGCTCCCTCGCCGTGGCCACCGCGCAGCTCGCCGCCCTGACGGGGGGCGCGGTCGCCGACGGCGTCTGGCGCCGGCTCGGTGAAGTATCCCCTCCCCTGGAGCGGGACCGCCCCATGGCGGCGGAGGTACGAGGGAGCGGGGACCTGCTCATGGACGAGGCGACGTCGCGGCTTGCCCGAAGAGCCCTTGGATGACCGGGACAGTGCCGAGACGATCGGGAGATGAGGTCGCACAGATGCCTGAGGTGACGCATGCGGTCGAGGTCGAGGACCTGCACAAGAGCTACGGGGCCACCCGTGCCGTCGCGGGGGTGAGCTTCACCGTCGGGGAGGGCGAGATCTTCGGGATCCTCGGCCCGAACGGCGCCGGCAAGACGACGACGGTCGAGTGCATCGAGGGCCTGACGAAGCCCGACCTGGGCCGCATCTCGGTCCTCGGGCTCGATCCCGCTCGTGATCGCGCCGAACTGCGACGGGTCATGGGCGTCCAGCTGCAGCAGAGCAACCTTCCGGAGAAGCTGCGGGTGCGGGAGGCCCTGCATCTCTACTCCTCCTTCTACCGGGACCCCGAACCCGTGGACGCCCTGCTGGAGCGGGTGGGCCTCGACGACAAGCGGAAGACCTTCTTCGGTGACCTGTCCGGGGGGCAGCAGCAGCGGCTGTCGATCGCGCTCGCCCTCGTCGGCCGGCCGAGGATCGCGATCCTCGACGAGCTGACCTCGGGCCTCGACCCGGCGGCGCGGCGGGCGATCTGGGGTCTGATCCGCGATCTGCGCGGGCAGGGGGTGACGGTCATGCTCGTCACCCACCTCATGGAGGAGGCCGAACAGCTCTGCGACCGGCTGGCCCTCCTCGACCGGGGGAAGGTCCTCGCGCTGGACAGCCCCGCCGGGCTGATCGCCCGCACCGAGGACCGCCAGGTCGTCGAGTTCCAGGCGTCCGCGGCCGTGCCGGCCGGGCGGCTGGAGGCGTTGCCGGACGTCCTCGAGGTCCTGTCCGACGGTGACCTGACGAGAGTCGTCGGGCAGCGGGACGTGCTCCACTCCGTCACCGGACTGCTGCACGAACTGGGGGTGCGGCCGGTCGGGCTGCGGCTCCGCCAGACCACGCTGGAGGACGCCTACCTGAGGCTCACCGGCAGGCCGTACGAGAACCCGGACGAGGAGGCCTCGGCATGAAGGCCATGGTCACGTGGCGACGCATGATCGTCACCGAGGGGAAGCTGGTCTGGCGGGACCCGGCGGGGGTGTTCCTCCCCCTCGCCCTCCCCCTCCTGATCATCGTGACGTACGGGGTGAGCTCCGGCGGCGACGCGATCGAGGCCGGGAGCGGCCTGTCGGTGGTGAGCGCGATCGGCCTCCCGACCGGTTTCGTGACCATCGTCGCCATCCTGGGGCTGGTCAACGTGCCCTCGTTCCTGGCGGCCTACCGCAAGGAGGGCGTGCTCCGCAGGCTGGCCGTCACCCCCGCCCGGCCGTCGATGGTGCTGGCCTCGCAGATCATCGTGAACATCGTCCTCGCAGCCATCGGTGTCGTGCTCGCGGTCGTGGTCGTGGCGCTGAGCTTCGAGCTCGACGCCCCGCGGGAGGTCGGCTGGACGATCGTCGCCGCCGTCCTCACCGTTGCCGCGATGTACGGCGTCGGGCTGCTCATCGCGGCTCTGGCGCCGTCCTCCAGCGCGGCGACGGCCCTCGGGCTGATCGTCTTCCTGGGCACCCTCTCGATCGGCGGCGGCATGATCCCGGTCGAGAGCCTGCCCGGCTGGCTGGCCGAGACCGGGGGCTATCTCCCCTTCGGCGCCGGGGTCCAGGCGCTGCGCGACAGCTGGCGTGGGAACGCCCCCGACGTGGCCGACCTGGCCGTCCTCGGGGCCACCGCCGCCGTGGCGTCCGTCCTTGCTGTCCGGTTCTTCCGGTGGCAGTGATCCGCTCCAGGGAGAGCACACCATGACGCAGTACCGCTGCCGGGTCTGCGCCGGCCCGCTGGAGCAGTTCCTCGACCTCGGCACCCAGCCACTGTCCGACAGGTTCGTCGAGCCCGGCCGCATCGGCGGCGAGTTCGTCTACCAGCTCGCCGTCGGCGCCTGTCGTGACTGCACGATGGTGCAACTGGTGCAGGAAGTCCCCCGGGAGGAGATGTTCGGGGACGAGTACCCGTACGTGTCGTCCGGGTCGGCGACGATGCGGGCGCACTTCGGCCGGCTGGCCGAGCGCTTCCTGCGCACGGAGCTGACCGGCCGGGACCCGTTCGTCGTCGAGCTGGGCTGCAACGACGGGGTGTTCCTGCGGCACATCGCGGATGCCCAGGTGCGGCATCTGGGAGTGGAACCCTCGGCGTCGGTGGCCCGGGAGGCGGCGAAGCTGGGCGTGGACGTGCGGGTGGACTTCTTCGACGCCGACCTGGCACAGGAGATCCTCGCGACCTCGGGCCCCGCCGACGTGGTGTACGCGGCCAACACGCTGTGCCACATCCCGTACGTGGACTCGGTCCTGCGAGGTGTCCGCACCCTGCTCTCGGACACCGGTGTCTTCGTGTTCGAGGACCCGTACTTCTCCGAGATCCTCGACCGGGCGTCGTACGACCAGATCTACGACGAGCACTTCTACCTGTTCACCGCGACGTCGATCCGGAACCTGGCGCGCCGCTCCGGGCTGATGCTCGCGGACGTCGAACCGATCGGCGTCCACGGCGGCGAGCTGCGGTACACCCTGGTCAAGGAGGGGGCCCGCACGCCGGCACCGGCCGTGGCCGAGACGGTCGAGCGGGAGCACCGGACCGGCGTCACCGACCCAGCCCGTCTACGGGACTTCGCCGAGGTGGTCGGGAGGAACTCCCACGACCTCCGGAGGTTGCTCGAAAGGCTCCGGGAGGACGGCAGCCGGGTGCTCGGCTACGGGGCGACCGCGAAGAGCGCCACCGTCCTCAACTACTGCGGCATCGGGCCGGACCTCATCGAGGCGATCTGCGACAGCACCCCGGCCAAGCAGGGGCGGCTGACTCCGGGTTCGCACATCCCGGTGTGGCCCAGCGAGGAGTTCCGGGCCGACTACCCGGACCACGCCGTCCTGTTCGCCTGGAACCACGCCGAGGAAATCATGGGCAAGGAGGCGGCGTTCCGGGAGGCGGGTGGGCGCTGGATCACGTACGTCCCCCGGGTGCGCGTCAGCTGACCGGTGCGGGTGCTGCTGACCGGCTGCGCCGAGCGCACGACCCTGCTCCCGCTGGTGCCGCTGGCCTGGGGCCTGCGCACCGCCGGTCACGACGTCCTGATGGCGACGCAGCCCGCCCAGGTGGATCTCGTGGCACGAGCCGGGCTTCCCGTGGCCGCGGTCGGTCGGGACCACCAGTTCTGGCGGGTCATGCACCGGGTCGTCGGTTTCCGGCAGGAGGACCCCGTCCCACCCTTCGGCGACGGGATGCTGGATCCCGAACGGGTCGGGTGGCCGAGCCTGTTGTCGGGCTACCGCCACGTGGTGCCGTGGTGGTGGCGCCTGGTGAACGAGCCCATGCTGGACGACCTCGTCGACCTGTGCCGCCGGTGGCGACCGGACGTGGTGATCTGGGAGACCGTCACGTTCGCGGGCGGGGTCGCCGCTCGGGCCGTGGGCGCCGCGAGCGTCCGGTTCGTCTGGTCTGCGGACGTGTTCGCCCGCATGCGGCGCCGGTTCCTCGACGCCCGGCCGGGCGATGCCGCCGACGACCCCCTCGCTGAGTGGCTGGGCGGCTGTGCGCGGCGGTTCGGTGTCGACTTCACGGAGGGTCTCGTCTCCGGCGACGCGACGGTCACGTGCCTGCCGCCGCCCCTGCGGCGCCACGACCCGGGCGGACTGACCTACCTTCCTACCCGGTTCGTCCCCTGCACCGGCAGATCGAGGGTGCCCGCGTGGCTTCGCGAGCCTCCCCCCCGGCCCCGGGTCTGCGTGACGCTGGGCACGACGGCGAGCGAGCGCTTCGGTGGCTTCGGGTTCGACCTCCCTCTCGGTGACCTCCTGGCCGGTCTCGCCGAGCTGGACGTCGAGATCGTCGCCACTGTCCCCGACGCGCAGCGGGGGAGGCTGGGGACACTGCCGGACCGGGTCCGGCTGGAGTCCTTCGTGCCGCTCGACGCGCTGATGCCGACCTGCGCCGCCGTCGTCAACCACGGCGGTCCCGGGACCGTGCTGACCGCGGTGACGCACGGGGTGCCCCAGGTCGTGATCCCGGCCGAGTTCGACGCGCCGCTTCTCGCGCGTCTGCTGGCCGGTACGGGCGCCGCCCTCGCCCTGCCTCCGGAGGAGGCGACACCCACAACCGTCGGTGCATGTGTCCGGAGAGTGCTCACCGAGTCCGCCCTGCCCGTGGCTGCCGCCACGCTCCGGACGCAGGCACGATCCATGCCGGACGTGCACGACCTCGCGGACGGCTTGGTGAACATGGCTGATCGGTGAGACCGTCCGGGCTCCGCCGGCGACGGGCGCGCTGCACGGCGTTGCGGAGGATCCTGACGGTCGCGGGGCCGGCTCGCCTCGACATTCACCGCGGAGGCCGACATCGTGGACGCGGACCGAGGGAGACGGCCGATGGCATGGTGGCGCAGGCCGGGAACGCGGGACACGTCCACCGCGCCGAACGCACTGGTCGCCGCCGCCCGGGCGCGTGGGGCCCAGGTGGGGGCGGACGTCGACCCGGAGGAGCTCAGCATCGTCATGACGGCTTAGGGTGTGTCCCGTAGATCATGTTGCTGGGTGGCGGAGCCAGATGCGGACCTCTGGGTCCGTCGCGGACAGCTCGGCCCGGCCGAGCGGCCGCTCGCCGAGACCATGGAGTCCGGGCATCCCGAGGCGGCGCCGAAGGCGGCGTTCAACCTCGGCGGCCTGCTGGCCGGGCAGCACCGGTACGACGAGGCGGTGGTCGCGCTGCGGCGGGCCGTGGACTCCGGCCACCCCGACGAGTCGCCCGGCGCGCTCACCCAGTTGGGGGCGGTGCTGTTCACTCTCGGTCGGGTCGACGAGGCGGAGGCGGCCTTCGGCCGGGTCGTCGCGTCCGGGCATCCGGAGTGCGCCGCGACGGCCGTGGCGTGCCTGGCCGACCTGCGGCGACAGACCGGTCGCTGACGCCACCCGATCACCCGTCACGTGAGCCACCCGGGACCCGGACGAGCCTCGACCGGGCACTCGCCACAAACGATCCGCTCGGCGATTCGATCCTTGAGCCGGAGGCGGACGTGCTCCTTCACGGTCCTTCGGGCCGAGACCCGTCGTCCGACGCCTTCCGGGGCGGCGGGTGGACGGATGAAGAGTCCCTCGTTGCGTCTGTAGCGTCCATGCACGTGGGTCGCGGGGTGGTGTATGCGGTGGTGACGAGCGCGGGAGCGCTGCGTAGGGTCGCCAGCGACTTCCTGCCTCGTATCGTCGAGCGCCGGTGGATTCCAGGGTCACGGCGTGAGTCGGGCGGGACGGGCGGACCGCGCGGTTCCACGCCGTCGTCTCCTGCGACGCCCAGGACCAAGAGATTCGCCCAGCACCGCCAACGCTTCCTTGCCGAGCAGGGCTACGCCTACCGGACGTCGACGCCGAGGACGTCCTCGCCGAGAGCTGACGTCTAGAGTCGCGGTCGTGCCCGACCCGGCAGACGACGAGAAGTTCATCGAAGATCTGTACCGACAGCTTCCGGACGAGCCGCTGCGCCCGGCCGACCCCCGCTACGTCGATCCGCGGGAGCATGCCGAGGCGTTCGGACCAGACGTGGTAAGGGAGCTGACGCGGTCGGTGGCCCTGTCCGCGGACGGCTCGGTGTTCTTCCTGTCCGGCACGCGCGGATCGGGCAAGAGCACCCAGCTGCTGCGGCTGCAGGAGGAGCTGTTCGGGCGCGGCTACCTGGCCTTACGGATAGACGCGGAGGAGTTCCTCAACGTCCGGATACCGCTCAACCCGATAGAGGTGATCTTCGCGATCGTCGGCGGTGTCACCGAAGCGTTGCGGGGTGAGTCCTGGCTCCCTGATCCCACGCCGGCCCGACGGGCCTGGGGGGCGTTCCGGGCCGCGGCCGAGGGGCTCCGGCTCGACGGTGCGCTCACCATCGGCATCCCACCCACTGCGAGCCTGACAGCCCGACTGACCAGGGATGCCTCGTTCGTCCAGGACCTCACCCGGCATCTCCGGGGACGCGCCCCCGAGTTGGCCGCGCGCGCCGATGAGCAACTGGGGCTCCTCATCGATGACCTCAGACCCACCTGGCAAGCCGCGGTCGCCGACTGGAAGGGTCTCGTCATCCTGTTCGACAGCCTCGACCACGTGCGCGGGGTCGACTTCCGCGAGGTCCGCCGACAGTTGCAGGTGGTCCTTGACACCTACACCCAAGCACTGCGGCTCTCGTCCTGCCGGGTGCTGTTCGTCGTACCGCCGTGGGTCAGCACCGGAGGCACCCGGAGGCTCATGACGAACGTCAAGGTGGCGACGCCGGAGGGACGACCTTTCGATCCGGGCCTGGACACGCTGGCCGAGACGGTCCTGCGCCGTGTCCCAGGCGGTGACGTCAATCGGCTGTTCGGCGATCCCACCGATCTCCGGGCGCTGGCCGCCGACTCCGGCGGTCACCTGCGCGACCTGCTGCGACTGGTCCGCGATGCCGCGGTGGCATCCGACGGCCTGCCGCTCTCGCGCCACGCCCTCGACCGCGCCCGCACCGTGACGAGGCAGGGGATGACGCCCATCGCAGAGGACGAGCTGCGCGCGCTGCGCCATGTCCGTGAGACTCACGACGTCCACCTGCCAGAGCAGGAGGGGTGGGAAGCCCTCGCCGGACTCTTCGACCGGCACCTCATCCTCGGCTACCACAACGGCCAGGACTGGTACGACGTCCATCCTCTCGTGCGGACCATGCTGACGCATGTCGTCTAGGCCCGATGAGCCGGAGAACGTTGAATCCGCCTGGCTGAGGCTGCAGCGCCATCTCGACTGGGCGGAGCGGTTCTGGTTCGGGGCGATCTTCACCCCGGATCCGTCGGCCGCGCGGATGCTTCGGGAACGGGCGGAGTGGAACCGCCGGTCGCGGGTCGCCCGGTTCGTGCCGTTCACACCTGTCACCCCTGACGAGCTGGCCGTCCTGCTGGACTCGATCGAGGACGGCGCTCCCCCGCCCGGCAGCCTGACCTGGGTGGAAGCCCTGGGCGTCGGGAAGCAGTGGGACCGAGCCTGGGAGGTGTTCCTCGGGTCGCTCAACCAGCGCCGGGACACCGTCCGGCACCGGCTCGGGGGGATCGTCGTCGTGGCCCCGCCCGGGATCAGGGACTTGGTCATCAGGGTGGCGAGCGACCTGTGGTCGATCCGCGACTTCCTGGGCGTCGTCAATCCCCTCCCGCCGCGGTTCGTGCCGAACCGGCTCGACGTCACTCCGATCCAGCGACCTGCGGTAGGCCCCGTGATTCGCCCGACGCTCGGCGGCCAGCGGGACGCCGACATCGAGCATGAGATCGAGGTGCTCCGGGGGGCCGGTGACGTCGACCTGCGCGGCAGACTGCGAGAGCGGCTCGACGCGGTGATCGAGGCGGCCGAATCGCGGGGGGACAGCCCGGCAGTCGTCGTGCTGCGGGAGCGTCGGGCCAGGGCCCGCCGGCAGCGGGACCCTGCCGGTGCCCGCGACGACCTGTGGCGGGTAGCGGAGCTCGCCGCCGAGGACGAGGTCCGCATCGCAGCCTGGGCCGACCTCGCCGAGCTGGCGAAGGATGCGGGCGAGCTGGACGGCGCGTTGGAACGGGCGCAGGTCGTCGTAGACGCCCACCGCCGCCTCGCAGGGCGGGTCGATGGATTCTCGGCCCTGCATTCTCTCTCTGGTGCTCTGGAGAAGCTGGGAGAAGCTCACGCCGCACTCAACGACTGGACTGCCGCGGCGACGGCTTGGACGGAAGCCCTCGCCATCGACCGGCTTCTGGCCGAAGACAGCGGTGGCCCCCGTGAGCTCCGCGACCTCGCGGCCTCCCTCGATCAGGTCGGCGTGGCTGCTCAGGCCTGCGGAGATCAGGCCGCTGCAGAGGCTGCGTGGACTGAAGAATTTCTTATCGCGCGCCGCCTCGCGGACGAGGTAGGAAGACCTGAAGACTACAACGCACTGGCTTTCGCCTTGCTCAGAATCGGAGACGTCCACGCTGCTCGTGGAGACTGGGCCGATGCGGAATCAGCTTGGCTGGATGCCCTGGCGATCGGTCGTCAATCGATCGATCACAACGGCGGGGCCACCCACCTCCGCAACCTCTCGGTCAGCCTCGACCGGGCGGGCATCGCTGCCCTGGCTCGTGGTGATCTCGCGTCCGCGGAGGCGCTCTGGACAGAAGCGCTGGAGATCAATCGCGGGCTTGCCGGTCGATCCGCAGGGCGTAACGAACTGGCTGACCTCAGTGCTGCACTCGACCGGGTAGGGCTCGTGCGTGAGTCTCGCGGAGACCACGATGGCGCCCTACGTTTCTGGACCGAGTCCCTTGCGCTCCGTCGACGAACTGCGGAGCAGACAAGCGGACCCGCCGAACTGCGCAGTCTTGCCGACGCCGTCGACCGCATCGGGGAGATCCGCCAAGCCCGACGTGACTGGATCATGGCCCGGGAGGCCTACAGGGAGTCGCTCAGCTTCCGTCGGCGCCTGGTCGAGCAATTCAACGGCCGGGCTGAGCGGTGCGATCTCGCCCTCACGCTCAAACGACTCGGTGACGTGCATCTCGCCCGGGACGACTGGGCCGCTGCCCATACCTCCTACACCGAAGCACTCACCATCCGACGAAGCCTGAGCAACGGAACAGGAACGCTCACCGATCTCCGCGAGATTGGCATCTTGCTCGACAGTGTCGGGGACGTTCATCTCGCCGGTGGCGACTGGGCCGCCGCTCACACTTCTTACACCGAAGCCCTCACAATCCGCCACAACCTGGCCGACCGGATCGGCGGACCCACTGAACTCCGCGATCTCAGCCGTACCCTCGACCGCCTCGGCGAGTGCCACCGAGCCGGTGGCGACTTGGCCGCCGCCGAGAACAGCTACACCCAATCCCTCGCCCTTGCTCGCCGCCTCGCCGACCAGATCGGCGGCCCGACCGAACTCCGCGACCTCAGCGTCACCCTCGACCGGGTCATCACGGCTCGCCGGGCACGGGGCGCCGACACCGAGGATCTCGTCACCGAGCTCGCCGAGGCCCGGGACCGCCTCGCTCGACTCGAGTCGCCGCCCTCCGAGAACTGACGCGAGTCGGCCGGACCCAGCAGGACGGTTCATACAAGCGCTCACAGAGCCACCTCATAGGTTGGCGGGACCTCGAGTCCCCGACGTGCGCTGCTCACTAGCCCAGCCGCACGGGCCGGGCCTCGGCGGCGGATCGGTAGATGGCGAGGATGATCTCGACGGCGGTCCGGGCGTCGTCGCTGGGAATCGGGGGCTGCCCGCCCTCGCGCAGGGCATCGACGATCACCTGCAACTGGCGCCGGTGACCCGGCCCCAGGCCCTCGTCCGGCTCCGCCGCCGGCAACCGCTCCAACTCCTGCGCGCTCAGCAGACCCTCCGCCGACGGGCCGTCCCACTCGGTGATCCGGGCCTGCACGAACGTCGCCCCACCCGCAGTACCCCGCAACTCCACCCGCAACGGGTAGTTCCGGTGCGCGCACGTCGTCCCCTGGATCACACCGACCGCCCCGCTGCGGAACCGCAGCGCCGCCGTCGCCAGGTCCTCCGTCTCGATGTCGTGACCGGCGGTCGCGGTGTAGGCGAAGACGCTGTCGACCGGACCGAGCACCCACTGCAACAGGTCCACGGCGTGCACGCTCTGGTTCATCAACGCACCCCCGCCGTCCATCCCCCAGGTCCCCCGCCAGCCGCCCTTGTCGTCGTAGTACGCCTGGGTCCGGTGCCAGTGCACCAGGGCGTTGCCCAGCACCATGTCGCCCAGCAGACCCCGCTCGACCGCCCGCTTGAGGCGCACCGCGTCCCGGTTGAACCGGTACTGGAAGATCACACACAGCGCCACGCCCGCGTCCCGACAAGCCCCGATCATCCGGTCCACCCCCTCCAGCGTGATCGCCATCGGCTTCTCCGTGATCACATGCTTTCCCGCCGCGGCGGCCACCTCCGCGCCCTCGGGGTGCAGGCCCGACGGGGTGCAGAGGACGACGGCGTCGATGTCGTCCCGGGCGACGACCTCCCCGATGCCCGGGTGCCACGCCGCACCGTGGGCGTCCGCCAGTGCCCGGCCGACGGCTTCGGTCGGGTCGGCGACTGCCACCACCCGGGCACCGGTCACCGCCGCCAGCTCGCGGGCGTGCACGGCGCCGATGGTGCCGGCGCCGATGATCCCGATCCCGAGGTCACCGTTGCCCTCCCGGCCGGTCGCCGCGCTCACCGGGCACCCCCGCCGGCGGCCACGGGGGCGAGCCCCGCCGCCGCACGCAGGAAGCCCAGATCGTGGACCATCGCCTCGCGCGCCGGGCGGGCGTCGCTGAAGTCCTCGACCACCACCCAGCCGTCGTACCCGAACTCCTTCAGTGCGGCGAAGAGTGCCCCGAAGTCCACCACTCCGTCGTCCAGCGGCGACCACACCGGCTCCCACACCCCGCCGCCACCGTCGGGCCGCCGCCACGCGGAGTTCTTCACGTGGACGTGCGCGACGTACGGCCCGAGGATCTCCAGGCCGAACCGGTAGTCCTCGAAGCCCTCCCGGGCCATGTTCCCGGCATCGACGATGACGCCGACCCGAGCCGGGTCGAGGCCGCGGACCAGCCGCTCCGCCATCGAGGCGCTGGGGATGATCGTCCGGTGGTGGATCTCGACGAGTGCCCGGACGCCGTGCCCACCCGCCAGCTCCGCGACCCGCTCCAGGTAGTCGCGGGTGAGCCGGGCCAGGTCGGAGTAGCGGGCGACGCCGTCGGTGCGCCCGACTCCCACCCGCAGCTGGGGCGCACCGGCCGCGCGGGCGAACCGCATGGCCGACTCGGTCGCCTCGAGGTCGCCGACCTTCAGGTACGTGCCCAGCCCGATGACCGCGAGCCCGGCCGCCCGGGCGACCTCGCGGGCCCGCGCCGCCTGGTCAAGGCCGGGCTCGAAGGTGCACCGGTTGTTCCGCCAGAACGAGGGCGCCTCGCCCCGGACCTCCTCGGGGACATGCGTCACCCGCCACTCGACGCCGTCGTACCCGGCCTCGGCGAGCGCGGCGGCGCCCTCCTCGGGGGTGAGCTCGGGCAGCCCCACGGTGAACACGCCGAACCTCACGCCGCGACCTCCTCGAGCTCGACCCCGGCGCGGGCGCACAGATCGCGCAGCGCGGCGGCGGACTCGCGCGTCGCCCCGGCCCGTCCGCCGTCCGGGGTGTCGTAGTGGGTCTCCAGGGACAGCAGACCGGGGTAGCCGTCCGCGGCGAGCGCCCGAACCTGTCCCTCCCAGTCGACGACGCCGGTGCCGACGCGGGTCCACCGCCCGTCGGGGCTGCGGTCCTTGACCTGGACGTGGCGGACCCGGCCGCGGACGTGGGCGTAGCCGTCGGGATAGGGCGTGGAGTCGAGCGCGGCCTCGTTGCCGGGGTCCCAGATGAGGCCGAAGGCCGGGGAGATGATCCGGTCCAGCGCCCAGGCCGCCTCGGCCCCGGTGGCGAGGTTGCAGGCGTGCTCGTTCTCCAGGCCCAGCTCCAGCCCGGCTGCCTCCGCCCGCCCCGCCGCCTCGGCGAGCACGTCCACGATCTCGTCGCGGACCGCGGCCGGGTCCGGCAGCCGCCAGAACGAGAAGGTCCGGACCAGCGGGGCTCCCAGCAGGTGCGCCACCTCGAACGAGCGCTCGAGCACCCCCCACTGCTCGGCCCGCGTCGCCGGTGGGGCGCCGTGGGTGGGCCCGGGTGCTCCCGCCGCATCGCCGTCCCGCAGGTGCGACTTGAGGAAGGGCGAGGCGAAGGCGGCCACGTCGATGCCGCGGTCGTCCAACCGCTGCCGCCATGACCGGACCGTCGCGTCGTCGTGGGCGACGGCGCTGGCCCCGTCGACGGTGCGGATCTCGACGGTCCGGATCCCCAGCTCGTCGGACACGTCGAGAGCGGTGTCGAAGTCCGGTGAGATCTCGTCGGTGATGACGCACAGGCGCACGGGCGGCTCCTCCTAGGGGCGGGGTGCGGGGTGGGGATCGGGCGGTGGACCGGACGGCGGCCGGGCCGCGGGACCGGGGCGCTCGGCAGCGAGGCGGTAGAGGGTCTCCCCCGCCCGCGGCACCACGAGGACGCCGTCGCGGCGGGCCCAGTCGGCCGGATCGACCGAGGCCGGGTCCCGGTGGCCGACGGCGTGCGCCGCACAGCGGTGGGCGTCGATCCCGGTGGCCAGGGACACCCGGACCCGAGGTCGCTCCCCGGCCACGGCGTCCCAGGTCCCGGCGCCCTTGAGGTGGGTGCTGTGGGCGAGCACGGCCCGGGAGCGGTCGCGGTAGCGGTCCCACTGGCCGAGGAAGTAGTCGCGGACGTGGTACCCGACCTCGGCGAGGTCGGCGCCGTGGGTGTGGCTGAACTCGGTGACGTGCGGGGCAAGGACGACGACCTCGCCGCCGTCGGCGACGACCGGCTCGACCTTGTACATCCCCTTGGCCGCGGTCCACACGTCCTGGTAGCCGCGCGGCATGACCGACAGCACCGTGTCGTACGGCCGGTCGACATAGCGGACGTGGACCTGCGCCGACAGCGCGGCGGCGGCGGCCCACGCCTCGCCCGTCGTGCCGGCGTACAGCCCGTGCAGCCGCCCTCGCATCGCGTCCGCGCCGGCATCCCCGCCGGTGCCGGTCGCGGCGACCATGGCCAGGCACAGCCGGGGCCGGGGCACCAGGGCGGCCGCACGCTCGACGAGGCGGCGCACCGGGTTGACTCCCGGGGTTCCGATGATCGCCCGGCTGGTCAGCAGGGCGCCGAGCCAATGGGACTGCCCGATGACCTCTTCCCCGCCGATGCCGGGGAAGAAGTACTTGTCGCCGCCAGAGAACCCCACGACCTCGTGCGGGAACACCGGCCCGCAGACGATGACGGCGTCGTGCTCGAGCACCAGCCGGTTGACCCGGACGTCGACGGCCTCGGCCAGCAGCCCGCCGCTGATCTCGTGGACCTCCGCGGCGTCGAGGCGGCCCAGGTGGGCGAAGGTCTCGGGGATCCACCACTCGTGGTTGAGCAGCCGGACACCGGGGAACATCTCCTCCCGCTCGGCGGGGCCGGCGCCGACCAGGCGGTCGAGGGCGTCCGGCGGCATCGGGCGGTGGGTGCCGAGGGCCACCAGCACGGTAAGCGCGGCCGCGCGCCCCGCCAGGCCCTCGCACAGCAGCCGGAACAGCTGCTGGACGGGCGCGGTCCGGGTCGCGTCGGGGACGAGCACGAGCACCCGGCGCCCGGTGAGGTCCCAGCCGGCGAGCGCCTCGGCGACGATGGCGGCGACCTCGGCGTCGCTCAGCACGCCGAGGTCGCTCGGCCGCCCGGTACCCGTCACGGCCACGTTCACACGCCCCCGTGAGCGGAGTACCCGCCGTCGACCGGCACCACGACCCCGGTGACGAACCGCGCCGCCGGGGAACACAGCCAGACCACCGTCCCCACCAGCTCGGCAGGCTCGCCGAACCGGCCCAGCGGGGTGTGGTCGAGGATGCGCCGGCCCCGGGGGGTGGGCTCGCCGTCCTCACCGACCAGCAGCGCGCGGTTCTGCTCGCCGAGGAAGAACCCCGGCGCGACGGCGTTCACCCGCATCCCCGGGCCGTGCTTGGCGGCCAGGTCCACCGCGAGCCACCGGGTGAGGTTCTCGACCGCCGCCTTGGCGGCGGAGTAGCCGGCCACCCGGCTGAGCGGGCGGCTCGCGGCCATCGACGAGACGTTGACCACGACCCCGGCGGCAGGGTCGCGCCCGGCCATGGCGGCGCCGAACACCGCAGTCGGCAGCACGGTGCCGAGCAGGTTGAGGTCGACGACGTCGCGCCAGGCGGTCTCGGGCACGTCGAACACCGAGGCGCCCTCGGCCACCGTCGCCGTGGGCACGTTGCCCCCGGCTGCGTTGACGAGGACGTCGACGGCGCCCCACCGGTCGAGCACCGCGTCGCGGGCGCGCACCAGGCTCGCCCGGTCCAGCACGTCCGCCGGCAGCGGCATCGCCTCGCCCCCGCTCGCCTCGACGCCCGTCGCCACCTCGGCAGCGACCGCACCACGCCGACCGAGCACCGCGACCCGAGCCCCCGCCGCGGCGAGCCCGCGGGCGATCTCGCCACCGAGCACCCCGGTACCCCCGGTCACCACGGCGACCCGCCCGGCGAGGGAGAACCAGCGGTCCAGGGCCGCGGCGCCGCTCACGTGCAGCCGTCCAGCCGGTAGGTCTCGCGGGCGGCGTCGTAGGCCAGGCGGCGCACCATCGCGTGGGCGTCGTCGGCGTCGACGACCCCGGTGACGAGGAGCCCGGCGGCCCAGTCCGCGACCACCCGGCGCCACACGTCGTGGCGGGCGGGGATCGAGGCGAAGGCCCGGGTGTCGTCGTTGAAGCCGGCCAGGTTGGCCACGCCGGCGGTCTCGACCACCCCGTCGAGGTAGCGGCGGATCCCGAGCGGGCTGTCGAGGAACCACCACGGTGGCCCGAGCACCAGGGACGGGTAGTGGCCGGCCAGCGGGGCCAGCTCCCGGCTGTAGGTGCTCTCGTCGAGGCCGAAGACGACGAGCCGGAACCGCGGGTCGGCGCCGTGGGCCGCCAGCAGCGGTCGGAGGTTGCGGGTCCACTCGGTGGCGACCGGGATGTCGGCACCGCGGTCCGGGCCGAACCGCCGGTGCACCGCCGGGTGGTGGTCGCGCAGGCTCCCGGCGTGCAGTTGCATGACGAGGCCGTCGTCCGCGCTCATCCGCGCCATCTCCAGCAGCATGTGGGCGGCGTACGCCTCAGCGTCGCCGGGCTCCGGGCGACCCGCGAGCGCCCGCGCGAACACCGCCCCCGGGTCGTCCAGCGGCTCGGCACGCGGGGTCGGCGCGGCGTGGTCGGTGGCCACCGCGCCGAGGCGGCGGAAGTGCTCGCGGCGCTGCTCGAGCGCCGCGACGAAGGACCCGTGGTCGACGACGTCGACGCCCGACGCCCCGGACAGCCGGGCCACCTCGTCGCGCCAGCCCGGCGCGCCGAGAGCGAGGACGGCGTCGGGCCGGAAGGTCGGCAGCACCCGCCCGCCCCAGGGGTCGGCGGCGATCGCGGCGTGCCCGGCCAGGTCGTCGGTGGCGGCGTCGGTGGTGCACAGCACCTCGATCCCGAACCGGTCGTACAGCGCCCGGGGTGAGTACGCGGGGTCGGCGAGCCGCTCGCACAGGTGGTCGTACAGCCGGTCGGCGCTGTCCGCCGACGGCTTTTCGGTGACGCCGAACACGTCGATGAGCTCGGTCGTCAGCCACAGACCGCTTGGGGTGCCGCGGAACAGGGCGAAGTGCTCGCAGAACCGCCGCCACACCGCCCGGTGGTCGGTCTCGACCGGGGTGCCGTCACGGGTGGGCACGCCGAGGGCGGCCATGTCGACGCCTCGGCTGGACAGCATCCGCACGACGTAGTGGTCGGGGATGACGAAGAGGTCCGCGGGGCTGCCGAACCGGGCGTCGGGGTCCGCGAGCAGGGCGGGCGGCACGTGGCCGTGCGGGCACACCAGGGGCAGCCCGGACACCGCCGCGTACAGCTCCCGGGCGGCGACGCGCCGGGAGGGCTCCGGGTCGAACAGCCGGTCGGGGTCGAGCCGCCAGGGTGCCGTCACCGGGCGCCCCCGACATCGGTGGCGACCAGGGGTGCGACGTGGCGGGACAGGTGCCGCTCGAGAGCGGCGGCGTAGGCGTCGGCGTGCCGGCGCAGCACCTCGGGCAGCCGGGGGCCGAGCCCGGGGTCGCGCAGCACCGTGCCGTAGGTGACGTGCAGGACCTGCCGCTCGTCGTCGCGGTCGAGCAGCCCGGGCAGGTCCGCGTCGGCGATCTCGTCCGCCGCCGCCGTCCGCCCGGTCTCCGCCGAGACGTGGTACCCGGCCCGGGCCTCGGCGAAGGCCGAACGCGCGGTGGCGTACAGCTCGCGGAAGAACGGCGGGTCGACCACGGCCACGGTCCGCAGCGCCTCGAGGTAGCTGGTGCCGGACGTCTTGAGGTGCATGAGGCCACCGGTCAACTCCGCCGCCGGGCCGTACAGGTCGAACTTGTCCGACCCGGAATGCAGGCTGAGCTTGTACGGGCCGAGGCGGCGGGCGACGCCCGCGTGCCCGGCGAGTTCCGCGGTCAGCTCGGCGAGGTCGCCCCGGTACCCGACACCCTTCTCGAACGCCCCGACGAAACGGGGCGCCACGCTCGTCAGCGGCACCCCGAGACGGGCCAGCTCGGTGGCGAGGTACACGTGCTGGGCGGGGGTGGTGGGCACGGCGGTCTCGTCGACGGCCAGTTCCACGTCGACGGGTCCGCGGGCGACGGCGGTCAGGTGTCGGTGCAGCCGGGCGGTGTGGGCGACCGCGCGCCCGTACTTGACCGCGGCGAGCGCCATCGTGCCGGGGTCGAGGTCGAGCCATGCGTCACCCAGGTCGAGGCGGTCCGGGTAGCGCCGCCGGAGGTCGGCCTCGGTGTCGGCGAGGTCGCCCCAGGGCAGGTCGGCGAGCGCCCCGGCGGTGACGCGGCGCTCGGAGTCCGGCACGGCATCCACGTGGTCGCCGGGATCGAGCGTGAACATCGTGAAGCCGGCGGCGGCGAACTCCGCGACGTCCTCCTCGGTCTTGAGGTGGTCGGCGTCGGCCCCCACCGCGCCCCGCCACCCTGCGAGGAAGGCGCCCAGGGTCGCGTCGTCCAGCACCTGCCGGGGAGTGCGACCGGTGCGGGCGTTCTCCCGGGCCGACTGCTGGGCGAGGACCGGGCGGACGGCATCGGTCACGTCGCCGGCGCCCGCGGCCCGCATCGCCCGGACGTGGCCGGGGGTGGCGAGACCGAGCCGGTCGCCGAGGCCGACCGACGTCGCGAGACCGAGCGGCCGGGGCGCCAGGCCGGGGACGGTCTCGCGGAGGAACGCCGCGTTTCCGGCGTCGGCGGCGCCGACCACCAGGGTCACGTCCCCGCGGCCCGCGTCCTCGACCGTCGCGGACTGCCCGGCGAAGCCCGGTGGCACCTCGACGCCGGCGGGCACCAGCAGGACGAGCCGGGGAACCAGGTCCCCGGTGACACCCACCTCGACCCCGCGAGCCAGGACCCGGACCGAGGCCGATCGGACGTCGAGGTCGCGCAAGGCGGGCAGGTGCAGCGCCCGCGGCTCCTCCGTCGCCCCGGTTCCGGCGGCCTGCGTCACGTCGTTGGTCATGGGTCCCGGCTCCCTGTCGTCGGTGGTCACGGTTCGAAGCGCACGTCATGGACGTGCGGGCCGATGTCGATGCGGGCGTGCTCCCGGGCCGAGGCGGCGTCGGCCAGGTGGTGGCCGTTGACGACCACCCCCGCGAAGCGCACCCCGACCAGTGGGTGATCCGCGTCGTACCCCGACAGGACGGGCCCGCCGTCGCGGTTGTACGACGTGCGGTTGTCCCGCGGCCGGTAGTCGGGCGCCACCACGTCGCGGAAGGTGACCCCGGACATCCGCCCGGGCCGCCGGTCGTACCCGGCGCGCAGCTGGACGGCCTGTTCGAGGAGATGGTCGACGCCGTCGACCGTGACGCCCTCGAAGCCGATCCGGGCGTAGGCGCCGCCGTCCCGCATGACCAGCGACATCGCCCGGTCGGAGTCCAGCACGGTGTTGTCGACGAAGCGGACGTCGGCGATCAGCTCGGCGTTGGACTCGGTACCGACCTTGAGCGCGGCGCAGCGGGTGAGGTACACGCCGTCGCGGACCAGGACCCGGCGGACGTCGCCGGCCGGCGCGCGCCCGCCCGGGTCGCCGTTGCGGGTCGCCTTGACGCAGACGGCGTCGTCGCCGGCATGGACGAAGACGCGGTCCACCAGCACCTCGCGGGAGGAGTCGACGTCGATGCCGTCGGTGTTGAGCAGCGAGGCGTCGTTGAGGATGCGGACCCCCTCGATGCGCACCCGGGAGGAGTCGAGGACGTGGGTGTTCCAGGCGGCGGAGTCGCGCAGCACGACGTCGCGGATCGTCACGTCGTGCGAGCGGGAGACCCGGACCAGGTTGCTGGTCCGCCCGGCGCGGCGCAGCCGCACCCCGTCACCGTCGACGACCCCGCGACCGACGATCCCGGCGTCGTGCACCCCGTCGAGGTGGAGCAGCCGGCTGTGGGTGAAGTGCTCGCCGTAGGTCGTCGGCCCCTCGGTCCGGCCCGGGTCCACCGGGTGGTCGGCGGGGTCCCCGGTGCCCTGCAGCAGGGCACCGGCCGCCACGTGCAGCGTCACGCGGCTGCGCAGGCGCAGGGTGCCGGTCCGGTAGACCCCGGGAGGCAGGTGGACGACCCCCCCGCCGCCGGCGGCGACCGCGTCGATCGCCCGCTGCAGGGCCTCGGTCTCGACGTCCACCCCGTCGCCGGCCGCGCCGTGACGCCGGACGTCGACGACACCGGGGTCGGCCGGATCGGGGGCGCTCGACTCGGGGGCCTCCGCGAGCAGGACGAGCCGCCGGCCCCGGTCGGCATCGACCACCCAGGTGCCAGGCCGGTCGAGGGTGAACCGGAGCACCCGTCCCGACCCTCCCGGGCCCGGCCCGGGAGCCGCGGGGCGGGGCCGGACCCGCCAGTCGGCCTCACCGCCGCCCGCCCGCTCGACGACCACCCGGACGACGCCCGCCAGGGCGAACCGGGCCCAGGACAGCTCACGCCAGTCCTCCACCGGCACGGCCACGTCCTCGACGGTGACCGCGAAGGCGGCGCTCGGCACCGCCCCGGGCACCCCCGGCGACACCTCGACCAGTCCGGTGGCGGTCCGCACCGTGGTCACGAGGTGCCCGTCGCCGAGGCCACCAGCACCTGGCCGCGGATCCCGGCGGCCGCGTCCGACAGCAGGAAGGCGGCAGGGCCGGCGGCGCCGGCCCCGGCGTCGTCGTCCGCCAGCACCGCGTTCACCGCGACCCCGGACGCCGCGAGCGCCCCGACAACGGCCTCGAGGCCCGCCCGCACGGTCTGGACGGCCACCGCGTCGCCCGCCGCCGCGTGCACGACGACAAGCAGCCGGCCCCCCGGCGGCGCTCCCGCCACGAGCCGTTCGGCGTGCTCCCGCGCCCGCCGCAGGGTCCCCACGACGTCCTCGTCGACGGCCACGTGATGGACGAGGTCCGGTGGGCGACTCGCCCGGGCGTCGGGCACGACGTCGCCCTCCCACACCACCCGGGCGCCCTCGGTCTCGAGGACCCGGCCGACGGCCCGGGCGAGCGGGCCCGGCCGTCCGCTCATGACGACCACCCGCCGGGACTCCGCGACGACAGCGACATCGGTCCCGCCCCCGTCGGCCGGGGGCGCGGCGGGGACCGCCACCGGGCCTCGCCCGCCCGCGCGGTCACCGCGGGTGGGTGCCCGCAGGTCGCGGGTGGACCCGCCGACGACGAGGGCCGCCTCGACGACCCGCTCCTGCGGGGCCGTCTCGCGGCCCTCGACGATGTCGATGAGCAGGCGGGCGGCCGTGTAGCTGAGGTCGTGAGCCAGCAGCGTGACCGTGGTGAGGGCGGGGTCGAGCCCGGCGGCCTGGCTGTCGTCGATCCGGAAGCCGACGAACGCGACGTCGTCCGGCACGGCCAACCCGAGGTCCTTGGCGGCCCGGTAGCCCGCCGAGGCCATGGCGGCGTTGCCCAGCAGCACGGCGGTCGGCCGGTCGGGCGACTCCAGCAGCTCGCGGACGGCCTGGGAGGTGGACTCGTGGTCGGTGCGGACAAGCGCCTCGTCGTACGGCAGGCCGGCGGCCGCCAGCGCCTCCCGGTACCCCGCGAGGCGCTGCCGCTGGGACTGCAGGTGCGACTTCACCCGGACGAAGCCCACCCGCTCGTGGCCGAGACCGAGGACGTGGTCCACCGCCAGCCGGGCGGCTCCTCGGTCGTCACCGCGCACGCAGTTGACGACGCGGCCCTCCAGGCCGCGCTTGATGACGACGTAGGGCAGGCCGGCGTCCTCGAGGACGTCGACGTGCTCGTGGGTGATGTCGTCGACGGAGTTGACGAGGACCCCGTCGACGCTGCGCTCCTCGGCGAGGGCCCGCAGGTGAGCGACGGCCTCGTCCTGGAACACCCCGGTGACGTGGAGCGCGGCGTCGTGGCCCCAGGCGTACTCCCCGATCCCCGACAGCACCGCCCCGACGGTGTTGGCGGCGCGCCGCCACGGCTCCCCGGCGTGGCCGATGCTGACGAACTCCAGCCGGAGCTTGCGCACCGTCGGGGCCAGCATGGTCCCGACGCCGGCCCGGCGGCGGACGACGCCGTCCTTGACCAGTTCGAGCAGCGCCCGCCGGGCCGTGGTCACACTGACGTCGTACTGCTGGCAGAGCTGACTCTCGGACGGCAGCAGACCGTCCGCGGCGAACTCCCCGCGCCGCACCCGCGCCAGGAGGTCCTGGCGCACTTGCTGGTACCGGGGCCCGCCGCCGAGGCGCTCCACCGGCCTGGCCGCCTGCGTCATGCCGTCACCTGTCCCCTCGCCCGGACGTCGACCCGCCCCGAGCCTCTCAGGAGGCCCGCGTCGCGCAGCTCCTCGGCGAAGTGGCACGCCGCCCACCGACCCGGCGTCACCTCCCGCAGCGCCGGCTCCTCCGTGGCGCAGCGGGCCCGGGCGTGCGGGCACCGGGTGTGGAAGGGACAGCCCGACGGCGGGTCGGCGGGATCCGGCACCTCGCCCTGCAGGACGATCCGCTCCCGGTCCGCCCGCAGCCGGGGATCGGGCGTCGGCACGGCCGAGAGCAGGGCGTCGGTGTACGGGTGCAGCGGTTGCTCGTAGAGCGGGGCGGTGGCACCCAGCTCGACGATGCGGCCCAGGTACATGACCGCGACGCGGTCGCACAGGTACTCGACGACCCCGAGGTCGTGCGCCACGAACAGGTAGGACAGCCCCCGCTCGGCCTGCAGGTCCTGGAGCAGGTTGAGGGTCTGGGCGCGGATCGAGACGTCGAGGGCGCTCACCGCCTCGTCGGCGACGACGACCTCCGGGTCGAGCACGATCGCCCGCGCGATGCCGATGCGCTGCCGCTGCCCGCCCGAGAAGGCGTGGGGGTAGCGGTTCATGTACTCCGGGCGCAGCCCCACCCGCTGCAGCACCGCGGCCACCCGCTCGGCCAGCTCGGAGCCGGTCGCGACCCGGTTGACGAGCAGCGGCTCGCCGACGATCTGCCGGAGCGTCATCCGCGGGTTGAGCGAGGAGAACGGGTCCTGGAACACCATCCGGATCCGGCGCCGGTAGGGCTGCAGCGCCCGCCCGCGGAGCCGGGCGATGTCCTCGACCCGGTCGTCGCCGTGACGGTAGACGATCTCGCCCGACGTGGGCTGGTAAGCCCGGATGACGCAGCGACCCAGGGTGGACTTGCCGCAGCCGGACTCGCCGACCAGGCCCAGGGTCTCCCCGCGGGCGAGGCTGAGGTCGACCCCGTCGACGGCCCGCACCACGCCCGCCCGGCGGCCGTGTCGCCCCAGCACCCCCCTGGCGAGCGGGAAGTGCATGCGCAGGTCGCGCACCTCCAGCAGCGGTGGTCCGGGCGGGACGGGCGTCGCGACCGGCGCCACCAGGGAGGCCGTCGCCGCCGTCGCAACCGGCTCCGCCGGGGAGGCCGTCGCCGCCGGAGAGGCCGGGCCGGTGGCCGGCCGGGCGGTGAGTGTCAACGGCTGCGGGCCGTACAGCAGGCACCGGACCTCGCGGGCGTCCTCGCCGGGGGCGACCGGCGGCGGGACCACGGTGTCGCAGCTCCCGGGCACGGCGTGGTCGCACCTCGGGTGGAACGGGCAGCCGGGCGGGCGGTGGAAAGGACCGGGCACCATGCCGCGGATCGGGTCGAGCCGGCGGCGGGCACCGGAGCCGACCGCGGGCACCGAGCGCAGCAGAGCCTGGGTGTACGGGTGCTTCGGATCGTGGAACAGCTCGTCGACACCGGCCCGCTCGACGACCCCGCCGAGGTACATGACGGCGACGTCGTCGGCCATCTCGGCCACCACCCCGAGGTCGTGGGTGATGAAGAGCATCGACATGCCGAGGTCGGCCTGGAGCTGTCGCAGGAGTTCGAGGATCTGCGCCTGGGTGGTGACGTCGAGGGCGGTGGTGGGCTCGTCGGCGATGAGCAGCTCCGGCGAGCACGACAGCGCCATCGCGATCATGGCGCGCTGCCGCATCCCGCCGCTGAGCTGGAACGGGTAGGAGTCGACGCGCCGCTCGGGGGTCGGGATGCCGACCTGGCGCAGCGCGTCGATCGCGCGGTCCCGGGCCTCGGCCTTCGTGACGTCCTCGTGGAGCCGGACGGCCTCGACGATCTGGTTGCCGATCGTGTGGACCGGGCTCAGGCTGCTCATCGGCTCCTGGAAGATCATGGCGATCCGGTTGCCGCGGATCGACCGCATCCGGGGCCCCTTGGGAGGCAGGCTCGCGAGGTCGGTGAAGGTCGCCGGCCCGCCGTCGGGCCGGGACTCCCGGTCGGGATCGCGCAGCAGGATCCGGCCTCCCACGATGCGTCCCGGGGGCTGGACGATGGTGAGGATGCTGCGGGCGGTGATGCTCTTGCCGCTGCCGGACTCCCCGACCAGGCACAGCGTCCGCCCACGGCGCACCGTGAAGTCCGCGCCGTCGACCGCCCGGACCACCCCCTCCTCCAGGAGGAAGTGGGTGCTGAGGTCCTGGACGTCCAGCAGCACGTCATCACCCGGGACTGCCCGCGACGTGCCCGCCGCCCGGGCTGCGGTCGTCACCGTCACCTCAGTCGTCACCTCCGCCGTCACCTCTGCCGCCGTCATCCGTACGGGTCCGCGGCGTCACGCAGGCCGTCACCGAGGAAGTTGAGGGCGAGGACGGACACGAAGACCGCCGCGCCGGAGGCCAGCAGCCACGGGGCGGTCTGCAGGGCCCGCACGTTCTGAGCCTCCTGGAGCAGCACCCCCCAGCTCACGACCGGCGCCTGCAGTCCCAGGCCGAGGAACGACAGCGCCGTCTCGCCGAGGATCATCGCGGGGATGGCGAGGGTGACGCTGGCGATGACGTGGCTGGTGAACGACGGCAGGATGTGCCGGAAGATCACGCGGGCCTGGCTGGACCCGTCGAGCCGGGCCGCCAGGACGAAGTCCTCCTCGCGCAGCGAGAGGAACCGTCCCCGCACCACCCGGGCCAGGGACGTCCAGCCGATGACGGACAGCAGGACCGTGATGGCGAAGTACCGCTCCAGCGGCCCCCAGTCCCGCGGCACCGCCGCGGCCAGGCCCATCCACAGCGGGATCGACGGAATGGACATGAGGAACTCGATGACCCGCTGGATGACCGTGTCGATGACGCCGCCGAAGTACCCGGAGACCCCTCCGATGATGATGCCGAGCACGAGGCTGACGGCGACCCCGACCAAACCGATGCTCAGCGAGACCTGGGATCCGAGGATGATCCTGGAGAACAGGTCCTCGCCGTTGTCGTTCGTCCCCAGCAGGTACATCGGCCGGGTGTCGTCCACCGGCCCGATGAGATGGATGTCGGTGGGGACGATCCCGAAGAGCTCGTAGGGCTCGCCGCGGTCGAACAGCCGGACCGGGATGCGCTGCGTCTCGTCCACCTCGTAGACCAGGGCGAGGGACTCCGGGTCGCGCTCGGCCTGGTACCCGAGGACGTAGAGGCCCTCGGCCGACACCCGCAGCGGCTGCGGCGGGGCATAGGTGTACTCGCCGTCCTGCCGGTCCCCGGAGAACGGCGCGAGGAACGGGGCGAACAGCGCGATCGCGTACAGGGCGGCGACCACGACGGCGCTCGCCACGGCGACCTTGTGCCGCCGGAAGCGCCACCACACGAGCCGCCACTGGGAGGCGACGTCGACGTCGGTCTCGTCCTCGTGCAGCGACCGGGCGAGGACGTCCGCTGACTCCGGACCGTGGCCGCCGGCCCCCGGCGAGGCCGGCGCGGCACTCGGCACGGACGCCGGACCGGGCGCTCTGTCCATCGCGGTGCTCATCCTCGCCTCCTCACCCGTGCTGGAGCCTGATCCGGGGATCGATCCAGGCCAGCAGCAGATCCGAGATCAGCGTGCCGATGACGGTGAGCACGCTGAGGATCAGCAGGAAGCTGCCGGCGAGGTACATGTCCTGGCTGCGCAGCGCCTCCAGGAGCAACGGCCCGGTGGTCGCGAGGCTCAGCACCACCGAGATGATGATCTCGCCGCTGATGAGGGCCGGCAGCTCCCACCCCACGGTGCTGACGAACGGGATCGCCGCCGTGCGCAGGGGGTATTTGGTGACCAGGCGCGCCTCCGGCACGCCCTTGGCGCGCGCGGTCTCGACGTACGGCTTGTTGAGCTCGTCCAGCAGGTTCGCCCGCAGGATGCGGATGCCACCCGCGGTGCTCGCCACGCTGATGATGAGCACCGGGATCCACATGTGCTGCAGGAGGTCGAGGACCTTGCCGAGGTTCCACGCGGCGTCCTGGTACTCCGGCGAGAACAGTCCCCCGACACTCTGCCCGAAGAAGGCGAACGAGACGTACATGAGGACGAGCGCGAAGAGAAAGTTGGGGATGGCCAGGCCGACGAAACCGAGGAACGTGAAGGTGTAGTCCCCGACCGAGTACTTGCGCATCGCCGAGTAGATGCCGATCGGGAAGATCAGCAGCCACGAGAACAACAGAGTGCTGAGCGACAGGACGACACTGAGGGCGATCCGCTCGCCGATGAGGTCCGAGACGGGCTGGTTGTAGGCGAACGACTCGCCGAAGTCCCCGCGGAACACGATTCCGCTGATCCACACCCAGTACTGGACCCAGATCGGCTCGTCGAGGCCGTACCGCTCGCGCAGCGCCTCGATCTGGGCCAGGTCGACGGTGTCGCCCTGGGCCCGCAACCGCGCAATGGTCGAGGTGAGGAAGTCGCCCGGCGGGAGCTGGATGACGGCGAAGGTGACGATCGAGATCGCGACCAGGGTCGGGATCACGTACAGCACCCGCCGGACGACGTACCTCAGCATCGGACGACCACCCCGTCTCGCCCGTCACCGGCCTACGCGCCGCCGCCGTCGGCGAGGAAGAACTGGGCCGGATTGACCGGCCCCGGGGTCCCGAAGCGTGAGGAGTCGGCGAAACCCTCCGGGACGTTGCGGAAGTTCTCCCCCGCGATGCCGTAGTGCGCCTGCGGAAGGCTGATGCCCATCGTCCAGAACTCCTCCTGCGAGATGTCGAGGATCTGCTGCATGAGCTCCACCTGCTCGTCCGGGTCCCTGCTGGCCTTGACGTCGGCGTACAGGTCGGCCTGGCGTTGCGCAGGCTCGGGAGCCTCCTGGCCCTCCTCGCCGCCGCTGTCCAGCCAGGCGCTCCACTGCGGCGCCCAGAGGGCGGAGTCACCGTCCCCGGCCGCCATGTAGTTGTCGTTCTCGAGGAACGCGTCGCGCATGCCGCCGCTGCCGTCGGATGCGATCGCCTCGTACTCGCCGGAGTCGCGGCGTTCCTCCCACAGCGTCCGGTCGACGGCGTCGATCCGGAGGTCCACCCCGACCGCCTGCCACATCCGGCGCACCAGGTTGAGGGCGTCGACCTGCTCCGTCTGGTCGGTGCGGACCAGGACGCCGAAGGCCAGCGGCCGGCCGTCCGGCAGCAGGCGGATGCCGTCGCCGTTGCGCTCGGCGTACCCGGCCTCGTCGAGCAGCCGGTTCGCCTCCTCGACGTCGAACTCCGTGTACTGGGTCCCCAGCTCCTCGTGGTGGAGGTCGCCGGACTCCGGACGCGGGCCCCCCTGCCACGGCTCACCCTGGCCCTGGTAGACGATGTCGATGATCTCCTGGCGGTCGATCGCGTGGGAGAGCCCGATCCGCAGGTCCTGGCCCAGGAACGCCTCGGCGAGGACGGGGTCGGGGGCGGTGAGGTTGAGGTGGACCATCGTCGTGTTCATCTCGGCTTCGACCATGTCGAACAGCCGGTAGCCGCCCCGCTCGCTGTTCTCCACCAGCACCGGCCGGTTCCGCAGCCGGTTGATGGCCCGCGCGTGGTAGTCCAGTTCGCCGGCCGAGGCATTGAGGAGCATGACCTCCTCGTTCTCGACGACGGAGTAGACGATGCGGTCGAGGTAGGGCAACTGGTTGCCCTCGGTGTCGACCTTCCAGTAGTAGGGATTGCGCTCGGCCTCGACCCGGGACCCCGACCCGTACTCGGTGGTGAGCAGCCAGGGGTGCATGGTCGGGATGCCGGTGGTCTGCCAGTACTCGCTGCCTCCGCTGCCGGTGCACCCTCTGGCGGTGAACAGGTCGGCCCAGTCCTCGGCGCCCTCCTCGGCGACGACGGCAGCGACGTCCTCGTTGTAGTCCTCGTGGAACTCCCCGCAGTAGTGGGCGGGGATCGACACCATCTCCGAGCCGTCGTTGCCGGCCATCCACTGCGGCAGCAGACCGTTGGGCTCGGTGAAGGTGAACCGGAGGGTGAGGTCGTCGACGGCCTCGACCGTGGTGTCGGCCTCCTCCCCGCTGGGACGCATCCAGCCCGGCGCACCGCCGTCCTCCAGCGCATCCTCGCGCAGGACCACGGCGTCCCACCAGAACTGGACGTCCTCGGCGGTGAAGGGTTCGCCGTCGCTCCAGCGCAGGTCCTCGCGGAGCTGGAACGTGTACTCGGTCGCGTCGTCGTTGACCTCGAACGACGCGGCGAGGTTGGGGATCGGCTCGGTCCACTCCGGGTCCCAGCGCAGCAGCCCCTCGTAGCCGATCGTGCGCTTGAGCCACGGGTCGTCGGAGACGCTGAGCAGCGCGGAGCGCCACTCACCGCCGTAGACCCCGATCTCCTCGACCGGCTCGACGACCAGGGGCTCGGCCGGCAGGCGATCCTCCAGCGGGGGCAGGTCCCCCGACTCGACCAGGGCAGCCAGCATCGGCGCCTGCCCGGTGCCACCGCGCACCGCGACCCCCGTGGCGCCGGCATCCTCACCGTCGCGGGGCTCCGGTTCGGTCGACAGGCTGCAGCCCGCCAGCACGCCTGCCGCGACGGCAGCGGCCACCGGGATCACCGAGCGCATCACTCGACGCCTCATCGTGCACCCACCTCCTCGTGGACAACCTCGTGCACTAGGTATACTGATTGATGGGACGCACCGTCAAGGTCGTGTGACGACGAGGAACGGCGATGCGCCGACGAGGGGAGCCGCACGTGACCGAGACCGCGACACCGACCGTGCCGGGCACCGCCGACGGAACCGCACCGGGTACCGATCCCGGTCTCCCGGACGGCCGCGACACCATCGGCGACCTGCGCATCTCCCGGATCGAGAGCCACCTGTCCCCCGACGGCGCGGTCGCCGTCGTCCGGGTCCGCACCACGGACGGCGCCGAGGGGATCGGGCAGGTGGCCGCCCGCAACGCCCACATCTCCGTCGCCGTGCTGCACGACCTCGTCGCCCCGCTGTACCTGGGCGCGAGCGCCTGGGACGTCGGCGCCCTGTCCCACCGCGTCCCCACCGAGCTGTACAAGTTCAGCGGCACGTTCCTCTACCGCGCCCTCGGCGGCGTCGACACCGCGCTGTACGACCTGCTGGGCAAGGCCGTCGGCCAGCCCGTGCACCGGCTGGTCGGGGGCGGGCTGCGCGCCCGGGTCCCGGTGTACGCCTCCAGCCTCAACCGGAAGATCACCCCGGAGGACGAGGCCGAACGAATGGCCCGGGCCGTCGACGAGCACGGGTTCCGCGGCATCAAGGTCAAGATCGGCCAGCGGATGGGCGGCGACGTGGACGTCTGGCCGGGCCGGACCGAGCGGATGATCGAGCGGGTGAGCGCCAGCCTGGGTGATCACGTCCACCTCGTCGCGGACGCCAACGGCGGGTTCACCGCCGGCCGCGCGATCGAGGTGGGCCGTCGCCTCGAGGCCCACGGCTTCGACCACCTGGAGGAGCCCTGCCCCTTCCAGGAGTACGCCAACACCAAGCGGGTCGCGGACGCCCTCGACATCGCAGTCGGCGGCGGCGAGCAGGACAACGCCCTGCCGGTGTTCGAGCGCCTGATCCACGACCGCGTCGTCGACATCGTCCAGCCCGACGTCTGCTACGTGGGCGGCTTCACCCGAGCCCTTCAGGTGGCCCGGATGGCGGAGGCCGCCGGGATCCCCTGCACTCCCCACTGCTCGACCCACTCCATGATCCAGGTCTTCACTCTTCACCTGGCCGCTGCCGCACCGTCCCTGACCCAGCGCCAGGAGTGGCGCCTGGACGAGGACCCCGGCTGGTGCCGCGACCTGTTCGAGCCGGTGCCCCGGGTCGTCGACGGCCTCGTCGACGTGCCGACCGGCCCGGGCTGGGGCATCGAGCCGTCGGCGGGCTTCCTCGCCCGGGCCGAGGTGCGGGCCTCCGCCCGGTGAGGCGGGGGCGAGGGGACCGGTTACGGGGCGGGGAGGGAGAGCCGGCGCCGGACCGGGCCAGGACCCCCGGTGCGCTCGCAGGCCTCGCCGTGGTCCGGTCCCACCTGCGCCCGCACCTGCCGCGGATGCTCGGGCCGGGGACGCTGTACGGGGCCCTGGCCGCGGCGGCCGCCCTGGCCGGGCCCGCCCTGCTGGGACGGGCAGTGGACGATCTCCTGGACGGCGGGGTCGCCACCGGCACCCTCGCGGCGTACGCGGCCGGCCTGGTCGCCCTGTCGGGCACCTTTGCACTCTTCCGGTACCTCCTGCGGATGCTGGGCGGGGCGGTCGCGGCCGGCGTGAGCTACGGCGTGGCGCAGGACTACCTCGCTCACCTGCTCACCCTCGACCGGGCCGCCGTGCGCCGCTTCGGCGAGGGGGACCTGCTGTCCCGCGGTACCCACGACCTCATCCCGGTGTGGAAGCTCTTCTCCGCAGCGTTCCAGATGGGGCTCAACGCCGCGTTCACCGTCCTGGCGAGCCTGGCCCTGGTCGCGGTGCTGAGCCCGGTTCTCGCGGCGGTGGCCGCCGGCCTCCTGGTGGCGGGGGTGACCGCGCAGCTGCTGGTCGGCGGGGTGCTCCGCAGGCTCGCCGGGCGGGTCCAGGCGGCGATGGCGGCCATGGCGGGGTTCCTCGAGGAGCATCTGCGGGCCGCCCCCACCCTCGCGGCGCACCACCAGGGCGAGGGGGCGGTGGCCGCCTTCGGCGGCCGGAACGGGGCCTACGCCGACGCCGCCGTGCGCTACGCCCTGCGATCCGGGCTCGTCGCTCCGCTGCCCTCGCTGGTCTCCCAGCTGGCGGCGGCGACGGTCCTGCTGGCGGGCGGGACCGCGGTCGTCGCCGGGACGCTGACCGTGGGGCAGCTCGTCCAGGTCTTCGTCTACCTGCGGCTGCTGTCCGGCGCTGCCCAGCAGGTCGGCCGCGCCTACGAGCGGCTCCAGCAGGGCGCCGCCGCGACGGCCCGGATCCGGGAGGTCCTCGACGCCCGCCCCGCGATCGCGGACCCGCCGGACCCGGTCCCGCTGCCCGCGGGCGGCGCCCTCGGCTTCCGGGGGGTGGGCGTGCGGGCCGGCGGCCGGTGGGTGCTGCGCGACATCGACCTCCACGTCGCGCAGGGCGAGACCGTGGCCGTCGTGGGGACGACCGGGTCCGGCAAGAGCGCGCTGCTGGAGCTGGTCGGCCGGGTCAGGGACCCGGACGAGGGCGCCGTGCTGCTCGCCGGGCGGGACGTCCGCGAGCTGCGCCTGGCCGATCTCCGCCGGGCCGTGGCCGTCGTGCCCCAGGAGCCGTCCCTGTTCGCGGCCTCGGTCCGGGACAACGTCACCCTGGGCCTGCCGGAAGCGTCCGACGCCGACGTCCGGGCGGCGCTGCGGGCCGCCGGCCTCGAGGCCGATGTCGAGCGGTGGCCGCAGGGCTGGGAGACCGAGATCGGCGAGGAGGGCGCCCGGCTGTCGGGCGGGCAGCGGCAGCGGGTCGCCGTCGCGCGGGCGCTGCTGCGCCGGCCGCGGGTGCTCGTCGTGGACGACGCGCTGTCCCAGCTCGACGCCCGCACCGCCCGCCGGGTGGCGGACCGCCTCGACGCGGCGGCGGGAGAGGCGACCCGTCTGGTCGCGGTCGGCGTCCCCGGCTCCCCCGGGACCCGGGACGCCGACCGCGTCGTCGTGCTCGACGCGGGGCGCGTGGTCGAGCAGGGCACCCACGACGAGCTGGTCGCCCTGGGCGGGCGGTACGCGGAGCTGCACGGTGCCGCGCGCAGCTGAGCCGGGCCCCCGCGGCGGGGACCGCGACGGCCGGCCCGCCCCGATCGCGGACCCGGGACCGGACCGGGCCCTGCTGTGGCTGCTGGGCACCCTGCTGCGGCCGCACTGGCGACCGCTGGCCGGGGCGCTCGCCGCCCTCGCCGGCTCGGCCGGGCTCGCCGCGGCCCCGCCGCTGCTGCTGCGCGAGGCCATCGACGGCCCGCTCGCCCGCGGGGACGCCGCCGGGCTCGTCCCGTACGCCTCGGCGTACGCCGGTGTGGCGGTGGCGGTCGTCGGCCTCCAGGCGGTGCAGACCGTGCTGCTCCAGCGGGCCGGCCAGCGGGCGCTGGCCGACCTGAGGGCCCGGCTGTTCGGCCACGTCCTGAACGGCGGCCCGGCTCTGGGCGCCGCCGGCGGAGCCGGCGTCGGCGGGTCCGTGGCCCGGCTGACCGGCGACGTCGATGCTCTCGAGGCGCTCCTCTCGGGGAGCATCGTGACGATCCTCACCGAGAGCGCCACCCTGGTCGTCGTCGTGGCGGTCATGCTCGTCCTCGACTGGCGGATGGCGCTGCTGGTGCTCGCGGTACTGCCGCTCCTGCTCGGGGTCACCTGGGCGTTCCGGCGGCGCATCCGCCGCTCGTCCCGCGGGGAGCGGGCGGCGATGGCCCGGGTCGGCGGGGTGCTGGCGGAGCGGCTCCACGGCCTCGTCGTCGTCCAGCACTTCGGCGACGGCGCCGCGACGGCCCGCGCCTTCGACGAGGCCAATGCCGAGCATCGCCGCGCGCTGCTGTCGCTGCGCCGGCACAGTGCGGCATTCCTCGCGGTCCAGGAGGTGGTGGCCGCGGCCGGGCTGGCGGTGGTGCTGGTCGGCGGCGGCGCCGCCGTGCTGGCGGGGGCGACGACAGTGGGCACCCTGGTGGCCTTCACCCAGTACGCCGACCGGACGTTCGCCCCGGTTCTCAAGCTCTCGGAGGAGTACAACGCGATCCAGATCGCGCTCGGCGCGGCCGAGCGCATCTCCGCCCTGTTGCGGACCCGGCCCACGGTGCGGGAGCCCGAGGAGCCGGTGCCCCTCGCCGAGCCGGTCCGGGGGGCGCTGGACCTCAAGGGCGTGTCCTTCGGCCACCGGCCCGACACCCGGGTGCTGCACGAGGTCACGGTGTCCATCCCGGCCGGGCAGACCGTGGCCCTCGTCGGGGCCACCGGCGCGGGCAAGTCCACCCTGGCGGCGCTGGTCGCGCGGGTCCACGACCCGGAAGAGGGCGAAGTGCTGCTGGACGGGGTGCCGGTCGCCGCGCTCCGCCTGGCCGACCTGCGGCGAGCGGTGACCGTGGTGCCGCAGGACCCGGTGTGCCTGGCGGGCACGATCACGTTCAACATCCGGCTCTACCGCGACGACGTGAGCGACGACGACGTCCGCCGGGCGGCCGAGGCCGCCGGGGCGGCGGCCCTCGTCGAGGGCCTCCCCGGGGGCTACGACTTCCCGGTGGCCCCGGGCGGGGCCAACCTGTCGGCCGGCCAGCGCCAGCTGGTGGCGCTGGCCCGCGCCGTGGCCCTGTGCCCGCGCGGAGTACTCGTGCTCGACGAGCCGACCAGCAGGATCGACCCCCGGACCGAGTCCCTGGGCAGGGCCGACCTGCGCCGGGCGCTCGCGGGGCGGACCAGTGTGATCATCGCCCACCGGCTGGCGACGGTCCGCCACGCCGACCGGATCCTCGTGCTGGACGGCGGCCGCGTGGTCGAGGACGGCTCGCACGAGGAACTGCTCGCCCGGGACGGCCCGTACTGGCGCCTGCACGGGCCGGCCGGTCCGGCGCCGTCGTGACCGCGCCGAGCGGACGTCCACGGGGCCGCGGGTCCGGGGGGGCCGCGGGTCGGGAGGGCCGCGAGAGGCACGCAGCCCCCGGCGGGCGTTGACGCCCACCGCGTCCCGGCGGGAGGCTCGAGGCGTGAGCGATGGCGCGACTTCCGGGGCGACGGCAGGTGACGTCACCGGGGCGAAGCCCGGGCCGATGTCCCGACCGCCGACCCGGACCGGTCCGCCCACGTGGGCGCGGCGACTGGTGACCATCCTGACCGCGGCCGGGATCAACGGCGTGGTCTGGGTGGTGGCGGTGCGGGCCGCGGGGCTCGACCTCACCGTGGCCGCCCCGGGGCAGGGCCGCCAGGAGGTCGGCCTCGGAGTGGTCGTGCTCACCACCGTCGCCGCCGGGCTGGTCGCGTGGGTGCTGCTGGCGGTGCTCGCGTGGGTGCTGCTGGCGGTGCTCCGTCGGGTGTCACCGCACGGGCTGGAGGTCTGGACCGTCGTCGCAGTCGTGGTGACCGCGCTGTCCCTGGCCGCTCCCCTGCTGTCCGAGGGGTCGGGCACCGATCGGGCCGCCCTCGGGCTGATGCACGTCGCCGCGGCCGTGACTGTCGTCGTCGGCTTCCGGCGGGGGTCCCGCTGACCGCGCTGCCCCGAGGCAGCACTGCCCCGAGACTCACCGCCCAGGGCGCCCCCAGCAGACGTCCAGACTCGTGGCGCACCCTGGTGTCATGTCCCTCACCGTGACCGACGCACCCACCCGGCTGCTGGTGGTTGACGACGAACCGTCCATCCGGGATCTGCTCGCCGCCTCGCTGCGCTACGCCGGGTACTCCGTCGCCACCGCCGAGGACGGAGCCGGCGCCCTGGCCGCCGCGGACAAGGACGCCCCCGACCTCGTCGTGCTCGACGTCATGCTGCCCGACATGGACGGCTTCGACGTCACGCGCAAGCTGCGCGAGCGGGGTCGCGACGTCCCCGTCCTGTTCCTCACCGCTCGCGACGACGTCGACGACAAGGTCAAGGGGCTGACGGTGGGCGGCGACGACTACGTCACCAAGCCGTTCAGCCTCGAGGAGGTGGTCGCCCGGATCCGGGCCGTGCTGCGCCGCTCCGGCCACGCCGAGGCCCAGCCCGCCAACCGGCTGACCTACGCCGACCTGGAGCTCGACGAGGACGCCCACGAGGTGCGCCGCGCCGGTCGGGCGGTCGAGCTGTCCCCGACGGAGTTCAAGCTGCTCCGCTACCTCATGCACAACCCCAACCGGGTGCTGTCGAAGAGCCAGATCCTCGACCACGTGTGGGACTACGACTTCGGCGGGGACGGCGCGATCGTCGAGTCGTACATCTCCTACCTGCGCCGCAAGATCGACAAGGTGGGCCCGCCGCTCATCCACACCAAGCGCGGGGTCGGCTATGTGCTCCGCCTTCCCCCCGGTGCCTGACCGGCGGTCGGCCTCGCCGTGGGGCTGACGGTCGCGACCCGGGCGGCCTCCCGGGTCAGCATCCGGCTGCGCCTGGTCGCCATCCTCGTGTCGGCGATCGTGCTCACCACACTGGTGTTCGGCGCGGTGCTGCTGGTGACGGTGCGGACGGTGCTCGTCGAGCGCATCGACTCCCAGCTGGCCGCGGGACAGCCCCTTGCGCAGCAGACCTTCGACGACCTCACGCAGCGCGGGTCGAGCCCCATCCCCAGCGACTACGTCGTCGTCGTCGCCATCGAGGGGCAGACCGAGCCGTGGGTGGGCAGGTCCCAGGTGGCGACCGTGGCCGGGACCCCGGACACCCGGGAGATCGGCACCGCCGGCCAGCAGCCGCCAGGCCGGCCGTACACCGTCCCGGACCAGGACGGCGACCCGCCGTGGCGGGTCGTCACCTACCCGCTGCGCTCCGGGCTCGGGTCGGTGTCGGTGGCGCTGCCGTTCGACGCCGACCGGACCGCGGTCAGCCTCGCCCGCCGGACAGTGCTCATCGGGCTCGCGGTGGCGGCGCTCGCGGCTCTGATCGGATCGTGGGCGGTGGCCCGGTCGCTGCGCCCGCTGCGCGACGTCGAGACCACGGCGGCGGCCATCGCGGCCGGGGACTTCTCCCGGCGGATGCCGGAGGGCGCTCAGGACACCGAGGTCGGCCGCCTCACCCGGGCCCTCAACGGCATGCTCGCCCAGATCGAGTCGGCGATCCGGTCCCGGGAGCGCTCGCGGGACCGGATGCGGCAGTTCGTCGCCGACGCCAGCCACGAGCTGCGGACCCCGCTGGCCGCCATCCGCGGCTACGCGGAACTGCACCGACAGGGCGCCGTCCCGCCGCAGGAAGTGGCGGCCACCTTCGACCGGATCGAGGGCGAGTCGACCCGCCTCGGCGCCCTCGTGGAGGACCTGCTCGCGCTGGCGCGCCTGGACGAGCAGCGCCCGCTGCGCCGGGAGCCGGTGGACCTGGCGGTCCTGGCGATCGACACCGCCGCGTCCGTCCGGGCGCTGGACCCGCGGCGATCGGTCCGGGTCGGCGACGGCAACGGCGGGCCGGTGCAGCCGGTGGTGGTGACCGGCGACGACGACCGGCTGCGGCAGGTGCTGGCCAACCTCGCCGGCAATGCCGTCGCCCACACCCCGGCGGGCACCTCGGTGGAGATCGCGGTCCGCCGAGACGACGGCAGCGCCGTCGTCGATGTCGTCGACCACGGCCCGGGTATCCCGGCCGAGGCCCGGGCGCGGGTCTTCGAGCGCTTCGCCCGCCTCGACGCCTCCCGCAGCCGAGGCCGGGGCGGCGGCGCAGGGCTAGGGTTGTCGATCGTGGCGTCCGTGGTCGACGCCCACGGGGGTGAGGTCGAGGTCCTCGACACCCCCGGCGGCGGCGCCACCCTGCGGGTCCGGCTGCCGGTCTGACGCCGACGCCCGCCGCAAGACGAGCCGCCGACCGTCACGCGGCCTCCGACCAGGGCGGACGTCACGTCGGAAAGCGAGTATCCGAATCTGACTCAGGTTCGGATACTCGGGCCATCGACCAATGCCCCGGCCCTCGATCCCGCCCTCACCGGATACCCGATTGACGGCACCTGGCGCCGTGTCGTCGCCCGGTTCCCCGAGGAGTACCGGCCCGGCGCCTCGCCGGTCACGACCCCCGAGCAGTCGTGGTGGCGCTGGCGCGACTGCGACGTCCACCTCGACACCTACCACCCCCGGGCCGCCGACGGCTCGCCCGCCCCGGCGCCCGCCACGCTTGTCGTCCTGCACGGCGGTGGCGGGAACGGGCGCCTCGTTGGCCCGCTGGGTGCCATGGCCGCGCGGGCGGGCTTCGCCGCCGTGGTGCCCGACCTGCCGGGCTACGGCGTGACCCGGGTCCCCGACCGGCGCGGCATCCGCTACCCGGACTGGGTGGCGCTGGCCGCCGACCTCGTCCGGGCCCAGCCGGGACCGGTCGTGGTGGCGGGGCTGAGCATGGGCGGCATGCTCGCCTACGACGCCGTGGCGGCGGCCGGCGTCGCGGCGCCGATCCTCGCGAGCTGCCTGCTCGACACCACCGACCCCGCGGTGCGCCGGGGCATCGCACGCCACCCGTGGCTGGGGGCCGCGGCCCGCCCGGCCCTGGCGCGCCTGTCACGGGCGGACCGGATGCTCGTGCCGGTCAGGCTCCTCGCTCCGATGCACCGCATCGCCAACGACCGGGAGCTGTCCCGCGCGATCGTCGCCGACCCGACCAGCGGCGGCACCCGGATGCCGCTCGGCTTCTTCCGGTCCTACCTCGCCAGCCGTCGCTCCCCCGAGCCCGAGCGCTTCGCCGGCCGACTCGTGCTGGCTCACCCGGACGCCGACCCCTGGACCCCGGTGGAGCTCAGCCTGCGGTTCCTGCACCGCGCCCCGGCCGCGACCCGGGAGGTGGTGCTGCTCGAGCGCACCGGGCACCTGCCGTTCGAGCGGCCCGGCGTCGACCAGCTCGCGGACGTCGTCGCCCGGGAGCTCACGGCCGCGGCGACCGCGGCGTGAGCGGCCGCGCGGCGCGGGTGCCTCCGACCGGTCCGCGGCGGCACCCGCGCCAGGCGCGCGCCCGGCAGACCGTGGAGTTCGTCCTCGAGGCCGCTGCCCAGCTGTTCGCCGAGGCCGGGTACCGGGCGACGACCACCAACCACGTGGCGGCCCGGGCCGGGGTCTCCGTCGGCACCCTCTACCAGTACTTTCCGCACAAGGACGCGCTGCTGCTGGCGCTGGCGGAGCGCCACGTCACCGAGGGGACGACGGCGCTGCGCGCGGTCTCGACCGCGCTGCGGGAGTCGGGCGCCGGGTGGCAGGACGTGGCCCGGACCCTCGTCGAGTCGGTGGTGGCGCTCAACGCCTCGCCGCTGCACGTCGTGCTCGCCGACCAGGCGCCGCGCACGCCGGAGCTGCTCGCCCTGGTGGCGGAGCTGCACGACGCCATGGCGGCCGAGGTGACCGGCCACCTGGTCCGGCTGGGCCGAGGCGGACGGCACCCGGATCTCCGGGCCCGGCTGCTGGTGTCGGCGGTCGACGCGACGGTGCACGAGGTCGTCATCCGGCAGCCGGACCGGCCGGCGGCCGTCGCGGAGCTGGTCGCGGTCTGCGTCCGCGCCGCCCCGCCGGAGAACGACGGCGTGTCGTCGGCACCGTGACACGAGCGGACGTCAGAGCGACCGCTCGTGGTGTTCGATGTCCGCGAGGAGCCCGGAGACCCGGTCTCTCAGGTCCGACAGGACCTCTGATTCGGAACGCTCGCCAGGGCCATCGGTCTCCGGGTCCACGGAGTCGCGGTAGGGATCGAGCAGCGCCAGGAGCGCCCGCGCCTCGCGTCCGGAGAGGGCCAGCGCGACGGGCTGCCGGCGGCGCAACTCCTCCAGGGTCCAATCAGGTGTCGACATGGTGTGGCCTCCCGATGAATCGACGCCAGGGGACGAACGAGGAGAGGAACTTCCTCGGCGTCCTGAGAAGCGCGAGCGATCTGCAAGCTAGGCCAGGAGCTGGCGGCGGGCCAGGTCGCGGTAGAGCGGGGAGGTCTCGACGAGCTCGCCGTGGGTGCCGGTGGCGACGACCCGGCCGGAGTCGAGGACGACGATCCGGTCGGCGCGGGCGACGGTGCTGAGCCGGTGGGCGATGACGAGCACGCTGGTGGTCCGGCCGGCAGCGGAGATCGCGTCCGCCAGGGCCGCCTCGTTGGCCGCGTCGAGGTTGGCGGTCGGCTCGTCGAGCAGCAGCAGCGAGGCCCCGGCCAGCAGCGCCCGGGCGATGGCGAGCCGCTGGCGCTCGCCGCCGGACAGCAGGACCCCGTCGTCGCCGACCGGCGCCGCCAGCCCGAGCGGCGAGCGGTCGACGACACCGAGCAGGTTGACCGTCGCGAGAACCTGCCGAAGGTCGGCGTCGGTGGCGTCCGGCGCGCCCAGGCGGAGGTTCTCGGCGATGGTGCCGGCCAGGGCGGGGGCGTCCTGCTCGACGTAGGCCATCCGGGCACGCAGGTCGTCGTGGGACAGGTCTCGGACGTCGACCCCGTCGACCAGCACGGCGCCGCCGTCGACCTCGTAGAACCGCTCGACCAGGGCGAAGATCGTCGACTTCCCCGCCCCTGACGGGCCGACCAGCGCCGTCGTGCCGCCGCGGACGGCCTCGAAGGACACCCCGCCCAACGCTCGCGGCCCGTCGACGTAGGTGAAGACGACGTCCCGGAACTCGACCGGCGGGGCCGTGCGATCCGGCGTCCCGCTCCGGGGCGACGGCGCGAGGTCCGGCCGGGCCGGCGCCGCTGCGGCCTCGTCGGGCAGGGCGAGCACCTCCTCGATCCGCCCGACCGCGCCCAGCCCGGACTGCACCGCCGTTGCCGCCTGGATCGCCGATGCCAGCGGCTGGATCAGCAGGAACAGCAGGAACACGAACGCCACGAGGTCCTCGATGCCGGCCGCCCCGGAGGCCACCCGCGCACCGCCGATCCCGAGCACGGCGATGAAGGCGCCCTGGATCGCGACCGCCGCCACCGGCCCGAGGACGGCCTCGACCCGGGCCAGGCGCACCCCGGCACCGAACGCCGAGCGCACCGCGGCCTCCACGAGCCGCCCCTCGCGCTCCTCGGCCCGGGCCGCCCGGACCGTCCGGACGGCGCCGATCGCCCGGTCGACGCCCGCCGTCATGTCCCCCACCGCCTCCTGGGCCTCGCGGGTGAGGCGCTGGATGCGCCGGACCACCGTGCCGGCGGCGGCGAGCACGATGCCCACCGCCACCACGGTGACCCCCAGCAGGACCGGGTCGACGACGCCCATGAGGACCAGCGCTCCGCCCGCCGTGACGACCCCCGACGCGGCGTCGACCACGCCCGACTGCACGACGACGCGCAGGAGGGTGGTGTCGGCACCCACCCGGGACAGCAGATCGCCCCCCCGGCGGCGGTCGAACTCGGCGACCGGCAGCCGCAGCACGTGGCGGGTGAGCCGCAGGCGGGCGTCGCGGACCACCGCTTCGCCGGTGCGGCGCAGCACGTAGGCCTGCACCCCGGAGAGAACCGCCGCCACCAGCAACGCCGCCACCAGGACCGCCGCGGCGACGACGCCCTCGCGCGACAGCCCCTCCGGCCCGACCGCCGCGACCACCTCGCGGGCCAGCAGCGGCTGGGCGAGGGCCGCCGCGGCCGTGACGAGCGCGAGACCAGCCGCGAGTGCGAGAGCCCGGGTGTGCGGTCGCAGGTAGCGCAGCAGGACCCGGACGCGCAGAGAGGCGCCGGGCGCGCCCCGTCGGCGGCGGCCGACCGCGGGAATGGGCGAGGACGAGGCCGGGGCGTCGGCTGCCGTGGTCATCACGGGCTCAACGCCGCGTCGGCCGGGATCGTGCCGAGGGCCGCGCCACTCAGCGTCTTCCCAGCCCACTCGCACTGTCGATGCAGGTCATCGCGTTCCCCTGGGGGCATGACACAGATCCTGCCGCCCCCCGCACCAGTCGTGCCCGCCCCGGTCGGGTCCGCCCCGGCGGGCCCGGTTCCCGGTCAGCCTCCGCCCAGCCGCCGCGCCCGGACGGCCGTCGGGCTGCTCGCGGCCGGGACGGCCGGCGGGCTGCTGGTCGGGGCCGTGGCGGGGGCAGCGGCTGGGCTGACCGCGGCGCGGGTGGCCGACGAGCCGGCGGCGTTCGAGGCGGCGGCCCCGGCCGCGGAGCCCGTGGACGTGCCCGTCGCCTCCTCGGGAAGTGTCGACTGGGCGGCCGTCGCCGAGCGGGCCTCGGCGAGCACCGTGTCGATCCGGGTGAGCGACGGCAGCCAGGGAGGCGAGGGCACCGGCGTGGTGCTCGACGAGGCGGGCCACGTCCTCACCAACAACCACGTCGTCGCCCCGGCGGGCGACCGCGGGGAGATCCTGCTGACGCTGGCCGACGGTCGGGTGGTCGAGGCCGAGGTGGCGGGCCTGGATCCGGCCACCGACCTCGCCGTCGTCCGGATCGTGGACCCGCCGTCGGATCTCGTCCCGGCGACCTTCGGCGACTCCGGCGCCGTCGGGGTCGGCGACCCCGTGATGGCCATCGGCAATCCGCTGGGCCTGCAGGGCACGGTGACGACGGGGATCGTGTCCGCCGTCGACCGGCCGGTGACCGCGGGCGACGGCCAGGGCCCGACGGTCGTGACGGCGGCCATCCAGACCGATGCGGCGGTCAACCCCGGCAATTCCGGCGGACCGCTGGTGGACGCGGCCGGTCGGGTGGTCGGGATCAACTCCGCGATCGCGACGCTCGGCGGCGGGCTCGGTGGGCAGAGCGGCTCGATCGGGCTCGGCTTCGCCATCCCGATCGACGAGGCCCGCGAGGTGGCGGCTGAGCTCGTCGAGGACGGCAGCGCCGACCACGCGCAGCTCGGCGTCACCGCCCGGGACACGGTCGTGGACACCGGCGACGGCCGGCGCGCGGCGGCGGGCGTCGTCGAGGTGGTCCCGGGGTCGCCGGCCGAGGAGGCCGGCCTGGAGTCCGGGGACGCGATCGTCGCCGTGGACGGGCGCGCCACACCCGATGCGCTCAGCCTGACCGCGGTCGTGCGGTCGTACCGCCCGGGCGAGACGGTGACCCTCATCGTGGCCCGGGACGGCGCCACCATCGAGGTCGATGCCTCGCTCGCCGTTGCCGACGCCCGGAGCTCCTGAACCTGTGGATGACGAGAACGCCGACCCGTCCGTCTTTGCCAGGCTCACCCCGTGCCCGGAAGGACCGGGGACTACGGAAAGAGGTGGCACGGGTGAGCAGGTTCGAGGTCGACAGCGAGGCGATGGCAGGGGCCGCCACGGCGGTGCAGGGCTCGATCGCGACGGTGACGGCAGAGACACAGCGGATGATGCACAACCTCGAGGCGCTGCAGGCCACGTGGCGCGGTCAGGCGGCGACGTCGTTCGCCACCGTGACCGGCGAGTGGCGCGCCACCCAGCAGCGGGTACACGAGACGCTGCAGGCGATCCAGGCTGCCCTGACCCACGCCGGGCGGCAGTACGCCGAGGTGGAGGCGGCGACGGTGCGCATGTTCGCCTCGTGACCGGCTTCCGCCCCGCCGCGCGGTGGGGCGGCCTACCCTGGCGAGGTGAGGGACAGGCCGGACGAGCCCGGGCTCGTCGACCAGTGGGGTCGGCGAGCGGTCGATCTGCGCGTCAGCCTCACCGACCGGTGCAACCTGCGGTGCGCCTACTGCATGCCGGCGGAGGGTTTGCCCTGGCTGCGCAACGACCGTCTGTTGACACCGGACGAGACCGTGCGTCTGGTGCGCGTCGCGGTCGAGCGGCTGGGGGTCACCGACGTCCGGTTCACCGGCGGAGAGCCGCTGCTGCGCCGGGACCTGGAGGACATCGTCGCCGCCACGGCCGGACTGCGCGGTCCGGACGGTCGCCGCCCCGCCATCGCCGTGACGACCAACGGCATCGGACTGGACCACCGGGCGGAGCGGTTGCGGCTGGCCGGGCTGGACCGGGCCACCGTGAGCCTCGACACCCTGGACCACGACCGGTTCCGGGCCATCACGTTCCGGGACCGGTTCGACGACGCGATCGCGGGCGTGAAGGCTGCGGTGGCGGCGGGGCTTCACCCCGTGAAACTCAACACCGTGCTCCTGCGCAACATCAACGACGACGAGGTGGTGCCGCTGGTCGAGTGGTCGTGCGCCCACGGTGTCGAGGTCCGGTTCATCGAGCAGATGCCACTGGACGCCCAGGGCGCCTGGGACCGGTCGGTCATGGTGACCGCCGAGGAGACCATCACCGAGCTCAGGCGCGTCTTCGACCTCACGGAGGTTCCCGACCGCGGCAGCGCCCCGGCCCAGCGATGGTGGGTCGCCCGCGACGGTCGCCGCCTCGGCAGCGTCGGGGTGATCGGCGCGGTCACCCGCCCGTTCTGCGGCGACTGCGACCGCACCCGCCTGACGGCGGACGGACAGATCCGCGACTGCCTCTTCGCCCGCACCGAGACGGACCTGCGCGGCCTCCTCCGCGCCGGGGCCGACGACCAGGCCGTGGCCCGGACCTGGCGGGCCGCCATGTGGGCGAAGAAGCCCGGGCACGGCATCGACGACCCGTCCTTCCTCCGCCCGGGCCGCCCCATGAGCGCGATCGGCGGCTGACTGTGGCCCCCGTCGGGACGACGGTGACGGTGCGACTGTTCGCGGGTGCCCGGGCGGCCGCAGGGGGCATCGACGCCGTCGACCTGGTCATGCCGACCGGAGCCACGATCCGGGACGCGCTCGACCTCGTCGCCGAGGATCACCCCGGCCTGCGACCGGTGATCCCCGCCTGTTCGTTCCTGCTCGACGGGTTCCGCACGACCCCGGCGACGGCGATCGGCGGGGGCCGCACGCTCGACGTGCTGCCGCCTTTCAGCGGCGGCTGACCCCACCGGTCAGGCCCGGCTCCCGAGCCGGACCGGCAAGTGATCGATGTCGCGCAGGCCCGCCCGCCACACCCGCCCGGCCGGCGCAACCGCCCGGGCGTTGGGGTGCCGCTCGAACAGCCGCCGGACGAGCGCGGCGGCCACCGCCCGGGCCAGGCCTGCGCTCACCCGGTCCGGGCCGGTGTCGTCGGGCAGCACCGGTCGCCGGGCCCCGGGCCCGCGACCGCGCAGGACGTCGACGTCGTCGGAGTCGTCGAACGCCTCCGGGTCCCGGTTCGCCCCGGCGACCGACACCACCAGCCGCTCACCGGGGACCAGCGTGACACCGGGCGCGACCGTGACCTCGGCGCCGGGCTCACCGGCGACAGCCGGCGCCCGCACCACGACGACCGGCACCGGCGGATCCCAGCGCATCGCCTCGTCGACAGCCGTCCCCCACCCCCCCGGGCGAGCCAGCAGGACCTCCACCTGGTCGGGACGGCGCAGCAGGACCCGCAGCGTCCCGGCCACCACCGCATGGGTCGTCAAGTACCCGCCGAGAAGCAGGGAGAGTCCGGCCGCCCCCGCCTCCTGCCTGGTCAGGGCCTCACCGTCCGGTCCGCGGCCGGCGAGGACGTCGTCCAGCACGGCGTGACCGGGCACCACCCGCCTCGACTCCACGTGGTCGTGCAGGCGCCGCCGGACCGTGTGGCCCGTCCCCACGTGCTCCGGGGGTGCCCCGGCGGTCGGCACGAGGTCCTCGACCCAGGACTGGATGCCCGGCCACTCGGCCGACGGCAGACCGAGGAGCTCACCTGCGGTCATGCCCGCGAGCGGCGCCACGACGGACTCCACGAGGTCCACGCCCGTCGCGGGGAGCCGGTCGACCAGGCCCTCCGCCCAGCCTTCGACGTCGACCCGGAACGTGGCCGCGGCGCCGCCGGACATCGCCCGCACCAGGGCCGCGCGCCACCGGAGGGGCGACAGCAGGCCGGCGGGCAGGCCGCCGGCCGCCCCACCGGCCGTGCCGGGGTCCGCCACGACGAGCCCGTGAGCGGCCAGCGCGCCCACGGCGACCTCGTGGCGGGCGGTCACCCAGCCGGCCCGGCTGCGGGCGACCCGCCCACCGGCGCGCAGGCCGCGCAGGTACGGCGAGAGGTCGTCGCCGGCGCCGGCGCCGAGCAGGCGCGACGCCGGATCGCCGGTCGGGGGCGACGGGGCGGGCAGCGGAGGAGGCGACCCGGCAGGCGCGAACTCGACGGGTCCGCGGAGGTCCAGCACACCACCACGCTAAGGAGTTGATCCCTCGCGAGGCGTCCTAGCCAGGAATCGGGACAGCCTCGCCCAGGCCGACCCATTCGTCGCTGCCGTCGGCGAACACCTGGTGCTTCCACACCGGGAGGCGGGTCTTGACCCGCTCGACCAGGGCCTCCGCCGCCGCGAACGCCTCCCGTCGGTGGGCCGCCGCGACCCCCACGGCGACCGCCACCTCTCCGACCGCGAGGCGACCGATGCGGTGCTCGACGGCGATCCGGCACGCGGGATGCTCATCGGCGATCTCACCGCAGACCCGGGTCATGACGTCGGCAGCGGCCGGATGCGCCTCGTACTCCAGCCGGGTCACCGGCCCACGGCCCGGGGTGTCGTGGTCGCGGACGGTCCCGGCGAACGTCACCACGGCACCGGCGGCCGGCGAGGCGACGAGCGCTGCCAGCGCCTCGGCGGACACCGGGTCGTTCCCGACCGCGGCCCGCAGCACCCGCCCGGTCCCGGCCGACGTGTCGCCGCTCACACGCTGACCGTACCGCGGCCGAGGCGCCCGGGAGTGGCGCGGACCGCGGCCGAAGTCGGCGACGAGCGGGAATCCCTCGTCGCGGCCAGGCATTGACCGGGAAGGTGAGAAGAGCCGCGGGAACCCGGACGTTCCGCGCCCTCGCCCACCCGAGCTACCGGTTATGGGCGGCCGCGGCCCTCGTCTCCAACACCGGCACCTGGATGCAACGGGTCGCCCAGGACTGGCTGGTCCTCACCGACCTCACGGCGGACTCCGCGCTCGCCCTCGGCGTCGTCACCGGGCTCCAGTTCGCCCCCATGCTGGTGCTGGCGCCCTGGACCGGGCTCGTCGCCGACCGGTTCGACCGCCGCCGGGTCCTGCTCGTCACCCAGGCGGCCCAGGCTTCCCTCGCTCTGGCGCTCGGTCTGCTGGTCGTCACCGGGACCGTCGAGCTGTGGCACGTCCTGCTGCTGGCGGGCGGGCTGGGGGTCGCGACGGCGCTCGACGCCCCGGCCCGGCAGACCTTCGTGTCGGCGCTGGTGCCCGCCCGGGACCTGCCCAACGCCGTGAGCCTCAACTCGGCGACGTTCCACGCCGGCCGGCTGCTGGGGCCTGCCGCCGCCGGCCTGCTCATCGCCGGTGTCGGGATCGGCTGGGTGTTCGTGGTCAACGCCGCCACGTTCGGAGCGACCCTCGTGGCGCTGGTCGCGCTGCGCCGGCGGTCCCGCGACCGGCTCCCGCGCACGGGGGGCCTGCGGGAAGGGCTCACGTACGTCCGGTCCCGGCCGGACCTCGTCGTGGTGCTGGCACTCGTCGCCGTGATCGGCATGCTGGGCCTCAACATGCAGCTGACCGCGGCCGTCATGGCCCGGGTGGAGTTCGGGCGGGGACCGGAGGACTTCGGGCTCCTCGGGTCCCTGGCCGCCGTGGGGGCCGTCGCGGGAGCCCTGGTCGCGGCCCGCCGCGAACGCCCCCGGCTGCGCACCGTCGTGCTCGCCGCGCTCGCCTTCGGGGTGGCGAGTTCCGCGTCGGCCCTCATGCCCACGTTCTGGCTGTACGCGGCATCCCTGGTGCCGGTGGGCCTCACGGCGCTCACCCTCATGACGACGGCCAACGCGACCGTCCAGGCCACGACCCCGCCGGAGCTGCGCGGCCGGGTCATGGCGCTCTACCTGGCCATCTTCCTGGGCGGGGCGCCGCTGGGCTCGCCCCTGGTGGGCTGGATCGGCGAACTCGCCGGGCCCCGGTGGACGATCGGGGTGGGTGCGATCTCTGCTCTGGTGGCCGGCGGCGCCGCCCTCGCCTGGCTCGTCCGACGGCAGCGGGTGCGGTCTCCCGCCGGTGCGCCCGGCGGCGGCCGGCGTGTCACGCCGGAGCGCTGACGACCGGCTCGCCGGCCAGGGTCTCCACCTCGACGGCCGCGACCTCGTCGAGGGGCACGGCAGCGGCCATGCGGACCGGCGGGCGCGTGGTCCCGGGCGGCGGCGGCTCCCCGACCGTCCAGCTCCCGGCGCCCACCCGTTCGCCCTCGGTGGTGACGACCACCACCCGGCAGCGCTGCCCGGCCGGGATGCCGGTGACCCGGACCGCGAGGCGGACCCAGTCCCGGACCGGCTCGACGGTGACGTCCGCGGTGGCACCGGAGGGCGACACACCGGCGAGCTGGACGGTCCCGGCGCCGGACGGTTGCGCGAGCGGCGTGGACGGTGCCGGCTCGGCCGGCCCGCGCACGAGATCCAGGCCGACGCCGCCGGCCCCGCCCAGGAGGACGGCCGCCGCGGCGACGGCCGCCAGCGACACCCGGGATCGGCGGCGGGCAGCCGCCCGCTCCGCCCGGATCTCCCGCAGGGTGCGGGCCAGCAGGAGGTCGCCGTCCGGCCCGGGCGCCGCCCCGGACCGCTCCGGCAGATCGGGCAGATCGGCCACCAGGTCGGCGGGCTCCAGTGCCGCCCCGAGCAGGGCGGCGTCCCGCAGCTCGACGAGCTCCCCGCGGCAGGCGGCGCAGCCCGACAGGTGCACCCGCACGCGCTGGGCGTCGGAGTCGTCGAGGAGACCCAGTGCCAGCGCGGCGAGGTCAGCGCGGGGGTGGTCGGTCTCGGTCACCGGGTTCCTCCCATCTCCTCGTACGCCAGGCGAAGCGCCTTGAGCGCGTAGTAGGTCCGGGACTTGACGGTCCCGGGCGGGACCCCGAGGTGCTCGGCCGCCTCGGCGACGGAGAGCCCGGCGAGCTGGACCAGCGCCAGCACCTGCCGGTGCTCGGGGGTGAGTCGGGCCAGCGACTGGCGGAGCACGACCTGGTCGACGACGTGCTGGGCCTCCTCCACCGCCCCCGAAGCGGGTCGATCGGCGACCTCCAGGACGTCCGCGCCCGCCTCGACGGGACGACGTGCCTGAGCACGCGCCCGGTCGACCGTGATGTTGCGGACCACGGTGAAGAGCCAGCTCCGGATCGAGCCCCGGTCCGCGGACAGGTCGTTGCGGTGCCGCCAGGCGCGGACGAGCGCCTCCTGGACGATGTCCTCGGCGGCGTGGCGGTCGCCGGTGAGCCGGGTGGCGTAGCCGACGAGGGCGCCGCCGTGCTCGCGGTAGAGCTGAGCGACCAGCTGATCTCCGGGATCGGAGGAGTCCGGGGATCCGGCCTGGCGGCGCCAGGGACGCCACGACGCGACGAGGGGCATCGTGGCGACCTCCGGGACGACGACGATGGACATGAGCGAACGGGATCGAGGGGCGGCAAGCCGGGGGTGTCAGTAGTCGTACCAGTCCCCGTCGGACGTCTCGGCAGCAGGCTCCTCCGGCCCGGGGGCGGCCGCCCGCTCACCGGTCGCGGTGGCGGCGAACCAGGTCCCGCCCACCCCGTGGCCCAGCGCGTCGCCGGGAGCGCCGTCCTCGGCGTACCGGTACAGCGGCCAGCCTGCCAGAGTGACCTGCAGGCTGCCGTCGCCGCGGGTGAGGGTGCCCAGCAGGTCGGGGTCGATGCCCTCGGCGGCGAGGCCGGAGGCGTCCTCGACGGTGGCGGGCGGCCACACCTCGGCGCAGTCCCCACTGCACGCGCTGGTCGGCGGGTCGGCGGTGTCGGAGTCGAAGCGGTAGAGCGTGAAGCCGGCCGCGTCCACGGCCACTTCACCGACGCCATCGGCCTCACGGACCGCGAGCGCGGGGCCGACGGCCTCGGGCTGGGGGCTTCCGGAGGTGGTGCCGGCGGACGGCTCCGGCAGCTCGGCTGTGGTGGCATCGGCGTAGCCGACGCCACCACAGCCGACGAGGGCGGCGGACAGTGACAGGGCGGCTGCCGCGAGAACCGGCCGGACGGCACGGGCGGGGGTCGAGCGTCGCATGGCGAATCCTTCCGGGGTCGTTCGGTGGACGCACCTGATACGCCCACCGCGCCCACCCGGTTCACCGGCGCGACCCACCGGTGGTCAGACCGACCCGAGTTCCCCTTCGTGATCGAGGGCGGCCCGGACCGCCCGGTCGCCGAACCGGCGGACGAGACGCCGGGCCGCCTGGTCGACCACGGGCAGCTCGGCACCCGGGAAGCGGGCGGAGAGGACTTGGACGACCGCGGTGAGCCGACCTTCCTCACGGCCTTCCTCACGGCCTTCGGCGATGAGACCTCGGCCCCAGTCGGTCTTGCGCAGCTCGGTGATGACGTCAGTCATCTGGTCCCTCCTCAACCGCTCCATGATGACACCGCTGGCGCCCGGCGCCAGGCCCATGGCCAGAGCCAGCATCGAGGCCCGCAGGGCCGGCGGCTCCACCCCGGAGATCCGGTCGACCATCTGGTCGACCGCCCTCATCCCTCCGCCGACCATGGCGAACGGTGCCAGCTCGGCGCTGCCCAACAGGTCCGCGACCGGGATCGAGGGGACGTGGACCAGGCGGCACGCGTTCGACAGGGCGCCCAGCCGGAACGTCGGGTCCATCCGCCGCCGGCCGGTGACCTGGACCACGACCTGCTCGAGGCGGCGGACCCGGTCGCGGTACGCAGGATCCTCGGCGATCCTCGCCGCGTACCCCAGCATCCGCAGACCGATCCGCGGGTCGGGACGGTGCTGGATCTCCACCTGCACCACGGTGGCCCGGTCTTGCGAGGCGAACAGCAGGTCGGCCTGGCGAGCGGTGGCGGGCAGCTCGACGGGGCGCGGGTCGAGAGAGGACGCCTCGACGTCCACGCCCGCGTACCGGAGCGTCTCGCCGAGCGCGGCTCCTACGACGATCTTCGAGTACAGGTCCCACTGCTGCGCCCGCGCCATCCCTCTCCCCGCCCGTCCGCCACGACGACGGTCGACCAGAGGAACGTAGGCGGACGGCCGGGAGCGCCGCCGGGGCTGTCCACAGGCTGCGGGCGGCTCAGGTCAGGTACCACGGGCTGGTGTACGCCACCGCGCGGTTGTTCGCGGGGTGCCCGGCCGGCCCCGGCGCATCGCTGGGCTCGGCCGGATCGGCGACGCGGATCACGAGCCAGCGGTCAGCCGCCCCGTCGACCGGCACCCGGAATCGGGCCGGCACGCCAGCCACCACGGGCTCCACGGCGAGCACCTCGGGCACGACCGGGCCGTCGGCGAGCACCTGCGCCTCCAGCGGCCTGCCCTGCCACACCGGCCCGCGGTCGACGTCGAGGTCGACGAGCACCTCCCCGCGGGAGACGCGCACCGTCCCGCCGTACGGGACCCCGTCCGCGGTCGCGGCCACCCGCAGGCCGCTCTCGCGGGTGGCGAAGAACCGGCGCGCCGTCATCGCCTCCCGGACCCCGACCCGGGTGTTGGCCGCCACCCACAGCCCGGCCCGTCCCTTGCCCTCCGGGACTCCCCAGTCGGTGCCGTGTTCGTCGGTGACCCCGAGGATCCCCGGCCGCCACCCCGCCCGCAGGCAGGCCACGAGGGGCGACGTCCTGCCCTCGGCCACGCCGCGGAACAGGTAGTCGTCGCGGCGGTTGAACAGCTCGAGGGAGACCATCCGCTCGACCAGCCCGGGCTCGGGCCGGAACTCCTGGAACCGGCCCGGCTCCCGGCCCGGGTGGTTGAACCCGAAGATGCCGTCGGCCCCACCTTCCAGCCACCACCGATCGGGCCGGGCCAGCCAGCGGTACAGGCCGTCCATCCGGCCCGCGTCCACCAGGGTCAAGGCACGGTAGCGCTGCGTGAACCACACGTTGACATGGCCGACGATGGGGCCGGACCACTCGAAGCCCCGGATCGCCGTGAAGGCGCCGGGAGCGTCGGCCGCGTCGGCCAACCGGCCGGTCAGAGCCCACTCGGCGTCATCGAGCCCGAGGAACGGCTCGGTCTCGGGCGGCAGGGCGTCGCCGAGGGCGTCCCGGAACCTCTGCGGCACCACCGTGTGGTCGGTCAGGGCAGCGACGTCGAGCCCGGCGTCGCGCATGGACTCGAAGGCCAGCGCGGGGTCCCCGTCGCCGTCCGAGAGCAGGGTGTGGTTGTGCAGGTCGCCGTGGACCAGCGTGACGCCGGGGAACAGGGCCGACGTCCGCGCCGCCCCCTCGGCGGTGGGTTCGCCGGTGGCGGCCGCCGCGGAGAGGGGCGTCGCCCACGCGCCGGAGGACCCGAGCGGCAGGGCGGCGAGCAGCAGGCCGCCCATGCCGCCCGCCAGCACGCTGCGCCGGCCGACAGCCCGGTCGATGGCCAGGCCGTCGACCCGAGGCAGGACAGTCCGCCGGCCGAACGGATGGTGGTCGTGGTGGCAGTGCTGGGCATCGTCGTCGGTCACGCCACCTGTGTCCCCGGCGCAGGTGACGCGGACGTGAACGACGGGCGAACCGGCAACGAATTCCGCCGCGGCTCCGCGTGCCGCCCCACCTGCCCGGCGCTCAATCCGCGGCCGTGATCGGCCGATGGTGACGGTGGCGGCCCGCCGGGTCCCGAGGGCGTGCCAGGAGGTGATGCGTGGGGCGAGAGCCAGAGTCGGCTGCCGTGGGCGTGAAGGCCCCCCGTGTCAACGGCCGCGTCCAGGTCGCCTACCCGCTGCCGGGGGACGACCAGCCGAGCCGGCTCACGACCCGGCTGGAGGACGTGCGTGAGGTGCGTCGCGGATCCCAGTACCTGGTCGCCGCTCCGGCGAACAGCGCCGAGGCCCGCCAGCCGGAGCGCGGGAGCGACTGCGCCCTGGAGTGGACGTCGACACGGGGCCTGTGGTCCGTCCCTGTGCGGTTCACCGGCGTCGAGCGCGGGCAGCACGAGGCCCGGTACTGGGTCCTCGACCAGCTCGGCGGCGCGGTCCGCCGGCAGCGTCGGCGGTTCGTCCGCGTCGAGTGGGCGGTGCCGCTGGCCGTGGTCCGGCTCCCACCGGACGACCGGCCCCCCGGCGCCGAGGACCCGCCGCCGCAACCCGCCCTGCTGGGCCTCACCCGGAACATCGGCGAGGGCGGTGTCGCCTGCGTCCTCCAAGGCGACCGGCTGCCCGGCGGTGCCGCCGTCCGCGTGGTGCTGGGGGTGGCGGACACCCCGGTGGAGTGCCTGGGGTCGGTGCTGTCGTCGGAGCCCGCCGAGGACGAGGGGACGTCCACCGCGGTCATCGCCTTCGACGACCCGGGTGTGGTCGGTGACCGGCTGCGTCCCCTCATCTTCGAGGAGCAGCGCCGACTTCGCCGGCTCGCCCCCGACTGAGCCGCCCGAGCGGCAGACCTCCCGGGGCAGCGACGGAAGGCCCCCGTACCCGATGGGTACGAGGGCCTTCGCGTGTGATGCAGGTGGTGAGGTGGACTCAGAAGTCCATGTCGCCCATGCCGCCACCGCCGGCGCCGGCGCCGGCCTTCTCCTTCTCCGGCCGGTCGGCCACCACGGCCTCGGTCGTGAGGAAGAGGGCCGCGATCGACGCCGCGTTCTGCAGCGCGGAACGGGTGACCTTGGCCGGCTCGACGATGCCCGCCGCCATCATGTCGACGTACTCGCCAGTGGCCGCGTTGAGGCCCTGACCCGCGGGCAGGTTCCTGACCTTCTCGGCCACGACCCCGCCCTCGAGGCCCGCGTTGATCGCGATCTGCTTGAGCGGTGCCTCCAGCGCGACCTTGACGATGTTGGCGCCGGTGGCCTCGTCACCCTCGAGCTTCAGGCTCTCGAAGGCCTTGAGCCCCGCGTTGAGCAGAGCCACCCCGCCACCGGAGACGATGCCCTCCTCGACCGCGGCCTTGGCGTTGCGGACGGCGTCCTCGATGCGGTGCTTGCGCTCCTTGAGCTCGACCTCGGTGGCCGCGCCCGCCTTGATGACCGCGACGCCGCCGGCCAGGCGCGCTAGGCGCTCCTGCAGCTTCTCGCGGTCGTAGTCGGAGTCGCTGTTCTCGATCTCGGCCCGGATCTGGTTGACCCGGCCGTCGATCGCGTCCTTCTCGCCCGCACCGTCGACGATGGTGGT